>JBBAVS010000049.1:0-26812 GCA_040397585.1 Pirellulales bacterium
TGGTCAGGGGGCGCTGGTCAGGGGGCGTGGCTCGGGCTGGGACGGCTGACGTGCGGGGTGGTGGTGAGGGGCTGGCCGGCCGCAGGCGTGCTGGCGAACCCCTCGTTGGCGAGAATCCGTTCGATCTCCACCAGGGCGGTCTCGACGTTCTCGTTGACGACGCGATGCCGGTAGCGATGCGCTTCGTGCAGCTCGCGCCGCGCCACCTCCAGCCGGCGGGCCATCGCGTCCGCCGACTCCGTACCCCGTCCCTTGAGCCGCTCATAAAGCTGGTCGGGATGGGCCGGTTCGACGAAGATGGTGATCGCCTGCGGAAAGCGGCCGAGAATCGACAGTGTACCCTCCACGTCGATCTCCAGCACGACCCATTTTCCGGCCGCCAAGCGGGGCGTGACCTCGGCCACCAGCGTGCCATACCAGTGCTGCCGGCCATACACCTGGCAGCACTCCAGAAACTCCCCGGCGGACCGCAGCCGCTCGAACTCGGCGAGCGGCAGGAAGTGGTAGTCGACGCCGTCGCTCTCGCCCGCCCGGGCGGGCCTGGTCGTGGCGGAAACGCTCGGCACCAGCGCCGGCAGGTCGGCGAGGAGCCGCCGGAGCAGCGTCGTCTTGCCCACCCCCGAGGGGCCGGAGATGACGACGAGTTTGCCTGGACGGTCTTCCATCCCGATGTTCTACCGCAGGCCGCTCCGGCTTGAAAAGCCACGCGGCGGAACGGCCGTTCACTCGATGTTTTGGGCCTGCTCGCGGAGCCGCTCGATCCGGGTCTTGATCTCCACCACGGCGTGGGCGATGCCCACGTCCAGCGACTTCGACGCGACCGTGTTGGCCTCGCGGGCCATCTCCTGAGCCAGAAAGTCGAGGGCTCGGCCCGGCGATTCCTCGTCGAGGAGCCGGTCGAACTGCTCGACGTGGCTGGCCAGCCGGACGAGCTCTTCCGCGACATCCGTCCGGTCGGCCAGGAGCGCCACCTCGCGGGCGACGTCGGCCTCCGACACGGTCGCCGAGCGGTCTTCCAGCAGCCGCGTCACCCGCTCGCGGAGACGGTCTCGATGGGCGGCGACGACCTCCGGCACGCGGTCGCGGATGCCGCCGGCCAGCCGGCTGATCTCGCCGCAGGTCGCCCGCATGTCCGCGGCGAGCGCCGCCCCTTCGGCCCGCCGCATCTGGTCGTAGCGGTCGAGGGCGGCGTCCACGGCCCGAGAGACGAGCGGCCAGAGTCGCTCCACTGCGGCCGAGTCGGCAGGTTCGTCAACGAGCAGCCCCGGCAGGCCGAGCAGACCATCCACCGATTTCGGCATCGGCAGGTCGCGGGCGGCACAGAAGTCGGCGAGGTCGTCGAGATAGGCCCCGAGTTGGGCCGAGTCGAGCCGTCGGGCTGGCGCGGCAGCAACACCAGAGAGATCGATCGTGGCCTGGACGGTGCCGCGCCGGACGCGGCCACGCACGGCCGCCTCGATCCGCGGCTCGAGCAGGGCGAGCGTGTCGCGGGCACGGAGCGAGAGTTTGAAGTGCCGGTTGTTGACGCCCCGCAGTTCAACGCGGCAGGTGCTCCCCGCCTCGCTGGCGACGCCCTCGCCGCAGCCCGTCATGCTCAGGGCCATCGGGTCACTTCGCGCCGGAGTCGGCGGGGGCCTCGGCGGTCGGCGGTGCAGCCGGTGCGGTCGCCGCCGGGGGTTGGGCGGTCGCTGCCGCGTCGGGCGATCCGCCCGCAGCCGGTGCGCTTTCAGGCGTTGCGGGCTGTGCCGGGGCCGTCTCACCCGTGGGGCTGGTGGCGTTTCCGTCGGCCGGGGGCAGCGTGGACTGCGCGGGCACGGCCTGCCCGGCGGCCGCGCCGAGGGTCGGGTTGAAGAGCGACTGCCGGCGGCTGAGCACGTTGATCGCGAGGATGCAGAGCAGGATCCAGCACGCGGCCACGATCACCGTGATCCTCGTGAACACGTCGCCCGCCTTCGTGCCGAACGCACTCTGGCCGCCCGCTCCCCCGAATGCGCCGGCCAGACCACCCCCTCGGCCGCGCTGGATGAGGACCAACGCGATCAGGAACAGCGCCGAGAAGACGAGGAGGAAGCCGAGGCCGAAACGCAAGAGCGCGGTCATGGACGAAGGGAACTCCGGACACGGAGGACGGGTCGATCAACAGGGTCACGAGAGTAGCCCAACCGCACGGGCGAGGCTACCCCAGCGGCATTTCGGCCCGACTGGCGGTCCGCGCCGCCGGCTCAGCCGAATGCCTTGGCGATTCCGAGGAAGTCGTCCGCCTTGAGGCTGGCCCCGCCGACGAGGGCGCCGTCGATGTCGGGCTGGGCGGCGAGATCGGCCGCGTTGTCCGGCTTGACGCTCCCGCCGTACTGGATGCGAACCTTGTCGGCCACCGCCGGCGAGGCGATCCCGGCGAGCAGCCCGCGGATCAGGGCGTGGACCTCCTGAGCCTGCTGCGGCGTCGCGACCTTGCCGGTGCCGATCGCCCAGACGGGCTCGTAGGCCACCACCACCTGCTCGACATCGGTCGCGGGCAGGCCGGCGAGTGAACCCCGAATCTGGGTCGTGACCACGTCGGCGGTGCGGCCAGCCTCGCGCTCCTCGAGCGTTTCGCCCACGCAGACGATCGGCGTGAGGCCCGCCGCCAGGGCCGCCTTGGTCTTGGCGTTGACCACGGCATCGGTCTCGCCGAACAGCGTCCGCCGCTCGGAATGGCCGAGGATCACGTAGCGGCAACCGAGATCGACCAGCATCGGCGGCGCGACTTCGCCCGTGTAGGCGCCGTTCGGCTTGTCGAGCATGTTTTGCCCGCCGAGCGCCACCGCCGCCGCCGCGGCCGCGAGCGTCGCCCCCACGCTCTCGAGGTACGGGGCGGGCGGGCAGAGCACCAGCTCGGTGGCGCCGGCCTCAGCCGCCCGTGCGGCGACGGCCGCGGTGAGTTCGCGGGCCTTGGCCCGGTCGAGGTTCATCTTCCAGTTGCCGGCGACGATCGTCCTGCGGGCTGCGGACATGCAAACACTCCAGAGGCTCTGGCGGAAATGGGAATGGCGGTCCGGTGCGGCGGCACACCGGCACGAGGGCCCTGGGCCTGACGCGCCCTCGCGGCCTCGACGGTACCCGAGGCGGGCGTCGCGGAAAAGCCCGCCGCGGCGGGCACCATGCAACCCGGTTTCGTAGGCTCAGTTTCGTTTCGAACCCAGGAATCTTCCCGGAGAGCGTGGCGTGCGAACAGCGTGGTGGCGCGGTGGCCTGATTCTGATCGTCGTGACCTGGGCCTGCGGTGGCATTTCCGGCGGGCCCTCCGCCGCCCGCGCGGCGGACGTGTCGATCCTCGAGGCGGGCGCGGTGCCCGGGGGGGACGAAGTCTGCACGCCGGCGATCCAGCGGGCGATCGACGATCTGGCTGCCTCCGGCGGCGGGCGAGTGATCGTGCCCCGCGGCGTGTTCAAGACCGGCGCGATCGACGTCCGGCAGGGCGTCGAGTTGCACCTCGAGGCCGGAGCCGTGCTGCTCGGGTCCACCGACCTCGCCGACTATCCGACCCGCACCACCCGCATCGAGGGCCACTTCGAGCCATGGCGGCCGGCGCTCGTCAACGCCGCCGGGCTGACGGGCGTGCGGATCACCGGCCCGGGCACGCTCGACGGCAACGGCCGGACGTTCTGGCAGGCGTTCTGGAAGCGGCGGGCGGAGAACCCGAAGTGCACCAACCTGGAAGTGGAGCGGCCGCGGCTGCTGTTCCTTTCCGAGTGCCGCGACGTGGCGGTCGAGGGAATCCGCCTCAAGGACTCCGGCTTCTGGAATCTCCATCTCTACAAGTGCCGCGGCGTGACGATCGAGGACGTCGCCATCACCGCGCCGCACGGAGCGCCCCCGCGGATCACCGGCGCCCAGCAGCCCTGGGACGAGATCGCGATCGACCGCGCGCCGAGCTCCGACGGGATCGACGTCGACAGCTGCCAGGATGTGGCGATCCGCCGCTGCCGGATTTCGGTGGGCGACGACTGCATCGCCCTCAAGGGGACGAAGGGGCCGCTGGCGCTCGCGGACGAGTCGAGCCCGCCCGTGGAGCGGGTCACGATCGAAGACTGCGATTTCGAGAGCGGGCACGGGGCGCTCACCTGCGGCAGCGAGGCGACGCTGATTCGCGACGTGACGATGCGCCGCTGCCGGATCGGCGCCGACGTGCCCCTCCTGCGGCTCAAGCTCCGCCCCGACACGCCCCAGCTCTACGAGTCGATCCTGGTCGCGGACATCGAGGCCGCCGACGCCCAGGCGATCTTCGACGTGAAGCCCTGGACCCAGTTCTTCGACCTCCAGGGCCATCCGCCGCAGCCGTCGCGGGTGAGGGGCGTGACGGTCCGCGGCCTCCGCGGGTCGTTTCGGTCGCTCGGTGAACTCCGCGGGAACGCCGGCGACGAGATCAGCGGCATCACGCTCGCAGACGTGGACGTGGTCGCGAAGACCGCCCGGCTCGCGGTGGCCGATGGCGTGGCGGTGGACTGCCAGGACGTCCGCGTCAACGGGGAAGCGTTCGCCGTGGGTTCGCGGGCGGACTGATCAGCCGACGGCTGCCGCCACGGCATATGACCCGAGCACCACGACCCGCTTGCACCGTTTCTCGAGCGCCGCGATCGCCCGCCGGAGCCGGAGGTCGGTGCGGTGCCCCTCGAGCTCCACGAAGAAGATGTAGCCCCCCATCTCGCCCGGCATGGGAAACGATTCGATCCAGGTGAGGTTGAGCTTCTGCCGCTTGGGGATCGCCAGGGCATCGGCGAGCCCGCCCGGCTTGTGCTCGATCTCGAACATCAGCGAGGTCTTGTCCTTGCCGGTGCGGCTGGAGTCGGCGTGGCCGATGACGGCGAACCGGGTGGTGTTGCCGGCGATGTCCTCGATGTCTTCGGCCAGGACCGACAGGCCATAGTGCACGCCCGCCTGCCGGCTGGCGATCGCGGCGGCATCGGGGCGGCTGGCCGCCATCTCGGCGGCGGCGCTGGTGCTCGTCACCTCCACGAGCCGGGCCGACGGCAGGTGCCGGGCCAGCCAGTTGCGGCACTGCGAGAGCGCCTGGGGACGGCTGTAAACCTCCTTCACGGCCGAGCGGTCGCACGTGGCCAGGAGGGTGTGGTGGATGCGCAGCGGCACCTCGGCGCAGATCTTCACCGGCAGCCGCGAGAGGTTGTCGAGCGTGTCGGCGATCCGCCCGTCGGTGGAGTTTTCCAGCGGCACGACGCCGTAGTGGGAGTGGCCGGCCTGCACCTCCTCGAAGGCGGCGGAGATGCTGGCCACCGGCACGAAGTCGACGGCGTTGCCGAAGCGGTGGAGGGCGGCGAGGTGGCTGTAGGTCCAGGCCGGACCGAGGTGGGCCACGCGAAGGTGCTGCTCGATGGCCCGCGACCCGGAGATCAGCTCGCGGAACACCGCCTTCACGCTCTCGTCCGAGAGCGGCCCGTCGTTGGCGCTCGCCACCCGTTCGAGCACCGTCTCCTCGCGGGACGGGTCGTAGGTCTGCTGGCCCGTCGCCTGCTTGATGTGCCCGATCTGGCGGGCGATCTCGGCCCGCTCGTTCATCAGGCCGACGAGTTGGCGGTCGAGCTTGTCGATCTGGGTCCGCAGCTGCGTCAGGCCCGGCTTCCTGCCGCCATCGGCCCCCGAATCCCGCGGTGAACCGGAGTGAGCCATGGCGAGAGGAATGATCCGAAGCGGCCAAAATGGCAGACCCGCCGGGCGGAGCCGCAGAGCCCGGAGGCGAGCCCCTCAACTGTACCGTCGTCCGGACCGGCGTAAACCCGGTGATTTCGCCCGGTTTCTGCCGGCCGCCGCCCCGATCGCCTCCCGGCCGCGCGGCACCCGGGAGGATGGCACGGTCTTTGCATTTCTCTTCGCCACGAGGCCGGACGGTCAAAAATGGCTCGGGCGACGCCCGGGCCGAAGGGCCGCCGGAGCACGACCGCACATCCGAAAGGGGACTCCAACCATGGCAACCAAGCAGGGCGAAAAGATCATCGGCATCGATCTCGGCACCACCAACTCGGTGGTGGCGGTGATGGAGGGCAAGGAGCCGAAGGTGATCGCGAACAAGGAGGGGAACCGCCTCACGCCGAGCGTGGTGGCCTTCAACGACAAGGGTGAGACCCTCGTGGGCGACATCGCCCGCCGCCAGGCCGTCACCAACCCGAAGCGCACGATCTACTCGATCAAGCGGTTCATGGGGCGGCGGCACAACGAGGTCGGCGGCGAGGAGAAGATGGTGCCGTACGAGGTGGTCGGCGGCCCCGAGGACTACGTGAAGGTGCGGGCCGGCGACAAGGAGTTCACCCCGCCCGAGGTGTCGGCGAAGGTGCTCCGTGCCCTCAAGGAGTCGGCCGAGGCCTATCTCGGCCACAAGGTCAACAAGGCCGTGATCACGGTTCCGGCCTACTTCAACGACGCCCAGCGGCAGGCCACCAAGGACGCCGGGCAGATCGCGGGCCTGGAGGTGATGCGAATCATCAACGAGCCCACGGCGGCAGCGCTCGCCTACGGGCTCGAGAAGAAGGCCCAGGAGAAGATCGTGGTGTTCGACCTCGGCGGCGGCACGTTCGACGTGTCGGTGCTGGAGGTGGCCGACGGCGTGTTCCGGGTGATCAGCACCAACGGCGACACGCACCTCGGCGGCGACGACTTCGACAAGAGCCTGATCGACTACGTGGCCGACCAGTTCAAGAATGAGCAGGGGATCGACCTCCGCAAGGACACGATGGCCCTGCAGCGGCTCCAGGAGGCCTGCGAGAAGGCCAAGAAGGAGCTCTCCAGCGCCCAGAGCACCGACATCAACCTGCCGTTCATCACGGCCGACGCCAACGGCCCGAAGCACCTGCAGATCACGATCACGCGGGCGCAGTTCGAGCAGATGTGCGACGCGCTGGTGGAGCGCTGTCGGGGCCCGGTCGTCCAGGCCCTGAAGGATGCCAAGCTCGACCCCAAGGACATCGACGAGGTGGTGCTCGTCGGCGGCTCGACCCGCATCCCGAAGGTGCAGGATCTCGTCCGCAAGCTGTTCGGCAAGGAGTCCCACAAGGGCGTCAATCCCGACGAGGTCGTGGCGCTCGGGGCCGCGATCCAGGGGGGCGTGCTGGGGGGCGACGTTCAGGACGTCCTCCTGCTCGACGTGACCCCGCTGTCGCTCGGCATCGAGACGGAGGGGGGCATCTTCACCAAGCTCGTGGAACGGAACACCACCGTGCCCACCGAGCGGAAGCAGGTGTTCAGCACCGCGGCGGACAACCAGACGGCGGTCACGGTGAGCGTGTTCCAGGGCGAGCGGCCGATGGCCCGCGACAACCGGCTCCTCGGGCAGTTCAACCTGGAGGGCATTCCGTCGGCGCCCCGCGGCACGCCGCAGATCGAGGTCAAGTTCGACATCGATGCCAACGGCATCCTCTCCGTCAGCGCGAAGGATCTCGGCTCCAACAAGGAGCAGACGGTGCGGATCGAGCAGTCGAGCGGGCTCAACGAGGCGGAGATCGAGCGGATGCGCCGCGACGCCGAGAGTCATGCCGAGGATGACAAGCGGAAGGTTCGGCTGGCCGAGGCCCGCAACCGGGCGGAGGCGCTCTGCTTCCAGACCGAGAAGGCGATGAAGGAGCACGAGGCGAAGCTCTCGGCCGCCGACAAGGCGCCGCTCGAGGCGGCGATCGCCAAGGCCCGCGAGCTGGCCAAGGGGGAAGACGTGGATGCGATCACGTCGGCCCACGACGTGCTCGAGCAGGCGGCGCACGCCCTCTCGAAGGTGCTCTACGAGTCGGTGCAGCGGGGCGGTGCCGGGCCTGACGGGGCGACCGCCCAGGCCGGCAAGCCCGCCGACGACACGATTGACGCCGAGTTCGAGGTGAAGAAGGACGCGTAACCGGCCCCCGCGGGGGTGCCGGAGCCGGACCGGCCGCGAGGCCGGCCGGCGGAAGGGGGAGCGACCATGGCATTCCGGTTCGACAAGTTCACGATCAAGGCCCAGGAGGCGGTTCAGGCCGCCGTTGAACTGGCCGGCTCCCGGGGCAATCCCCAGGTGACGCCGGTGCACCTGCTCCAGGCGCTCCTCGCCGAGCGGGAGGGAATCGTGCGGCCGCTCCTGGAGAAGATCGGAGGCGACCGCGGGCATCTCGAGCGGATCGTCGAGGCGGAGCTCTCGCATCTCCCGAAGGTGTCGGGCGGGGCGCAGCCGGCGCCCGATCAGGAGCTGATCAAGGTCTTCGAGTCGGCGACGACCGAGTCGCACCAGATGAAGGACGAGTTCGTCTCGACCGACCACCTGCTGCTGGCGCTGGCGAAGGTGCCGTCGAAGGCGAAGAACGTCCTCCAGCTCGCGGCCATCGGCGAGAAGGAGCTGCTGGCGGGCCTCCAGGCGGTCCGCGGCCAGTCCCGGGTCACCGACCAGAATCCGGAGGAGAAGTTTCAGGCGCTCGACAAGTACGGCATCGATCTCACGAAGCGGGCCAGCCAGGGCAAGCTCGATCCCGTGATCGGCCGCGACGCCGAGATCCGCCGCGTGATCCAGGTGCTCTCGCGGCGCACCAAGAACAACCCGGTGCTGATCGGCGAGCCCGGCGTCGGCAAGACGGCGATCGCCGAGGGGCTCGCCCTGCGGATCGTGCAGGCCGACGTGCCCGAGAACCTCCGCGGCCGCCGCGTGGTGGCCCTCGACCTCGGCGCCCTGATCGCCGGGACGAAGTATCGCGGTGAGTTCGAAGACCGGCTCAAGGCGATCCTCCGCGAGGTGGAGGCGGCGGCCGGCAACGTGGTGCTGTTCATCGACGAGCTGCACACCGTGATCGGAGCAGGGGCGGCCGAGGGGGGATCCGACGCGGCGAACCTTCTCAAGCCGGCCCTGGCCCGCGGCGAGCTCCGCTGCATCGGGGCGACCACGCTCGACGAATACCGCAAGCACATCGAGAAGGACGCGGCCCTGGAGCGGCGGTTCCAGCCCGTGATGGTCGGGGAGCCGAACGTCGAGGACACGATTGCGATCCTCCGCGGCCTCAAGCCCCGCTACGAGGCCCACCACAAGGGGGTGAAGATCAAGGACTCGGCCCTCGTCGCGGCGGCCGAACTCTCGAGCCGCTACATCGCCGACCGCTTCCTGCCGGACAAGGCGATCGACCTCATGGACGAGGCGACCAGCCGAATCGCGATGGAACTGCAGAGCGTGCCCAGCGAGATCGACGAGGTCCAGCGCCGGCTCGTGCAGCTGGAGCTCGCCGCCCGCCAGCTCGCCGAGGAGACGGAGGAGCACGCCCAGGAGCGGCTCAAGGAGATCGAGCAGGAGTCGACCGAACTCCGCAAGAAGCTCGCCGACCTCCGCCAGCAGTGGGAGGCGGAGAAGATGGGCGTGGGCAGCGCCCAGGAGCTCCGCAAGCAGCTCGATGAGGTGCAGCTCGCGTTCGACCAGGCCGGCGTGGCCATCAAGGAGCGGCAGGCGGCAGGCCAGCCCGTGGGCGAGGAGATCTACCAGAAGCTCTACGAGCTCGACGTCAAACGAAAGGCGCTGCAGCAACGGCTGGAGCAGGAAGGGACCGACAAGGATCACGCCCGGGAGGCGGGCCGCCCCGGCGCGAAGCGGCTCCTGCGGCGCGAGGTGGGGCCGGAGGAGATCGCGGAGGTGGTGAGCGCCTGGACCGGCATTCCGGTGACGCGGCTGGTGGAGAGCGAACGGGCGAAGCTGCTCGTGCTCGAGGACCGGCTCCACCAGCGGCTGGTCGGCCAGGAAGAGGCGGTCGAGGCGGTGAGCGACGCCGTCCGCCGCAGCCGGGCCGGGCTGCAGGATCCCAACCGGCCGATCGGCTCGTTCATCTTCCTGGGGCCGACGGGCGTGGGGAAGACGGAGCTCTGCAAGGCGCTCGCCGAGGTGCTCTTCGACGACGAGAACGCCATGATCCGCATCGACATGAGCGAATACATGGAGAAGCACACGGTGGCCCGCCTGATCGGTGCGCCCCCGGGCTACGTGGGCTACGAGGAAGGGGGCCGGCTCACCGAGGCCGTGCGGCGGCGGCCCTACTCCGTCGTCCTCCTCGACGAGATGGAGAAGGCGCACCGCGATGTGTTCAATGTGCTGCTCCAGGTGCTCGACGACGGCCGACTCACCGACAGCCTCGGCCACACGGTGGACTTCACGAACACGATCGTGGTGATGACCAGCAACGTCGGCAGCCAGGCGATCCAGGAAATCACCAAGGAAGGGGGCAGCGAGCAGGAGATCCGCGACGCGGTCCGCGAGGCGCTCCAGGCCCGGTTCCTTCCCGAGTTTCTCAATCGCATCGACGAGACGATCGTCTTCCACCCGCTCGACCAGAAGCACATCCGGCGGATCGTGTCGATCCAGGTCCAGCGGCTCGTCGATCAGGCGGCCAAGGCGGGGATCACGCTGGAGTGCACGGAAGCGGCGATCGACGAAATCGCCCGGCTCGGCTACGACCCGATCTACGGCGCGCGGCCGCTGAAGCGGGTGATCCAGCAGCAACTCCAGAACGAACTCGCCCGCGAACTCCTCTCGGGTAAGTTCCCGGAGGGCAGCCGCGTGACGGTGGACTTCGTCCAGGACGGCTTCGTGTTCGAGCTGGCAGCCTGACGATCAGCTGCGCTTGCGGTCTTCGAGTCCCATCCGGGAGATGAGGACGTCGCAGCCGGTCGTCATCTTGCGGAGCTTGTCCGCCATCACCAGCTTCTCGCTCGTGGTGGCCTTCTTGAGCTTCGTCTGCATCTTCACGAGCTTCTGCTTGCGATGCCGACGACGCTTGACTTCCTTCATCCGGTTGCTGATGCCGCCCATAAATGCATGGTCCTTTCGGGTGTTCGGGAACCGGAAACTCTAGGAAACCCGGGGAAATCCGTCAAAGGCACCCCGTTCGCGGCGGTGTTCCGCTAGACTTCGGCACTGGCAGCGGGGTTGCCGATCGCTCCGTAGCCGACCGGGATGGGTGGCAGAGCGGTTGAATGCACCGGTCTTGAAAACCGGCAGCGGCGAAAGTCGCTCGTGGGTTCGAATCCCACCCCATCCGCCTTGACCCCGCCGCGGCCGAAACGCCGGCGCTCAGTCGTCGGCCTGGTCGCCATCCTTGATGACGAAGCGGGCCTGGAGCCTGGCGACCTCGCTGGCCAGGCCCGCCAGGGTCACGCTCCGCAGCACCTCCTCGAAGTCCTTGTAGGCGGCCGGGGCCTCGTCGCGAGGATACGAGCGACAGTTGGTGAGGATGTCGGCCGCGGCAAACGACGCATCCACGACCCGCTGGTCGAGTTCCCGCAGCGCCCGCCGCCGGCCCAGCGACCGGCCGGCGCCGTGGTTGACGCTGTAGCAGGCGACCGCCGCACCCGGATCCGCCACCATCACGCACGAGCCCGCCTGCGGGTTGCCCGGCAGGAGGATCGGGTGGCCCGTCGCCTCGTAGCGGGTGCCCTCGAGCCCGGGATGGCCGGCCGGAAACGCCCGCGTCGCCCCCTTGCGATGCACCCACGCCAGGTTGCCCCCGACGAGCTCGCGGCGGGCGATGTTGTGGCTGATGAAATAGACGAGCCGGCCGCCGGCCCCGGGGATCACCTCCTGAAAGGCCTCGAGGACGAGGGCATTGATCAGCAGGTGGTTCACCGTCGCGAAGTTCGCCCCGAGGGCCATGTCGTCGAGGTAGGCGTCGGCCTCCGGCGTGCCGAGCGGCGCGTAGACCAGCTCGCGGTCGCCCCCTGGCAGCGGAATGCCCCAGTCGGCGAACTTCCGCTGCAGTGCGGCGAACTGGCCGGTGGCCAGCGTGTGGCCGACGCCCCGCGACCCGCAGTGCGACAGGAACGCCACCCCGCCGTCACGGAGCCCGAAGGCGGCGGCGAGCCGTCGGGCCCGCTCGTCGGCGGCCACCTTCACCACCTCGCACTCGCCGAAGTGGTTGCCCCCGCCGTAGGAGCCGAGTTGGTGGAGCTTGTCGTCGAGATTCCGCAGCGACCCCGCGCGTTCGTGCCTGGCGAGCCGGGCCGCGAGGGCGTCGGTGGTGCCGTCGTGCCCGACGTGCCGGGCGTCCTCGCAGTGGTCGGCCCAGTCGCGGGGGATGCCGAGGGCGTCGCAGACGGCGGCCGAGGCTCCCTCGACCACCGCCTGCCTGCCAACCGCCCCGCTCACCTCGCGGGACTTCGCGGCGTGCCGCTGGCCGCGGCCCGGGCCCGTGGGGATCCGTGCGGTGACGGCGTCGATCAGGGCCCGCCGCACCTGCCGGTCGGCCACCGCCGCGGCGGGAAGATCGAGCTGCAGCAGGCTCATGGAGCACTTGATGTCCACGCCGACCGGGCCCGGGTAGACATGCGACGGTGAGACGAGCACGCAGCCCACGGGAGCGCCGTAGCCGCAGTGGCCGTCGGGGTTGAGCACCAGATCGGTGACACCGGGGGCCAGCCGGGAGTTGATCGCCTGCTGGAGGCAGAGCTCGTCGAAGCCCGCGCGGATCGCCGCCGTGCCGATCACCGTGACCGGCGGGGTGCTGCCGCCCGTCGGCAGGATCGCGGTGGCGGCCGATGTGGGAATCAGTTCGTGGGGCATGGGGAAGCGCTCAACGGCAACGATACCTCCGCTGGTGCAGGTCGAAAATGGCCGATCCGGTGTATCCTCTGGCAGCGGTCCGTCAGCCCCGATCCTCCCCGAACCAGTGGCCCCTTCCATGAACGATCCAACCGTCCGCGGCGTCGTCCACCTCATCGAGGAAACCAAGACCTTCGGCCAGAAGGGGTTTCGCAAGCGGCTCGTCGTGCTGCAGCAGGAGAAGAGCTCGTTCACGAACTACATCCCGGTGGAGTTCGTCAAGGACGGGTGCGACGCGGTGGACGACCTGAAACTCGGCGACGAGATCGAGGTGACCTACCGCCTGAGCGGCCGCCGTTGGCAGCGCGACGAGGCCAGCGAGGTGAAGTATTTCCTCACCGTCGAAGCGGTTTCCTTTCGGCAGCTCGCCGCGGGCGGCCGGCGTGACTCCGGCCCGCGGCGCGGTATCGATCCCAACGACGCCCTTGCCGAGGCGGCGGAAGACGACGTGCCGTTCTGACGACTCCGGTCCGCGCCCATGCATCCCGCCGCCCTCCCCGATGACGTGCTGCTCGCCGCCTGCGCCGAGACACGGACGCGGCGGGGCGGTCCGGGCGGCCAGCACCGCAACAAGGTCGAGACGGCGGTCGTCCTCCGCCATCGCCCCACCGATGTCACCGCGGAGGCCTCGGAGCGGCGGTCGCAGGCTGAGAATCGGGGCGTTGCCCTTCGGCGCCTGAGGCTTCAGCTGGCCCTCCACCATCGCGAGCCGGCGGCCCCGACGCCATCTCCGCTCTGGACCGCGCGAACGCGCCGCGGCTGCCTCACGGTCGCCGTCGGTCATCGCGACTATCCGGCCCTCGTCGCGGAGGCGCTCGACCAGTTGGCGGCCGTGGGCTACCGCACCGCGGCCGCGGCGGCCGCGCTCGGTGTCACGACGTCGCAGCTCGTCGGGCTCTTTCGGCGGGCAACGCCCGCCTGGACGGCGGTCAACGCCGCCCGCGCCGCCGCCGGGCTCTCGCGGCTCGCCTGACGGTCGGGACGTGGCCGCAGGTTTTCAACCTGCGGAGAGGCCAAGCCCGGGGTGGCGATTGTGCAGGTTGAAAACCTGCACCCACGACGGGCAAACCTGCACCCACGACGAGCAAACCTGCACCCACGACGAGCAAACCGGCACCCACTCGAGCAAACCGGCCGCGTCACGCCGGGGGAACGTAGGGGCGGAGCACGTCGCGGGCGGTTCGCAGGGCACGCTTGCGGCCCTCCAGCGACTTCCCGAAGGTGGCGTCCTCCACCTCGATGCAGAGCGGGCCGTCGTAGCCCACGCGCAGCAGTTCGCCGATGAAGCGGCCCCAGTCGATCTCACCGAACCCGGGGATCCGGGGCTGGTGCCAGCGGTTGGGAAAGTCGAACCGCCCCACCTCGGCGATCGCCCGCGCGTCGAGCCGGACGTCCTTCGCGTGGAGGTGAACGAGCTTGCCGCGAAACTCCTCCAGCGGGCCGAGCGGGTCCATGCCCTGGAGCACGAGGTGCGAGGGATCGTAGTTGAGGCCGAACGACGGCGAGTCGATGTCGGTGAAGGCCCGCCGCCAGACCGCCGGCGTGGTGAGCAGGTTCTTCCCGCCCGGCCACTCGTCCTCCGTGAACAGCATCGGACAGTTCTCGATGCCGATCCGCACGCCGTGCTCCTCGGCGAGACGCACCAGCGGCCGCCAGGTGGCGAGGAAACGCGGCCAGTTGTCGTCCACGGTCCGCCGCCAGTCGCGGCCCACGAAGCCGTTGACCGTCTCCAGGCCCAGCAGCGGCGCGGCGGTGATCACCCGGCGGAGATGGGCCACTGCGGCGTCGGCCACCACGGGGTCCGGATCGAGCGGATTCGGGTAGTAGCCCAGGCCGCTGAGGGCCACGCCGTGCCGGGCGCAGGCCGCGAGCACGTCGGCAGCCTTCGCCGGCGTGAAGTCGGTGACGTCCACGTGCGTCACGCCGGCGTACTTCCGCTCCGCGGCCCCCACCGGCCAGCACATCGCCTCGACGCACGCGAACCCCTCGGCGGCAGCGAAGGCGAGGACCTCGTCGAGCGAGAGTTCCGGGAGGATGGCGGTCACGAAACCCAGACGCATGGCGGCCTCGGCGGCGGAGCAGGGTGGGGCAGGGTGGGGCAGGCCCCAGTATGCACGGCCCACGCAGCCGAGTGGTACAACGGCAGCGAGAGGATCCTGGAGCCACCATGCACGGACCGCGATCTGGAACGACGAAGGCATGGAGGCTGGCCTGCCTCCTCCTGGCGGTCTGGCCGCTGGGTCGCTCCGGCGTGGGCGGGGCCGCGGAACCGGCGGTTCCTGGTTCCGCCGGCGGCGACGTGCGGCGGCTCGTGGCCGCGCTCGGCTATGCCCCGGAGGTCGGCGACCAGGTCGCGACCTTCGCCCAGGGCCTGCCGATCGAACGCTGGCGGGCCGCGCTTCGTGCGGCGTCGGCGCCCGGACGGCACGCACCCACGGCGGCGGCCGGTGTGGCGGCGGAACTCGCCGTGACCGCGGAGCTCCGCCGCAAACTCGATGCGATCGTCCGCCAGGCCGACGGGGAAAGCCGCTATTGGAACCTGCCTGACGTGGTCGGCGACCGGCGGGCCCAGTGCCTCGGCAACTGCCAGCTCTGGTACGTGCTCGGCAACGCGGTGGGTCTGCGGACCGCGGGGGTCGAGGTCTCCCGTCCGCCCGAAGGGGAACTCGCCGAGCACGAGACCCACGTGGCGACGCTGATCCGGCTCGCGGATGGGAGGGTGCGGATGATCGACACGCGGTTCGGCATCGACAGCGAGCCCTTTCGGTTCGCCGAGGTCTACCGCCGGGATGGAGCGTGGTGGAACCGGGCCGATCTGGCAGGCGACCGTGGCCTCCATCGCCGGGTGCGGCCCCTCGACGCCGCCGGCATCGAGGCGGCGATTCTCCTCAACATCGGCAACACCTACCGCCGGTCGGGCCACGAGGCGGAGGCCGTGCCGATCTACGAGCGTGGGCTCGCGGCCGATCCCGACTCGGCAGCCCTGCACCTTGCCGTGGCCGAGGCATGCGTGCGCAACGGCACCTGGGACGAGGCGGATCGATCGATCCGCGCCGCCATCGACCTCGATCCGCAGGGCAGCGACGGTCACGAGGCGCTGGGGAGGCTGCGGATGCGGCAGAACCGCTGGGCCGAGGCCGTCGCCGCCTTCGATCGCGCCATCGCCCTCAAGCCGCAGTCACCGGATGCCCGTCGCGGGCGGCAGGACGCCCAGAACCGGCGTCCCGAGGCGGCCCCATGAGCGGCAGCCGGCGACGGCTGCCCAGGATGGTCCGCCCACTGCGGACCGCGGTTCCCGATTCCCTGCCACCGGAGTGCGTTTCCCATGGATGATCGGCGCGCCGAGCGGCTCCGCGACGCCCACCTCTGGGCCGACCTCGTCAGCAAGGTGCTGGGGGTGGTCGCCCTGATGGTCGCGGGCTGGTGGACGTACACGAACTTCACCGTCGAGCGGACGCACGACCCGACGATGGAGGTGAGCGTCGAACCAGCCGTGCACCCGTTGGACGACAGCCGCGTGTTGCTCAACGTGGATGTCTTCCTGCGAAACGCCGGCAAGGTGGCGATCGTGCCCCGGTTCCCGGAAGGGGCCGAAGACCGCGACGTCGGCCTGGAGATCTCGATCGTGGAAATCGAGCCCGTGGTGCCCGCGGACAGCCAGGCGGGGCTTCCCGCCGAGGCCGGTGCGGAGGCGACGGTGCCCTGGTTCGACTGGACGAGCGGCGACGGCCGCCCCCGGGCGATCCTCCACAAGCGGAACCTGCTCGCCTCCAACGAGGACTACCGGCTCCGCCGCTACCAGCTCAATCCGGGCGTGCGGTCACGCGAGCCCTTTGCCTGCGTGGTCGAGCGGGATCGGCTGTATGCGATCCGGGCCAGGTTCTGGACCGACCAGGGCTCGGTCGCCGACCTCGTGTACGTCGATACCTTCCACGTCGGCGATGGCGGACCCTGACCCACGCACCGTCACGACCGGCGCAACCGGACCCGATTCACGGTTTGTCTGGCGCCGACCGAAAGCCTGGCCTATGGTTGCCCCATCGGATCAATCCCCGTGGGAGCAGCCTGTCATGTCCGCATCGATCGCCTTCGGGCTGATCGTCATCTGGGCGGTCGCGGGCTGCTGGCTGATCGTTTCCGCATTCCGGCCCGGGGCCGATCGTCGCTGACGACTCAGTTCGTCGCCGGCTGCACGACTCGATCCCCATCGCTTACGCGATTGGGCTTCCTGAGGAATCGAACCCATCGCTTACGCGATTGGGCTTCCTGGCGGCCGGTCTGTCAGAAGCCGCCGGCGGCGGAGGTGGGCCAGCGTCAGCCCCGTGGCTGCCGCCAGCAGCGCCCACGTCGAGGGCTCGGGCACGGCGGCGATCGCGCCGGCCGGCGGGTTGTACGGGCCCGCGTCGAACAGGCCGGTGGAGAGGAAGCTCGCGGCGTCGAGGATGTCCACCACGCCGTCGTAGGTGAAGTCGCCCTCGTTCCACGAGGCCGGGCTGCCGCTGTCGAACTTGCCCCCGGAGAGGAAGTTGGCCGCGTCGAGGATGTCCACCTGCCAGTCGAGGTTCGTGTCACCGGCAGCGGCGAAGGCGAAGGTCACGGAGCCGTCGCCGTTGTCGAGCCAGCCCACGGTGCGGTCGCCGCCGCTGGCGGCGGCCACGCTCGAGGTGATCCCGCTCGCGCCATTCCAACTGCCGTCGCCCAAGCCGGTGACAATCGCCGTCACCATGTCGGCGGCCAAAAGACCGCCCGCCACGGTCACCATGCCGTTGCCCACGTCCACCAGGCCACCGGCATTGGGGGCCAGGCCGCCGACCGTCGTCTGCAGGTAGGGGGCGAGGGTCATCGTGCCGCCGGCCACGGGAACGACCTTGCTCGAGCCGAGCGCGGCTCCGTTCGCCAGCTGCAGCCGGCCACCCTGTACGGTCGTCGAGCCGCTCAGCGTGTTCGCCTGGTCCACGATCAGCGTCCCGCCGCCCGTCTTGAGCACCGGCGTCGAGCCCGTGAGCGTGGGATAACCTGCCTGCGTCTGGGTTTGAGTGCCGCTGGCCACGTTGATCGTGATCACCGCCGGCCCACCAGCCGTGAACACGAGATTGAGATCATTACCGCTCTGGGCGATCGAGAAGGTGCCGCCGCCGGTCGAGTTGGCGAAGCCACCCGTGCCGTTCGTCGCCGACGTGCGAATGGAGAACTTGTTGGCCGCAAAGCCGGAGATCCCGCCCGTCGCCGAGGCGATCTTCCACGTGTAACCCTGCGTCGCGTTGAAGTTCGCCGCGGAGCCGCTCACGTCGGGATTGATTCCCGACAACGTCCAGAGGTTGATCCGAAACGGATCGGCCGGCGTCGCACTGATCGCGAGCGTGCCGCCCACCGTGACGAGATCCCACGCCGACGTGCTTCCGGCGGTGCCGGTCGCGGAGAGCATCTGCCAGTTGTAGTTGCCGCTCGTGCCAAAGGTGAGAGCGTTGGTGAACGCGAGCGTGCCCGGGCTCGCGCCCGGGGAGAGCGTCGCCCCGGACTGGATCGTCGTCGATCCACCCACGGTGCCCGACCCGGCGAGCGTCGCCCCGGACGCCACCGACACGGCGCCCGTCGCCAGCGAGGAATCGCCATCCACGCGCAGCGTGCCCGCCTGCACGGAGGTGGCCCCCAGGTAGGAGTTGGCCCCGGCGAGCACCAAGGTGCCCGTGCCGATCTTCGTGAGACCGCCGCCACCGCCGTCGGTCATCGCCGGGCCGACCGTGATCGACTGGCCGTTGCTGTCGATCACGGCTCCGCCCGCCAGAACGCTCACGCTCGTCAGGCCGCTGACAAAGTCGTTCGCTGCGCCGGGAGCCGCCCGCAGCGTGCCGCTGTTGAAGGTCAGGGCTGCCGCCACGCCGCTTCCCTTGTAGAGCCGCGTGGCCTGCACCTGGCCGCCGCTGAGATTGAGCACCGCCGCCTGCGAGAAGGCACCGGCCCCCATCTGGATGCCGGTGGTCGCGGACGCGATCACACTGGCCGAACCGCTCACGTTGAGCGTTCCGTTGCCGTCGCGGCCCACGATGAACTCGCCGCCGGTATTGGTCTGGGAGAGCGTGCCACCGGTGATGGTGACCACGCCACCGCTGAGATCACCCTTGCCGATGAAGATCGAGCCACCCGACGCGGCAGCGCGGTCGGCGATCGTCATCGTGCCGAGCGACCCGCCGAGGTCGGCGATGTTGAGGTCGTATTGCACGCTCATCCGGCTCCGGCCGCTCATCGCGAGCGAGCCGCTGCCCGAGTTGCCGATCGCGATGTAGCCGGTCAGGTTGGCCGTGGCATCGTCGGCCAGGGCCATCGTGCCGGTGGCCGAAAGGCCGTTGCCGATCTGCACCTGATTGAGCGTCAGCCGCGTGCTCCCCGACGCCGCCACAGTGCCCGCGCCGAGGTCGCCCACGCGGAGGCGGCCGAGCACCGTGAGCGAGGCCGAGCCACCGACGGTGACAGTGCCCTGGGTGCCGACGGTGTTGCCCACGTTCATGTCGCTACCCGTCTGGTAGGCCGACGTCCCCTGGACAGAGATCGTCGCGATCGAGGGGCCGATGTTGCCCACGAGCGTCTCGCCCGTGACGGTGACGGTCGAGTTGGTGAGCGACAGCGAATGGGAACCGGAGTTGGTGAGCGCCCCGTAGCCGAGCCGGAGATTGCCCGCCGTGACCGCGGCCCGCGTGAGGATCGTGGTCGAGTTCGCCGTGCCCGTCTCGTGTCCGAGCGAGAGCCAGCCGGAGGCATTGAGCGTGGAGTTGGTCATGGCGAGCGACACCGGCGTGTCGGCGAGACTGCCGACGAGCACGTCGCCCGTGACCGTGTTGATCTGGTTGGTGGCGCCGGTGACAGTCGAGAACAGCTGCATCGACCCCGACTCGACCACCAATCCCGCGCCGTCGGCGACCTTGCCGAGCACGTTGGTGGTTCCCGTGAGCCGTAGCGTCCCCGGGCCGGACTTGCGGAAGCTGCCCGAGTCGGCCGTGACGCTTCCGGAGAGCGCGAGCACGGCGTTGGACTGCGTGACGGTGATGCCGCCGCCGTCGCCGGTCAGCGAGAATCCGCGGTTCACCGTTGCCGACGATCCGGTGTATTCCAGCCGGCCGCCCGCGAACACCAGGTTCGACGAAGCCGCGGTGGCGGCTCCGATGCCGCTGGCAGTGCCGCCGTTGGCGATCACGGCGATGGAGGTCGTGCCCCCCTCCAGCCGGGTCACGCCGGTGTAGGTGTTGCGGGTGCCGATCGTGATGTTCGCGGAGCCGGACTTCGTCAGGCCGCCCGAGCCGGCGATGGCCCCGGTTCCCGTGAGGCTATAGGTGAGCACGTTGTTGGTGAACGACGTGGCGACCGGCGAGACGGAGGTGTTGAGGGTGACCGCCGTGGGGCCCGTCGCCTCGTCGGTGAACAGCACCGGACCGTCACCGTTGGCGAACACCGCGCTCGGCCCGGTGCCGCTGAAGGTGGCGATCCAGTTGGCGGTGCTCGTGTTCCAGGCGGCGCTCAGGTTGCCGTCCCAACGGCGGATGGGGATGCTCGAGATGACCAGATCGATCCGACTGGCGCCCGTATTGTTGACGAGCGACGCCTGCATGCCGGCCGGCAGCGAGCCCAGCGTGAAGTTGAAGTTGTTGAGGCTGCCGTAGGAGACGAGCGGCACGGTGCCCGCCGCGGGCGCGCCCGACGTGAAGTTGAGCACCGTCGAGGCCCCGCTCGTGGTGATCCCGCCGAGCACGTTGAGGGGGGCGGACGTCGGATTGCCAAACGACGCGAGGTCGATCGACAGGCCGCTGGCGTTGCCGAGTCCGAGGGACGAGAGCGTGAGTTGCGAGTTGAGACTGCCCGCGACCGTAACGCCGAGCGTGGCCCCGGCCGCCACGGTCATCGCACCGCCGCCGGTGTGGGCGGTCGTCATCACGAGGCCACCCTCCGAGACGGTGGTCGGCCCCGTGTAGGAGCCCGCGCCCGTCATGCTCAGCGTGCCGGAGCCCAGCTTCGTCAGGCCGCCGGCACCCGAGAGCGGCTGGGCCATGGACACCGCGAATCCCTGCGTGTCGATCGTCGCCCCACCCGCGTCCAGGAAGGCGCTGGAGACGCCGCTCATGAACGCCGGCTGATTGCCGGTGGCCACGAGCTGGCCCCCGTTGAAGGTGACCACGGTGAGCGCGTTGGCGTTCACCGAAGTGATCCTCGACGCCTCGAGCCGGCCACCGGCGTTGAGCGTCAGCGTGGAAAGCGGCGTGGCGGCGTTTTTCGAGAACACGACGTTGCCGGCCCGAACGGTGCCGGAGCCACCGATCGTCAGGTTGCCCGTTCCGCCCCAGACGCCGATCGCCAGATCGCCGGCTTGGACGTCCACGAGGCCACCGGTGACCGTCATCGCACCGCTCCCGCCTTCGCCGATCTCGAAGTCCTGCGGACTCGACTTCTGAACGAGGCCACCCGTCATCGTGAAGGTGCCCTGGGAACCGCCGCCCTTGCCGATCGACAGCAGACCGGAACTGACCGAGAGGGTGCCCGACGACAGCGTGTAGATACCGATGCCGCGGACTCCGAACGCGCCGATGTTGATCCCTTCCGTCGCGCCGGCCACGTTGATCACGCCCCCCGACTGGATCACCTCACCGGTGCCGTCGTAGTTGCCGAACACCAATCGGCCGCCCCCGAGCTTGTTGAAGGTGCCGCCGTTCATGACCAGCTGCGCCTGGCCGCCGCCGGCCGGACCGAAGGGAATGTCGGCCGCGAACTTGGTCCAGTCGTTGGTGGTGACCACGCCGCCGGCGTTGACCGTGATCATGCCGCTGCCGGTGCCACCGCCCCCCTGACCGCGGCCCACGATCATTTCGCCGGCTGCGACGTTGAGCACGCCGGAGACATCGACCTTGCCCATCGAGACGTTGCCGCCGAGCGTGTCGGCGATGATCAGGTTCCTGCCCGAGCCGCCGTTGAAGAAGAGCTCGCCGCCGGCCGCGATGGTGATCGCACCCGACCCGCCGAGGGCCCCAGCTCCGGAGCCGACGATCGTGCTGCCGCTGCCGCCGTCGATGCGGAGAGTGGCCCCGGAACCGATGGCGACCGAGCCGGAACCCTGGATCGCGCTGCTGGCGGTCGTGTATCCGATGAATGCCCCCCCGGCGACGGTGTGCGTACCCGAGCCGCCGATCTGAAGCGTGCCGCTCCCGTCACGTCCCACCGTCAGCTGCGCGCCGGCGGTCGAGCCGGAAAGGGTGAGCGTCGAGACACCGCCATTGGCGATCACGGCGACGTCGCTCGTCGTCGGCACCGTGCCCGTGTCCCAGTTCGAGCCGACCGTGTAGGCGCCAGACCCGGCCGTCCATGACACGTCCGCGGCCCGCGACACCAAAGGCGTCATGAGGGCGACGACAGCGAGAAACCGGGTGGCAACGGTGCGACGCATGAAAAATCTCCTAGACGTGCCTGTTTTCAATCAGCGGACGGCGATCATTCAGCCCGACGGCATCTCGATCCAAGTGAGTCGTGAGCAACCCCCGAGGCCGGCGAGGCGGCCAAGCCACCTCGCAACGCCAATCCCCTTCGATCGGCGACTAAAGTATTCTATCTGAGACTCTACAAGTCTGCCGGCCAAGCCGTCAAGGATTTTGCCCGGCGGACGCCCCGGGGGCGGTGATTTGCGCCTCCAGGCTCTTGTAAGCGGGAGCCAGCCGGCCCGCCCCGCGAAGGCCTTCGGCCACGATCGCCCGGGCCGCCGCCACGTTTCCCGTTTCAACGTAGGCCTGCACCAGCGCCTGGTCGCAGGCGACGAGGTCGGTGCCGGCGAGCCGGGAGCGGGCTGCCAGCAGCGGCTCGATCGACTCCCGCCATTCGCCGCGGAGCTGATGCAGCCGCCCGACGTAGCGCTCGGTGAGGCCGGTCTGCGAGTAGCCGCGGCGGAGGAGAAACCGGCCCTGGGCGATGCCGTGGCCGGCCTCGTCGAGATCGGCGGCCGAGAGGCGGCCGTTGATCCGCTGCCGGCAGGCGAGTTTGAAGTACAGGTATTCGAGGTACCAGGACGTGTAGTCGGGCACCTGCCGCTCCGCGATGGCATAGAGCCGTTCCGCCTCGGCCGGCTTGTTCTCGCGGAGCATCACCCGCGCCACCATCCCGGTGAGCGGACGCAGCCCGCCGGCATGCGGCCGGAACGACTGCCACTGCCGCGCCTCCTCGCGGATCTCGGGCGACATGCGGGCCTCCGTCTCGCGGCACGCCGTCTCGAAACGGTCGAAGGCGTCTCGGTTCGTCCGTTTCATGAAGGGCACTCCGAACAGCACCCGAAGCGTGTGGTTGACCCGGTAGTCGTCCCACTCGTTGGTGCCGAGCCGCTCGGCATACGCCTTCCAGTCCGGCAGCGATTCGAGCCGGGCTGCATCGACACGAACGCTCTCCGGCAGCGTTGCCAGCGACGCCGCGATCGCCCGCGCGACCTCCGCCTGGCCGCGGAGCGAGAGATGGACGTGGTCGTCGAGCAGGTCCCAGTCTGTCGCAGGCTCCGCCGAGAGCGCTCGGAACACCTCGGCCACGTCGCAGAGCACCATGTCCCGCTCCGCCGCCGCCCGGCGGATGGCCTGTTCGGTGGCCGAGATCGGCCGCCAGGGCATGGTGTCGAGGTCGCGGGCCGCCAGGAACGAGTCTCGGGCGGCCGGCCGGTCTCCTGCCGCCGCCTGCTTCTTCGCCAGCGCGAACCGCGTCGCGGCCTCGCCCCCCTCGCCGAGCGGGGCGAGGCCCGCCTCGTTGCTGGCCGTCGTGCAGACCACGGCCGGGATGCCCGCCGCACGCACGGCGTCGAGCATCCGGCCCAGGTGCGTCTCCAGATTGCGGGCCGCGGCGGCCCGCAGCGGAGAGTCCGCCGGGATCACGGTCTTGCCCACCATCTGCTCCATCAGCGAGCGGTTCTCGTCCGCCTTGCCGCGGACCACGCCCTCCACGGCCTGGACCACCGCGAGGCCGCGAAGGGCCCGCATCCAGGGGAGCGCCCAGGTCGGCAGCGTGCCGAACGAGTTGATCGAGGCCACGCCGTAGGCGCCGAAGAACTCGTTGTTGCCGACGTAGAACACCATCAGGTCGGGCTCGTAGCGCACCGCCTCGCGGGTGAGGTAGACGAGCGGAAAGCTCGCCACGGCGGTGGTGCCGAGGCTGATCACCTCGACCTTCTTCTCCGGCCAGGCATCGCCGAGCAGCGCCTGCAGGAACGAGGCCATCGAGAGGTTCCGCGGC
Organism: Pirellulales bacterium; assembly: GCA_040397585.1. Lineage (GTDB taxonomy): Bacteria > Planctomycetota > Planctomycetia > Pirellulales > UBA1268 > QWPN01. Next base: position 23,810 of record JBBAVS010000049.1, read on the forward strand.
TGCGGATAGCCCTTGGCCGCCGACTCCCCGACGATGAAGATCCGCACGGTGTCGGCTGGCTTCGGGATCAGGAAGTTGGTCTCCTCGGCGTAGCCGGGCCGCGTGGGGTTCGCGAAGAAGTAGGGCTTGGTGGCAGCAGGCTCGACCAGGGCGACCGACGCCCCCGACGGCAGCTGCCCGGCGATCCGGAAGAAGGCCGGATAGCCTCCCCAGCCGGCGAGCCGCAGGCCGAGCTCGGCGGCCGCCAGCGCCACGAGCGGGATCGCCAGCGTGATGCCCATGAACAGCCGCCGCTTCCAGGCCGGCAGCGGCTCGCCCGGGACGGCGTCGTCGGAACGGTTCGGTCGCATCGCTGCCGTCATCTTTCCCTGAGAACCGTCCCCTCAGAACTGTCGTGCCGGATCGTGGGCCGCCAGCGGCAGCGGATGCCAGAGCGACTCCGCCGGCGGGCGGCGGCGGATCGCGAGCCGGTCGCGGCCGGCGAGCCGCGCCGCGAGGCCGAGCGGCGTGACCACGAGGAAAAACACGGCCGCCAGCGCCGTCACTCCCAGGAGCGTGCCGACGGTCCAGACGAATCCCATCCACGCCCAGTAGACCGGCAGCCCCAGCCGCGTGCCGGTGCCGGCCGTGGCGAGTGCCACGAGCCCGAAGCCCCAGAGCCACGGGGCCAGCGCGTGGCCGCTGCGGAACACGCCCCAGTCGACGAACTGGAAGAGCGACCCCGAGACGCCGAGGCCTGCGGCGACCGTCACGGCCCAGCGGCGGAGATGGGCTGGCGAGGGCTGCCAGTCGATCGTGATCATGGCGTCGTGCCCACGGCGGCTTCTCAGAAGAGCGTGTAGATCAGCGGCGCCGCCTGCGTGCCACCGAGGATGATCAGGGCCCCGGCCAGGAGCAGCATCACGATGATCGGCGCCAGCATCCAGGCCTTGTTGGCCCGCACGTAGTCGAAGAGTTCGGCGAGGAACGAGCGGCGGCGCATGCGCTGGGCTCCGGATGGCGTCAGTCGGGACGGAACGACCGCTTGTAGGCCTCGGCGCCCGGCAGCGGCGGCTGGCGATCCTTGCGAAGCAGGTGATCCCCCACCACGAGCACGTCCAGATCGGTGTACATGAAGCACCGGTAGGCGTCGGCCGGGTCGTGCACGATCGGCTCCCCGCGGATGTTGAAGCTCGTGTTCGCCAGCACCGGGCAGCCGGTCCGCCGGGCGAAGGCTTCGAGAATAGCATGAAATCGGGGCGACCTGACCGGATCCACGGTCTGCACGCGGGCGGAGCCATCCACGTGGGTCACCGCGGGCAGCGGTCCCCGCACATCCCGGAGCCGGTCGAGGCCGGCCGATCGTGCGCTCGTGGCGGCGGGGCCGCCGTGCAGGACCGGCGCCACGAGCAGCATGTAGGGGCTCTCCGCGGTGAGCTCGAAGAACTCACGCTCGCGGCCGGCGAGCACCGCTGGCGCGAAGGGGCGGAACGACTCGCGAAACTTGATCGCCAGGTTCAGCCGCCGCTGCATGTCGGGCTGCCGTGGATCCGCGAGGATCGAGCGGTTGCCGAGGGCGCGCGGCCCGAACTCCGCCCGGCCCGCGAAGTGCCCGACGATCCGACCGGCGGCGAGGTGCTCCGCCACGGCGTCGGCAAGCGCCGCCTCGTCGGCGAACGACTCGAACACGGCACGGTGGCCGGCAAGCGCCGCGTCGATGGCGGCGTCGGTGAACGCGGGGCCGAGGAGGGAGCCCCGCTGGGCGTCGAGCGGCTCGGCCACGCGGAGATTGCCGAGATGCCCGAACCAGTGGGCCAGGGCGGCCCCCAGCGCGCCGCCGGCATCGCCTGCGGCCGGCTGGATCCAGAGCCGCTCGAACGGCCCCTCGCGGAGCAGCCGGCCATTGGCCACGCAGTTGAGGGCCACGCCGCCGGCCAGGCAGAGATGCTTCATGCCCGTGGCCGCGTGGACGTGTCGCGCCATCCGCAGCACGATCTCCTCGAGCACCTTCTGGATGCTGGCGGCGATGTCCATCTCCCGCTGCGTGAGCGGCCCGTCGGGCCGGCGGGGCGGGCCGCCGAAGAGCCGGTCGAAGCGTCGGCTCGTCATCTTCAGGCCGGCGCAGTAGTTGAAGAATCGCTGGTCGAGCCAGAACGAGCCATCGGGCCGGAGGTCGACAACCTCCCGCAGGATCGCGTCTGCAAAGACGGGGTCGCCGTACGGGGCGAGTCCCATCAGCTTGTATTCGCCGGAGTTGACCCGAAAGCCGCAGAACAGCGTGAAGGCGCTGTAGAGCAGGCCGAGGGAGTGTGGAAATCGCATCTCGGCCTCGAGCCGGATCTGATTCCCCCGGCCGGTGCCCCACGTCGCCGTGCTCCACTCGCCCACGCCGTCGAGCGTGAGGATGGCCGCCTCGTCGAAGGGGCTGGGGTAGAAGCCGCTCGCGGCATGCGACTCGTGGTGCGTGGCGAAGCAGATCGGACCCGAGTAGGCCCCGGCGAGGCCCTGGTCGATCTCCCGGGGGATGTGCAGCTTTCGCTGCAGCCAGACGGGCATGGCCTTGACGAAGGCGGGAAATCCCCGCGGCGCGAAGGCGAGCGCGGTCTCCAGGAGCCGCTCGAACTTCACCAGCGGCTTCTCGTAAAACACGACCGCATCGACGTCGGCGGCCGCGATCCCGGCCTCCGCGAGGCACCAGCGGGCGGCCTCCTTCGGAAACGACTCGTCGTGTTTCCGCCGCGTGAACCGCTCCTCCTGGGCGGCGGCCACGATGCGGCCGTCACGGACGAGCGCCGCGGCACTGTCGTGGAAGAACGCCGAGATGCCGAGAATGTTCACGGGAGCGCTGAAATGAAAAACCCCGGCCGGCCATCGCGGCCGACCGGGGCATCGGAGTGAATTCGACGATCGGACCAGTTCAGGCGACCCGACGACGCCGCAGCAACTGCAGGCCGATGGCGACACCGCCCAGGCTCACGGCCGCAATCGACGAGGGCTCGGGCACGGCGACCGTGTAGGCATTGA
>JBBAVS010000050.1:0-26739 GCA_040397585.1 Pirellulales bacterium
GTCGAGTCCCCATCGCTCACGCGATTGGGCTTCCTGACACCCGAGCGGCGAGGCCACCTTGGATCCCGCAGGTTGAAAACCTGCGGCCACGTGGCGACGGGCAGAAACCGATCCCCATCGCTGACGCGATTGGGCTTCCTGACGCCCCGAGCGGTGCGGCCACTTGGTACAGTATTGGACCCATGAGCCACTCCCACTCCGTCGATCACGCCCGCATCGAGCGGGCCGTCCGCGAGATCCTGGCCGCCGTCGGCGAGGATCCCGACCGCGAGGGCCTGCTCGAGACGCCCGCTCGCGTCGCCCGGATGTATGCCGAGATGTTCAGCGGCCTGCGGCAAGACCCGCGGGTCCACCTCCAGAAGGCCTTCCAGGAGAAGTACGACGAGATCGTGCTGGTCCGCGACATCGCCTTCAACAGCGTCTGCGAGCATCATCTGCTGCCGTTCATGGGCCACGCCCACATCGGCTACATGCCCGACGGCCGCGTCCTCGGCCTCTCCAAGCTGGCCCGGGTGGTCGAGGCGGTGTCGCACCGGCCGCAGGTGCAGGAGCGGATGACCGAACAGATCGCCGACCTCCTCGAGCACGACCTCGGGGCGAAGGGGGTGGCGGTGGTCGTCGAGGCCACCCACACCTGCATGACGATCCGCGGCGTGCGGAAGCCCGGCAGCCTGTGCGTCACCTCCGCGATGAAGGGCGTGTTCCGGTCGAACGTCTCGAGCCGGGCCGAGGTGATGTCGCTCATCTACGGCAGTCGCCGGCAGTGATCGGGCTCACGAGGCCGCGGCGGGGCGTGACCGCGCGGGAACTGGCATGAGGCTGCTCGTCGACTTTCTCTGCCGCTTCGGCTGGGGGATGGCCGCAGCGCTCGCGATCACGCCCGCCGCGCTCGTGCCCGCCGGATTCTTCCGGGTCAATCTCCTCGTCGTGCTCGGCCTGGCGAGCGTGGCCGCGTTCCTCGCCCGCGCGGAGGCGCCCGGACCGGTGTGGATGCTCGCCGCCGGCGCCGCGGTCGTGGCCTGGCTGGGGAGCATCGCCTGGTTCGGCGAGCGCACGCGGGCGGGCATGACGCTCTGCCGCGTCGCGGCCGCCCTGCTCGCCGCGGCGACGGTGCTGGTGTCGGCACCGGCGGGAGCGCCGGCCTCCGCGGGAGCGCCGGCCTCCGCCGGAGCCGCGACCGCCGCCGGAGCGCTCGTCTCGGGGCTGGTGGTGGGGCTCACCGTGCATGCCATGCTGCTGGGCCACTGGTATCTCAACGCTCCCGGCATGAGCGTCGCGGCGCTTCGCCGGATGATCGACTGGGCGCTGGCGGCCTGGGGGGTGCAGCTCGTGCTCAGCCTCGCGGCCCTCGCGGTCGATCCCGCCGGGCTGCGGCCCATGGGCGGCACGGCCACCGCCCTGCTGTCGCTCCGCTGGCTGGCGGGGCTCGTCGGCCTGCCGGTGCTCCTCGTCATGAGCCGAAAAACGCTCGAGATCCCCAACACCCAGAGCGCCACGGGTATTCTCTATGTGGCCTGCCTCGCCGCCATCCTCGGCGAACTCACCGCCCAGCTGCTCCTCGCCTCCTGACCGACGCTGCGCCCCATGCGGATCACCTACGCCTGCCCGTCGTGCGATTCGACCGTCGCCGTCGAGGGCGTGGAGTCGGTCGCTGCGTTCGCCTGCCCGCGGTGTGCGGCCCAGGTGGAGGTACCGGCCGGCGCGATCGTCTGGGCGGGTCCGGGCGGCGAGCCGGTGGAGCCGTCCGCGGGCGAGCCGCGGCTGCGGCGCTGCCTGGTCTGCCCCTGCACGGAGTTGTTCACGCGGAAAGACTTCCCGCAGCGGCTCGGCGTGGGGATCGTGGTCGCGGGGTTCGCCGCGAGCTGCGTGACCTGGGCCTGGCGGCTGCTCGTGCCGACGTTCGCGATCCTGTTCGGCACGGCGCTCGTGGACGTCGTCCTCTATCTGCTCATGCCCGAGTGCCAGACCTGCTACCGCTGCGGCGCCCGGTACCGCGGCGCCGGCGGCAACCAGGAGGGCTTCGACCTCGAGACGCACGAGAAGCACCGCCAGCAGCGGCTGCGGCTCGCCGAACGTGCGACGGCCGGTCGGCCGCCGTCACCGACCTGACGCCCGCCGGCCGAGGACCGCATGGACCAGGAACGGCAGCGGATCGAGGAGGACCTCCGCGGCGTCGTCTCGGGCGACGTGATCTGCGACGAGGTCGGCCGGGCGCTCTACGCGACTGACGGCAGCCTGTTCGAGGTGCAGCCGCTGGTGGTGGTGCGGCCGCGGTCGGCCGAGGACGTGGCGGCGACCGTCCGCTGGGCGGGGGAGCGGGGCGTGCCGGTGCATGCCCGCGGCGCCGGCTCGAGCGTGGCCGGCGGTCCGCTGGGGCCGGGGGTCGTGATCGACTGCTCGCGGCACATGCGCCGCGTGATCGAAACCGGCGCCGACACGGTCCGGGTGATGCCCGGGGTGATCGACGCGCAGCTCGAGCAGCACCTCGCCCGGCGGCGGCGGATGTTCGGCCCCGATCCCGCCAACGCCGTCACGACCACCGTGGGGGGAATGATCGGCCGCGATTCATCGGGCAGCCGATTCCTGCGGCACGGCGCGGTTCGGGGCCGACTCCTCGCGGCGGAGGTGGTGCTGGCCGACGGCACGATCGTGGAACTCACGGCCGCGCCGGCCGACGACTCGGCCGAGGCCACGGCAAGCGGCCGGCTGGCGGCCTCCGTGGCGCGGGTCGTGACGGCCGCTGGCGCGACCATCGCCACCACCCAGCCGGCGAGCCGGGCCACGCATGGCGGCTACCGGCTCCACGATCTGCTGCACGACGGCCTGGTGGACCTGCCTCGGCTGCTCTGCGGCTCGGAGGGCACGCTCGGGATCGTGACCGCGGCCACGCTCCGCACCGTGCCGGCCGACGCCGCCACCGCGGTGGGGCTCCTGCTCTTCGACTCGCTCGAGGGAGCCGCGGAGGCGGCGCTCAAGATCCTGCCGCTGGGCCCGAGCGCCTGCGATCTCTTCGACCGGCGGCACCTCGCCCTGGCGCGGGGCACCAAGCCATCGTTCGATCTGCTGATCCCGCCGGTGGCGGAGGCCGGCCTGCTCGTGGAGTTCACCGGCGACGAGCCGGCCGACACGGGCGTGTGGCTCGATCAGGCGATGGCCGTGGCCCAGCGCGGCCGCACCGGCTGCATCGACGTCCGCCGCGCCGAAGACGCCTTCGACGCGGCCTTCTTCTGGGAGCTGTCCCGCAACAACGTCTCCACGCTGCATGGCGTGCGGGCCGAGATGCGGCCCGTGCCGTTCATGGAAGACGTGGTGGTGCCGCCCGCGGCGCTGCCCGACTTTCTCCGCCGGATGCAGGAAGTGCTCAAGCAGCAGCAGGCGACGGCGATGCTCTTCGGCCATGCGGGTCAGGGCCAACTCCACCTCCGCCCGCATGCCGACCCGCGTCAGGCGGGGGAACGGGCGCGGCTCGAGGCGCTGGCCGAGGCGGTCTACGCCGAGGCCGCTGCGGTGGGGGGCACGATCGGCGGCGAGCAGGGGCTCGGGCTCTCGCGCACCCCCGCCTTCCGCCGGCTGTTTCCCGAGTTCGCCGCCGTCTGCGACGAGGTGAAGGGGGTCTTCGATCCCCAGGGCATCCTCAACCCCGGCAGGCTCGCCGCCACCGCCACCGACCCGGCCGCCCCCGCCTGGGCCTCGTTTCGGCCGTCGCTCGCGGCCGCCCCGCCACCGCCTGCCGAAACCGATGCCGCGCCTCCCATCGCCCCGCTGCCGGTGCTCACCTGGGATCGATCCCGCCTCGCGGTCGAGGCCGACGCCTGCAACGGCTGCGGGAGTTGTCGGAGCACGTCGCTGGCCACCCGCACCTGCCCGCGCTACCGGGAGAACCCCAGCGAAGAGGCCTCGCCCCGGGCGAAGGCCGACGTGGTGGCGGCCGTGCTCGCGGGCACGCTCGATCCGAAGGCCCTGTCGAGCGACGCCATCCGGGCGCTGGCCGACACGTGCTTCAACTGCCACCAGTGCCGCACCGACTGCGCCGCCGGCGTGGACATTCCGGCGCTGGTCACGGAACTCAAGGCCGCCCATCATGCGGCCAACAGCATCGACGTGGGCCGCTGGCTGCTGGCACGGGTCGACGCAATCTCGGCCGTGGCGGGCCGGTCGCGGGGACTGGCCAACTGGGCGATCGCCAACCCGCAGGCCCGCTGGCTCCTGGAGAAGACGCTCGGCATCGCGGCCGGCCGCAAGCTTCCGCCGTTCAGCGGCCGGCAGTTCATGAAGTGGGCTGCCCGCCGGGGGATCACGCGGCCGAGCCGGCGAAGCGGGCCCCGCGTGCTCTACTTCCTCGACACCTACGCCCGCTGGCACGATCCGCTGCTCGCGCAGGCCTTCGTCGCCGTGCTCGAGCGGAACGGCATCGGTGTGTTCGTCGATCCGCGGCAGGTGGCGTCCGGCATGCCGCTGGTGTCGGAGGGCGACGTCGACGGCGCGCGGAAGCTCGCGCGGCGGAACGTGCGGGTGCTCGCCGAGGCGGTGCGGCTCGGCTACCGGATCGTGTGCACGGAGCCGGCGGCGGTGACCTGCATCACGCACGACTACCCGCTCTTGCTCGACGACGAGGAGCTGCCGCGGATCACCGCCGCCACCTGCGACGCGATGACGTTCCTCTGGGAGCTGCATCGCGACGGCCGGCTGCGGCTCGACTTCGACCCGCTCCCCGTGGAACTCCTCTACCACGCTCCCTGCCACACCCGGATCGGCGGCGCGGCGGCCACACCGGCCGAGCACGTGCTGCGGCTGATCCCGGGACTCGCGCTCCAGGTGGCCGACCGCGGCTGCTCGGGCATGGCCGGCACGTTCGGGCTGGCCCGCGAGAACTATCGCACCAGCCTCCGCGTGGGGCTCGGCCTGATGTCGGCGCTGCGGGCCGCCGGCGTGGAGGCGGGCGCTACCGACTGCAGCGCCTGCCGGATACAAATGGAGCAGGGCACCACGAAGCCGACGGTCCATCCCGTCAAGCTCCTCGCCAAGGCCTACGGCCTGCTCGACGGCCCCGCCCCTCACGGGCTCGACGGCCTGCTGACGGCGACGAGCGGCCGCCTGACGACCACCTGACGCCCGCTCCCCGACGGCACGCCATGCATCCCTCCGACGATCCGCACCGTGCGGCGACGCTGCGGATCTCCGTGTTCGCCGGGATGGCGGAGCGGGTCGGGAGCCGGGCGATCGAACTGCCGTGGCCCGGCGGCACGGTGGCCGACGCCCGCAGGCTCGTGGCGGAGCGGCATCCGGCCACGGCCCCGCTGCTGGCGCGCAGCGCCTTCGCCGTCGGCAGCCGCTACGTGGCCGACGACGATCCGCTCGCAGCGGGCGACGACGTGGCGATCATTCCTCCCGTGAGCGGAGGCTGACGTGGCATCCCGCGCCCATCCGCATCCGCACGAAGCCCTGGGGCACGTGGCCTGCCACCGTGAGCCGATCGACACGGCGGCCGTCCTCGCGGCGGTCCGGCACGTCGCCGCGGGGGGCAACGTGCTGTTCGTCGGCACGGCGCGGGCCACGACCGACGGCGTCGCCACCGAGGCGTTGCACTACGACGCCCACGAGCCGCTCGCGCTGGCCACGCTCGACGCCCTGCGGCGGCATGCGATCACCCGCTTCGACCTCGTGGCCTGCGCGATCGTGCATCGGCTCGGCAGCGTGCCGTCGGGCGAGGCGAGCGTGGCCGTGGCGACGAGCGCGCCGCATCGGGCCGCGGCCTTCGCCGCCGCCGAGTGGCTGATGGCGGCCATCAAGCGGGAGGTGCCGATCTGGAAGGCCGAGGAGCGGCCCGACGGCCGGCGCGACTGGCTGCACCCCGACTCGGCCCCGCGGCCGGGAGGTGGCGCATGACCGCCGCTGCGCCACTCGTGGATGCGTTCGGCCGCGTCCACACCGACCTCCGCATCAGCGTCACCGACCGCTGCAACCTGCGGTGCAGCTACTGCATGCCGCTGGAAGTGACCTTCAAGCCGCGGGAGGAGCTGCTCACGTTCGAGGAGATCGCCCGCGTGGCCGGCGTGGCGGCGGGGCTCGGCATCCGCACGATCCGGCTCACCGGCGGCGAGCCGCTCATGCGGCGCGACCTGCCGGAGCTGGTGCGGCAGCTCGTCGCGGTGCCGGGCATCGAGGAGGTCGCGGTCACCACCAACGGGCTGTTGCTCGCCGAGCAGGCGGCCGAGCTTCGCGCCGCCGGCCTGAGCAGGCTCAACGTCAGTCTCGACAGCCTCACCGCCCAGGGCTTCGAACGGATCGCCCGCCGGCCCGGGCTCGACCGCGTCCTCGCGGGCCTCGAGGCGGCGAAGCGGGAGGGCTTCCCGTCCATGCGCATCAATGCCGTCTCGATCAAAGGCCTCACCGAGGTGGAGATCGTGCCGCTGGCGCGGTTCTGCCGTCGCGAGGGATTTCATCTGCGGTTCATCGAGTTCATGCCGCTCGACGCCGAGGCGGCGTGGGACAAGTCGCAGGTGCTCAGCGGCGCGGAGGTGCGTGGGATCCTCGACCGCGAGATCGGCCCGCTCGTGGCGGACCGCGTCGCCGACCCCGGGCAGCCGGCGCTCGACTACCACTGGGTGGACGGCGGCCGCGTCGGCTTCATCAATCCGGTGTCGCGGCCGTTCTGCGACCGCTGCGACCGGCTCCGGCTCACGGCCGACGGGCAGGTCCGTAACTGCCTGTTCTCGACGGTCGAGTGGGATGCCCGCGGTCTGCTCCGGGGCGGGGCCGACGACGCCGCGCTGGCGACGCTGATCCGCGACTGCGTGGCCGCGAAGCGGGCCGCCCACGGGATCGACACGCCCGCGTTCGCCCGGCCCGCGCGGGCGATGTATCAGATCGGGGGCTGACGAACATGGCCGACCATCCCCGCCGCTACCTCGACAACGCCGCCACCACGTGGCCCAAGCCCGACGCGGTCCTCGCCGCCTGGAACGACGCCGCGCGGCGGGTGGGCGCGACCGCGGGCCGCGCGGCCTACCGCGAGGCGGTCGAGGCCGATGCGATCCGCGGCCGGGCCCGGACGGCGGCGGCGCGGGTCCTGGGGGGCGTCGATCCACGGCGCGTGGCCCTGCCCGGCGGCTGCACCCTGGCCCTCAACCTGGCGATCCACGGGCTCGTGAAGCCCGGCGACCACGTGATCGCCACGGCCGCCGATCACAACGCCACGCTGCGGCCGCTCCACTCGCTCGCGCGGTCGGGAATGATCTCGCTCTCGATCCTGCCGTGCGACGGGGTCGGCCGCGTCGATCCTGCCGGCGTGGCCGCGGCCTGGCAGCCGGCCACGCGGTGGGTGGTCCTGAGCCAGGTGTCGAACGTCACCGGCGTGCTTCAAGACGTGCCCACGATCGCGGCGCTCGCCCACGACCGCGGCGGCCTCGTGATCCTCGACGCGGCGCAGTCGCTCGGCCTCGTGCCCTTCACCGTGCCGGGGTTCGGCGCCGACGTCGTCGCGGCCCCGGCGCACAAGTGGCTCCTGGGCACCTCGGGGGCGGCGCTGCTCTGGTGCCGCGACGGCGTCGAGCCCCTGCCGCTCGTGCAGGGGGGCACCGGCTCCGCGAGCGATTCGCTCGACATGCCTGAGGCGTTTGCCGACCGGCTGGAGGCGGGCACGCCCGACGTGCCGGCCCTCGCCGCGCTCGCGGCTGCGGTGAGCTGGCTCGAGGAACGGAGCGTGGCAGCCGTGGGCGTCGCCTGCCGCCGGCTCGCGGCCGACGCCGCCTCACGGCTCGGCGGGCTTCGAGGCGTCGTCGTGCAGGCGGTGCCCGACGGGGCGCCGATTGTGAGTTTCACGGTCGAGGGCTATGCTCCCGCCGACGTGGCCACGGTGCTCGAGACGGCGGCGGGCGTGCAGGTGCGGTCCGGGTTTCACTGTGCCGCCCTGATTCACGAGCCGCTCGGCACGAACCGCGACGGCACCGTGCGGGCGAGCTTCGGACCCTTCAGCACGGCCGCCGATGTGGCGGCGCTGACGGAGACGATCGTTGAGCTTGCCGGCTGAGAACGCAAGGAGGAGACGATGGCAGGAATCCCCAAGGACGTCTGGTATGCCGGCGGGCTGCGGTTTCAGTGCACGCAGTGCGGTGACTGCTGCTCGGGCGCCGAGGGCTATGTCTGGGTGAACCAGGCCGAGATCGACGCCATGGCGGCCCGCACGGGGATGACCACGGCGGCGTTCGAGAAGGCCCACGTGAAGAAGGTTGGCATTCGGCGGTCGCTCACGGAGCGTGCGAACGGCGACTGCGTGCTCCTCGACCCGACCACGCGGAAGTGCACCGCCTACGAGGAGCGGCCGCGGCAGTGCCGCACCTGGCCCTTCTGGGATTCGAATCTCGCCAGCCCCGCCGCCTGGGCCGAAGCCGCCGAGGCCTGCCCCGGCTGCAACAAGGGCAACCTCGTGCCGCTCGAGACGATCGTCGAGCAGGCCGCCAAGATCCGGGTCTGAATTCACGGCTGCCGGGCCATCCATGGCCCCGGCAGCCTTGGCCCGGCGTGGGCGAAGCCAAGGTTCGCCTGGCCGGGCGGCGGCCGGCATCCAGCCGGCCGTCGCGGAAGCCGCCGCACGTGGCACAGGTTTTCAACCTGTGGGCCGCGCCACTCCGGGCAGGCGCCGTTTGCCGTGCGGATGCTGGGCGACCTGCGTGACCTCGGGGCCCTGACAGGACCGCCGGGCATTGACGCCGCGGCTCGCATGGTGCTACTCCCCACCCCGGTTCGCTTCCGTCCCGAGGGTTCACCATGCCGATGGCCCGCGTTCGCCCGCTGTCGTGGCCGTGGCTGTCCCTGCTGCTGCCGTGGCTGGTCGCGGCCTGCGCCTGCGCGTCCGCGGCGGCCTGCGCCGCCGGGGCCCCGGACAGGGACGAGTCCACGATGCATCCGCTCGCGCCCGCCGACACATCGAGCCCCCGCGCGACGCTCGAGAGCTTTCGCCAGACCGGAGACGAGCTCTTCGCCCACATCCGGCGGCACGATTCAGGGCCGGAGTTCTGGCCTCGGGTCCGGCGGCTGGCGACGGCGGCCGTCAGCTGCCTCGACCTTCGCGACATCGCCCCGCTGCTGGCCTTCTCCAAGGGGCGGCAGTCGGCCGTGTTCCTCAAGGAGGTGTTCGACAGGATCGAGCTTCCCCCGGCCGACGCAATCCCCGACGCCGCCGCGGCCGCCGGCCTGACGCGGTGGCGGATACCGCACACCGAGATCGCGCTCATCCGGATCGACGCCGGCCCCCGCGAGGGCGACTGGGTGTTCTGCAGCGACGCCGTCGAACGTGCCGAGGAATTCTTCGAGCACGTGCGGCACCTGCCCTACCGGCCGGATGCCGGCAGCCCCGGCTTCTACGAGATCTACGTGACGGCGAGCGGCTGGATGATCCCCGAGTCGTGGATCCGTTCGCTGCCGCCATGGGCGCGGGCCACCTGGTTCGACGTCTCGGTCTGGCAGTGGCTCGCCATGGTCGGAATCCTGGCGGCAGGCATGACCGTCGTCGCGGCGGTGTTCTGCTGGTCGCAGGGGGCCGCTGCCAAGGGCGGCTGGCTGGCGCCGCACCTGGCCGCCTTCGCCGCACCCACCAGCTTGATCGTGGTGTGCATGGCGATCGACTACATGCTCACCTTCCAGGTCCGCATCACCGGCGACGTGCTCTTCGCCCTGAAGTCGGGCCTGCGCGTGGCGGAATTCGCCGGCGGCATCCTCATCGTCTACGCCCTGATCACACGGCTCTCGGAGGTGCTGATCCGCTCCCGCCGCCTGCGGCCGGGAACGATCGACATCCAGCTGATGCGTCTCGGCTTCCGCCTGCTCACCTTTCTCGTGATGGCATGGATGACGCTTGCCGCCGCCAACTACCTCGGCATCCCGGTGGCGCCGCTGGTGGCCGGCCTGGGCGTCAGCGGCCTGGCGCTCGCCCTGGCCGCGCAGCACACCGTCGAAAACCTGATCGCGGGCCTGGTGCTGTTCGCCGACAAGCCGGTGCGGATCGGCGACGCCTGCCAGTTCGAGGAGTTCCGCGGCACGGTGGAGGAGATCGGCCTGCGGTCGACCCGCATCCGCGGCCCCGACCGTTCGCTGATCTCCATCCCGAACTCCGAGTTCGCGAAGCTCAAGCTCGTGAACCTCACCCAGCGCGACCGGCTCGTGTTCACCGCCCTGCTTCCGCTGCCTCGCGAGATCGGCGGGTCGCAGCTCCGGGGGGTGCTGGCGTCGCTGCGGGCCGTCCTCGGAAGCCATCCCCACATCAACCACTCCACGGCCACCGTGCGGATCGTCGGCAACGGCAGCAAATCGCTCGACGTCGAGGCCACCGCCCATGCCGACACGAGCGACGGCAACGCCTTCGCGGCCGTCCACGAGGAGCTGCTCCTGCGGCTGCTGGACGTGATCGAAGCCGCCGGCGGCACCACGGCGCCGCAGGTCGCCCCGGCACCGGAGGCCTCCGCCATCGCCCGGCTGCGGTCGGCGGCCTGACTGACTCTGGCGGTCGAGCGGCGGCGGCGCCGCCGTCCGGGCGCGTGAGCGGCACTGCTGACCCACACGAACTGTCTTTCCAGCGCTCTCGCCAGCGGTGGTGCAGAAACCGGCAGGGGGCGGAGGAGAGGAAGAGCCACAAGGGCAACGTGGAACCAGTGATTGTTTCCGGGGGGAAACCCCCGGCTCGATCTCTTTGCCTCGGCCCCTTTGCGTTTTCTTGAATTCCGAAACCGCTCAGCCGGAGGGTGCTGGCGGCGCCAGGATGAGTTCGCCGTGGATGGGAATGCGTATGGACACGCCGCAACGACGAACATTCACCACCCGAGAGCGGAGTTCCAAAATGAGATCCACATCCCTGATTCTGCTTGCGATCACGGCGATCGCTGGTTTCGCCCAGCACGCAAAGGCCGTCATCAATCTGGGAACGGCGGGGAACTTTGCGGTCCTGGCTAACTCGACGGTGACCAATACCGGCACCTCCGTCATCGACGGGGGAGATCTGGGCGTGAGCCCAGGTTCCGCGATCACGGGCTTTCCCCCGGGGATTGTGGTGTCGCCCTTCACGACGCATGCCGCAGACGCTGTCGCGCTTCAGGCGCAGGACTGATCTCACCAGTGCCTACAACGCTGCGGCAGGCCTGCCGCCCACGATGATCCTGACGGGCACGGATCTCGGGGGACTCACCCTCACGCCAGGCGTCTATTTCTTCTCGTCATCGGCTGCGCTGACGGGAACGCTCACGCTCGACAATCAGGCCAACCCGAGTGCGGAGTTCGTGTTCCAGATCGGGACCACGCTCATAACCGCAGGCAGTTCGTCCGTCGTGACGATCAATGGCGGCCCGACACCAGGGTCCAACGTGTTTTGGCAGGTGGGGAGTTCCGCGACGCTCGGCACCTACACGGCGTTCCAAGGCCATATCCTCGCGGATCAGAGCATCACCCTGAATACGGGCGCAACCATGTTCGACGGAAGTGCCTTGGCGCGGAGTGGCGCGGTGACGCTGGATACGAATAGGATCGTGAACGCGGTTCCAGAACCCGCCATCACCAGCGCAGCCCTCCTCAGCGCAGGACTCTTGGGAGTTGGTGCCTTCGGGAAGAGGCTGCGTGCCCGTCGCTCGCGCGGGTGGGAATCCGGGGCCAACGGATAGTCCGCTCCAGATCTCGCGGATGGTGATCCCACGGCCACGTTCGCGTCCGTGGCGGAGTCAGTCGACTCGATCGTCGCAGCGCTCCGCGCTGCAGGATGCCTGCCGGGCCAGCGGCCCGGGGCAGGCGTGCACGACTCCGGCATCGCCCTCACGCACGGACACGCCGGCGGGGGCAAGAACGGAGTTTGGCGAACCCCCAAGAGGGAGTACACTGCACCCGGGGTCAGTCAGTGGCGGCTCATGGTCTCTCCATCAAAGGGGGTGTTCGTATGTCATGCCATCACGTCGTGCCGTCGCGGGGCCGGGTGATCGCCGCCGCCGCGTGTTTCGTGCTCGTCGCGTTCGCGCCGTTCGCCGCGTCCGTCCACGGGGCGAACCTGCTGATCGGCTTCGACAACGGGCCGCTCATCACCGACGGGTCGGGGCTGGACATCGACGGAGTGATCAACGACCAGATCATCTTCGGGGGTAACTACGGCACCGCCGGCTACTGGGTCTCGGGAACGGTCCGGCAGAGCCCGGCCTGGCCGGTCGGCCAGTCGCTCAGTGGCTATGTGCCGCCGATCACGGGCGGCCTGACGCTGACCAACTTCGTGGCCGAGGCCGTCGCGGGCTCCCTCATCGGCACGCCGCTGACGGTCCGCTACAAAGGGGATTATCTCGGTGCCTACGGCGCCGGCACGGCCGTGGACACGCTCGACGCCGAAGTGGGCAACTCCGCGTCGAGTCCCGTGCCCGCAGGCACCGACGTGATCACCTATTACCAGAGCGCTGTCTTCGACAACTTTTCGAGCGTGACGATTCTGCCCGCCACCGGCGGCTTGATTCCGCTGGGAAATCCCTTCCATCCTGGCCCCGGCACGACGCCCTATCCGGTGACCGGCCACGGCCCGGTGGCGGTGCCGGCGATGACGAATCCCACGATCCTCTCGTCGTTCCAGATCATCCTCGGCGCGGCCAACAACCAGTTCATCCTGCCCTCGAGCGCTGAAGTGGGCTTCACGGGGCCGACATCATGACACGGACGCTCGTGTGCGTCGGCCTGTGCCTGTGGGCGGGATGGGTGCAGGCGGCGCCCATCGCGTGGACGCTCAGCGCCAACATGACCCGCTTCAGGGTTCCGGTGGCGACGAACACCGAGTTTTCACTCCCCAACAATCCGTTCCAGTCGGACAGCCTGGCACGATCCGCGTCGGGGACGCTGTACTCGGCAGACCCCGTGGGCATGATTTGGGACGTCACGAACGGGTTCCAGATTCCGGTCGGGCCGACGAGCCGCACCATGATCGGCGATCTCGTGATGGGTGTGAACGGGCTCTGGGGCTTCAGCAATGCCTCCCAGGAGCTGTTCTTCTTCGACTTCGGAACCTCGGCAGTCACCTCCGCGCAGACGATCTCGGGCGTGGGCGGCTCCACCATCACGGGAGTCGCCTACGAAGGCACGACGGGGGACGTGTATCTCAGCGGCAACACCGGCCAGAACACCGACACCCTGTACCTGGTGCCGAACTCGTCGGGCAGCGCGACGACCGTCGGGCCGATGGCCAACGGCGATGCGCTCAGTTACTTTTCCGACATCGAGTTCGATGCCAGCGGAACCCTGTACGCCATGAGCTGGTACCACCGCTGGTTCTATACGGTGTCGACGGCCAACGCGACGACGTCCCTGGTTTCCACCGGACCCCATCGGGATGTCACTGCGATGGCGCTAACCGTGCCCGAGCCGGCAGCGCTGGCCGCCGTCGGGCTGGGCGGATTCGCGGTCGTGTGGCGGTTGTGCGCGAGGAGAGCCCGATTCCGCCGGTCCTGATCGCGACGCCCGTCGAGATGCCCTCGAGGCGACAGGGCCATTCATGGCCCCGGCTGGCGTTCCACGCTGGTCCGGCTCGACCAGGCCTCGAAGGAGAGGGGCCGGCCGTCGACGGCCACCTCGCCCCGCTGGAAGTCGGCCGGCTCCGACCGCAGCCCCGGAAATGGCGGACAGAGGTCGCGGCCCCAGTCGAGGTTGACGATCAGCCGGTAGCTGTCGCGGCCGCCGCAGAAGAAGTCGGCCACCCGCGGATCGTCGGATGGCTGCACGCCGTACGACGCGTCGGCCGGGAGCCAGCCCCAGGGGGCGACGTGGATCTCGGCCCAGTCGTGCATGCCGATCCCGGTGACGGGTCTGGTCTCGAAGCCGCTCTGCCAGCGGGCCGGGATGCCGGCGATCCGGCACATCGTCACGAACACCGTGTTTTGCACGCCGCAGTCACCGCGCCGCAGCGTGAATCCCCGCACGGCCAGCGACGGAATCGTGGCATACTCGTCCTCGGCCTGCCACGGGATGGAACGGCTCACCCAGCGGAAGATCCGCCGCGCCCGGGCGAGCGGGTTGGTCTCGCCGCCCACGATCTCCTCGACCTGGCGGCGGATCTCGGGAGTGAACACGATGTGGGGCGGCCGCTCGCCGAGGAAGGCGTCGCCCCAGGCGGCGGGCAGCGGCGCGGCCCGCGACTCGTCGAGATCAGGACACAACGCGAACGACACGAACTCGAACACCTCCCGAAACTCGAGCGGCCGCGGCGGATCGCCCACCACCGCCTCGAGCTGCACCGACCGCTGCAGGCATCCTTCCGGCTCCGGCTCGAGCCGGCCCGCGGCCGCGAGCCGCGGCTCTCCCGGGCCCGCCTCCACGAGCCGCACCTCCCGCTGCAGGGCGGTCTCCTGCGGAAAGGGCAGCCAGGCTCGCACCCGCGCGCCCGGCCGCATCGCCGGGTGATCAACCGGCACCGTGATCGTGTGCGTGACGCGGTGCCGCACGGGCAGCACGCGATCGCTGCCGGTCCGCGCCGCCTCGGCGAGCGCGGCCCGCGCATGATCGACGAGCGACCACCCGGGCGGCCGAGGGGGCGTGATGGCATCCCGGCGGGCCCGCGCCCGCGGCGAGAACAGAAACAGGTTCTGCGCGGCGCGACGATGGAGCAGCCGCCGGCCGTCGATGGTCCGCGTCGCGAGCCGCGCCTCGGCGACCCAGGCGGCAACTTCGTCGTCGGTCGCGTCGGGCACGATCCCCCGGACCGCGGCGGCGAGCCCCGCGGCGTCGAGCGCGTAGTCGTGCCGCAGGCGGCGAACGATCTCGGCGAGCTCGGCGCGGGCCCGTGCATCGGCGGCGGGGCCGTCGGCAGCGGCCGAGCGGAGCCGGCGCTCGACATCGGCCAGATCACCGCTCTCGAGCAGGCCGCGGGCGGCCACGACGACCGGATCCGCGGTCGTGAACGCGACGCTGGCCGCCGACGGCTCGCCGGCCACGGCCGCCGCCGCGAGCAGGGCCGCGGCGAAGCCCGTCAGCAGGGCGCAGGGCCAAACGCGCACACGGTGCCGGTGGAGCAGGGTTGCGGGCGTGAACGCGCGACGCTTGACGAGAAGGAGCACGGAGTCAGCCGATGATGCGGGGACCCGGCGGAGAAAGCCGATCCGATGCGGATCTCCCCGAGGAATCACAGCCTAGCGGCCCGGTCAGAGACAGGCGAACGCCGCCGCCGAGGCCCAGACGATCACACGGCAGGGTTCGGGCGTGATCGCCCGGTTCGCCTCGCAGAGTGAGGTGTTCTCAGCCGCCGATCCGTTCCCCAATCCCTGGCCGCTGTCGGCCGGCATCGGGTTGTACCCGCTGAGCGCCGTCATTCCCTCGTATCCGCGGTGCCGATCACGACGGCCGACGTGCAGATCCAGTTTCAGAACTGGCGACTCCAGCAGGCCCCGGCCGCCCACGTCACCGGACAATGCGGGGCGCGCGTCCGCAGCCTCGCCGACGTCGTCACCCTCGCCGTCGATCATGCGCTCCGCGTGGCTGCGACCAGCGGCCGGAGTATGATCCTGTCCATGCTGGACGTGCAGCCTTCCCTCCGGGTGCTGGTGATCGAGGACGACGCCGCATCGCGGCTGGCGATCGCGAAGGCGCTGCGCGAGGCACGGCACACCGTCTTCGAGGCCGTCGACGGGGTGACGGGCCTGGCGATCGCCCAGTCGGAGCCGCTCGATGCGGTTGTGCTCGACTTGATGCTGCCTCGCCTGGACGGCATGCGGCTGCTCGAGACGCTGCGGCAGGCGAGCGGCGTGCCGGTGATCGTCGTGTCGGCGCGGCAGGCCGAGGACGACCGTGTCGAGGCGCTCGACAGGGGGGCCGACGACTACCTCACCAAGCCCTTCACCGTGCGGGAACTGCTGGCCCGCCTGCGGGCCGTGGTGCGGCGCACCGAGTGGGAGGCGCCGGCCGTCATCGAAGTCGGCGACGTGGCGATCGACTTCGGGGCCAGGACGGTGTCGCGGGCGGGAGTCCGCGTGCCGCTCACGGCTGCCGAGTTCGAGATCCTCGCGCTGCTCGCGCGGCACCGCGGCGCCGTTGTCGACCGCGACGTGCTGCAGCGGGCGATCCGGTCCGACGGCAGCGAGACGGTCAGCAACGTGGTGGACGTCCTGATGCTACGGCTGCGGCGGAAACTCGGGCGGGACCTGATCGCCACGCGCCGCGGGCAGGGATTCATCATCGAACGGCTCGACGCCGATGCGTAGACCACTCTTCCACTCGCTGCGCTGGCGGGCGACGTTCTGGATGAGCCTGCTCCTCCTGGCGATCGCGGTCGCGATCCGCAGCCTCACCTATTTCGTCACGCAGGACATCCTCATCCGCGACATCGACACGCAGCTCTGGACCCGGCTCGGTGCGCTCAAGGCCCAGCAGCGGTTCGCGCCCGACACGCTCTTCGAGCCCGACCTGCGGCTCGGCGGCCTGTTCCTCCCGGCGGTCAGCACGGCATCCGACTGGAGGCCGTCGATCGCCATGCGGCTCCTCATGCCCTCGGAAGTCGGACCGCAGCGGAGCGCGAAGCCGTTTTCCTGGTTCGCCGGCATCTGGCAGGCCGACGGCACGCCGGTGAAATCGCAGCGGCTCCCGCCCGGTTTTTCCTGGCAGCCGGAGTGGCCGGACCGGGCGGAGAGGATCTGGAACTCCGCGGGCGGCAGCCACCGCCTCGCGGCATGCGCGGGAGAGGGGGGCACGCTCCTGCTCGTGGGCACGCCGCTGGCCGACCTGCGGCAGACGATGCGCGATGTGGTCTGGTTCTATGTCTGGACGGTCACCGTCGCGTTTCCGCCGCTGGCGCTGCTCATGTGGGCGATTCTCTCGCGGATGATGCAGCCGCTCGCGCGGGTCTCGCAGACGGCCCGGCGGATCGCGGCGGGGCGGTTCGACGACCGGATCGACCTCACGCGCGCCGACTCCGAGCTTCTCGACATGGCCACCGCCCTCAACGGCATGCTCGAGCGCCTCGATGCGGTCCGGATCTCGCAGGCGCGGTTCAACGCGGACGTCGCCCATGAGATCCTCAACCCGCTCCACGGCATCCTCGTGCAGACCGACGTCTCGCAACAAAGGCCGCGGACGCCCGAGGAGCTCGCGCAGACCGTGGAAGCCTGCCGCAGCCTGGCCCTGCGGATCCAGAAGCTTTCCGAGTCGCTGCTCTCGCTCTCCAGGGCAGAGGCTGCGGCGGGCGGCGGACTCGACACCATCGACCTCGAGCCGGTCGTCGACGAGGCCGTCGCGCAGGCCGGGGAGATCGCCCGCGAACGCGGCGTAACGATCCTCACGCGGGGCCGGAGCGCCGTCGTCTCGGGCAACGCCGATCTGCTGCATCAGGTGTTCGTGAACCTGCTGGCCAACGCGATCGAATACAGCCCCTCCGGCGGCACCGTCGAGATCGCCACGCTCGGCGACGCGGGCCGCTGGGTGGTCCGCGTGATCGACCACGGCACGGGCCTGCACGCAGAGGAGGCGGAGCGGGTGTTCGAGCGGTTTTTTCGCGCGGATGAGTCGCGGGTGACGGCGACCGGCGGCCACGGCCTCGGCCTCGCGATCTGCAGGAGCATCATGCGGGGGCACCGCGGCGACGTCGTCTACAGCCCCACCCCCGGCGGCGGGGCGACGTTCGAAGTGCGGTTCGACGCCGCGGTGCCGGCGGTCGCGTGAACGCCCGCTGAACGCGTCATGAACGCCGCATGAATGACTGGACAGGCCGGAAGCCCGGCCCGTCGCGGAAGCACGACGGTTTCGCGGCGTGCCCCGTATTTCGTGCAGCCGTCCAACTCTCCCGCGCGTTCCTCGTGACCCGCGACGGCGGCCTGCGAATCATTTCGCGTGGGGCGGAAGGGGTAATCGACCGGCATTCCCTCGGTCGGCCTGGGGCGGACCGAGCCTTGCCATGTCGATGCACGAACGTTCTGCACTCCGATCCAGCAACCATCAACCACGAGGTGCGTCATGACGACTCCCGCTTGGTATCGCACGGTCCGACACGACGGCGTCGGGCGACGGTTTTTCGGAAGCCTCCCCGCCGGCAGGCGGTCTGTCCGCCGCAGGCAGTCGACGCTCGCCGCCCTCGACCAGCTGGAGCCGCGGCTCGCGTTCGCCGTCGGCTATGCGACCGTCAATGATTGGGGATCCGGGTTGCAGGCCGATCTCACACTGACCAACGACACGAAAACAACGCTCACCGACTGGCAACTCACGTTCAACTACAACCGCTCGATCGACAGCATCTGGAATGCCCAGATCGTCAGCCGTACCGGCTCGCAGTACGTGATCAAGGGGTTCGACTGGAATCGCACGCTCGCCGTGGGCGCGGTGCAGGGCGTCGGGTTCACCGCCGGGGCCGGCACCGGTGCACCGACGAATTTCGTCCTGACAGCCGCCGGTACCACGACGACACCCACCACGCCGACGACACCCACCACGCCGACGACACCCACCACGCCCTCGACGCCGGGTGTCGATCTGTGGAAGGAGCAGTTCTTCGCCCCCTACGTCGACATGGGGCAGTATCCCGTGCCCGACCTCGACGGTCTGGCCCGGCGCTACGGCGTCGGACTCCTGACGCTGGGATTCATGCAGGCCACGCCCACCGGCAAACTGGGCTGGGCAGGGTATGACGTGCTCACACCCGGGAGCACGAATGAGCAGGCCCTGGCCATCCAGGGAGAGATCAACGCCCTGCGGGCAGCCGGGGGCGACGTGATGGTGTCGCTCGGCGGGGCGGCGGGGCAGAGCCTGGCCCAGGCCTACGCGCAGCGCGGCCTGGGGTCGCAGGCCCTGGCGAAGGCCTACGGAGACACGGTCGATACCCTGAAACTCAACAAGATCGACTTCGACATCGAGGGAGCCGCCATCGCCGAGACCCAGACGATCAAGCTCCAGATGGACGCCATCGCCCTGATGCAGAAGACCCGTCCGGGCCTGGGCGTATGGCTCACGCTGCCGGTGCTGCCCCAGGGGCTCACGCAGGACGGCCTGAACGTGGTGAAGGCAGCGCTCGTGGCCGGCGTGAAGGTCGATGGCGTGAACGTGATGGCGATGAACTACGGCCCCGGCGCCGCGCCTCCGAAGCTCAAGACAATGGGGGAGTATGCCATCGACGCGGCAAATACCACCTTCGCGCAGATGACGAGTCTGTTCGCCAGCCAGGGCAAGACCTTCGGCTGGAACCAACTGGGGGTGACGCCGATGCTGGGCGTCAACGACATCACGACGGAGGTGTTTACCCTGGCGGACGCGGATCGCCTCGAGACATTTGCCCGTGCCAAGGGGCTGGGGATGCTCTCCATGTGGTCGCTCAACCGCGACAACCCGGGCGCCGCGGGCCAACTGTCCAACTTCCATACGGGCATCCCGACGATGCCCGCAGGCGGCTTCAGCACCACCTGGGGCGACTACGGCAGTGATCCGGTGATCGCGGGCGCAACGGTCGGCACCCCACCCGTCACCACACTCCCCGGGATCAACATCGGCGACGTTTCCGTCACCGAGGGTAATCCGCAGGCCGCCGTCGCCACCGGCTACCTGCGCACCTCCGGCAACCAGATCCTCGACGCCAACAACAACCCGGTGCGAATCGCCGGCGTGAACTGGTTCGGATTCGAGACGAGCAACTTCGCCCCGCATGGCCTCTGGACCCGCGGCTACAAGGAGATGATGGATCAGATGAAGTCGCTCGGCTTCAACACGATCCGCCTGCCGTACAGCGACCAGCTCTTCGACGCTGGCAGCAAGCCCAACAGCATCGACTTCTCCAAGAACGCCGACCTGCAGGGGCAGAGCGGCCTGCAGATCATGGACAAGATCGTCGGCTATGCCGGCCAGATCGGCATGAAGATCATCCTCGATCACCATCGCTCCGACGCCGGCAACAGCGCCAACGCCTCCGGGCTGTGGTACACGGCTGCCTATCCCGAAAGCACGTGGATCAAGAATCTCTCGATGCTCGCTTCGCGCTACGCGGGGAACTCCACCGTGGTCGGCATCGACCTCCACAACGAGCCGCACGGACCGGCCACGTGGGGCGATGGCGGTGCCCGTGACTGGCGGCTGGCGGCGGAGCGGGCCGGCAACGCCGTGCTCGCGGCCAACTCCAACCTGCTCGTCATCGTCGAGGGGATCGAGACGGCGTCCTCCGGAAGCTACTGGTGGGGAGGGAATCTCTCCAATGCCGGCACGGCCCCGGTGCGGCTCAACACGCCGAACCGCCTCGTCTATTCCGCGCACGACTACCCGGCCAGTGTCTTCGCGCAGACCTACTTCAGCGACCCGACGTATCCGAACAATCTGCCGGCCGTCTGGGACAAGAACTGGGGCTATCTCTTCCGCACCGGCACGGCGCCCGTGCTGCTCGGTGAGTTCGGCAGCAAGCTCACCACGGCCAGCGACCAGGCCTGGTATGCCAAGATGGTGAGCTATCTGAAGGGAGATCTCGACGGCAACGGCACGAACGACCTGAAGGCGGGCCAGCAGGGGATCAGCTGGACCTACTGGTCGTGGAATCCCAACTCCGGCGACACCGGAGGCATCCTGGCGGACGACTGGAGGACCGTGAACACGGCCAAGGTCGATCCGCTCAAGGGCGTGCAGTTTCAGTTCCCGGCGGTGACGGGCACGGGCAGTGCGGTCACCACGACCCCGATGACGTTCACCGTGTCGCTCTCGGCGGCAAGCACGAAGTCGGTGACGGTGCAATACGCCACCGCGGACGGCACGGCGGTCGTCGGCAGCGACTACACGGCCACGTCGGGCACGCTCACGTTCGCCCCGGGCGAAACGCAGAAGATCGTGACGGTGCTCGTCAACCGCGACACCACAGCCGAGTCGAACGAGACGCTGTCGCTGAAGTTGAGCAGCCCGACGAATGCCACGCTCACGAAGACGGCGGCCACGGGCACGATCCTGAACGACGACACGGCAACTCCGACTCCGACTCCGACCCCGACCCCGACCCCAACGCCCACCACTGGCATCGCCGTGACGTACGCGCAGACAAGCGGCTGGGCCACGGGCTTCAACGGTGAGATGAAGATCAAGAATACCGGCACAACGGCCGTCAACGGCTGGACGATGGAGTTCGACATGAAGGCGAACATCGTGAACATCTGGAACGCCGTGATCGTCAGCCGCGTCGGCACGCGCTACGTGATCAAGAACGCGGACTGGAACGGCACGATCGCGGCCGGCGCGACGATCTCGTTCGGCTTCCAGGTCGACGGCCTCGCCGGGGAACTGCCGTCGAACAAGAAGGTCAACGGCGTGCTCGTCGCGTAGCCCTTACCGTGTGGGTGTTCGGACAGGCTCGGCGATCTTGCCGCCGAAGGCGAGGGCCGCGGCGAGCACCTTCGCATTCGCCGCCGCCCGCCCCGCGTTCGCCGCCCCCGCGAACCTCGCGGCCGTGCCCGCTGACGCCGTCTGGATGATGCACCTCGACATGGATGCCGCCCGGGAGTCGACCGTCGTGCGGCGGACCTACGAGCGGGCCATGGCGATGCATCCGCACGCCGAGGGCATGATCGCCATGGTGAAGGGCATGACCGGCATGGATCCCCGGAAGGACCTGCACGACGTCACCGTCTACGGCCGCGACACCGACAAGCGGAACGCCGTGATGGTGGTGCGGGCCAAGGCGAATCGCGAGTTCCTCGAAAAGATGGTGGAGAAGGCCCGCGACCATCGCACGATGGAACACGCCGGCCGGACGCTGCACTCGTGGACGCAGCGGGGCCGCAAGGGCGGCACGGGGGAGACCGTCGTCGGCGCCTTCCAGGCCGACGACCGGATGGTGTTCGCCCGCTCCGCCGACGCGGTGAAGATGGCGCTCGACGTCCTCGACGGATCGAAGGCCGCCTACGCCGCGGGACCCCTCGCCGGCGGCGTGAAGCCGGGCTCGATCCTCGTCGCCCGGGCCGCGGCCATCGATCCCGACACGAAGTGCCCGGTGCTCAGGCAGGGTCGCGGCTACCGCGTGGCGGCCGGCGAGGACGGCGGCCGGTCGTTCTACCGCGCGAAGCTCGACATGAAGTCGGCGGCGGCCGCCGGGCTCACCGAGGACGTGGTCGAAGGCTTCGAGGCCGTAGTCAAGCTCCGCTGGGAGGGCGATGACGTCGCGATGAAGCTGCTGTCAGGGCTTCGCACCGAGACCAGTGGCGACGTCTGCACGATCGCCTGGGACGCCTCGGCCGACGACGTCTGGAAGGCCATGGAGAAGGCCGTCACCCATTGGGAACGCAAGCACCGCCGCTCGGGCGACGGGGGCCGGGCGTGCGCCGCCTGCGGCAAGGACGGCTGCGAAGGCTGCGGCGGATGCCCGTTCCAGGGCGAGGGCGATTCCAAGAAGGAAGGCCGGCCGCAGGTCGAGGAGTTCTGAACGGAGGCTGACGTGTCGCCACGGGTCGCGGCCAGGCACGACGACGGCCCGCTCGCCAGGCGGGCGGCGGGCGGCTGCCTCGACAGTTTCGCGGAGCTGCTCGCCCGCCACCAGGTGTCCGTCGCGCACTTCGTGCGGCAGTTGCTCGGCGCCGGCAATCCCGACGTCGACGACGTGGTGCAGGAAGCCTTCCTCCGCGCCCACGCGAGGCTGCATGACTACGACGATCGCTGGGCCTTCTCCACGTGGCTGTTCACGATCGCGCGGCGGTGCTGCCTGAACCACGCCCGGGCGGAACGCCGCCGCCGGCGCCGCGACTCCGCCGCCGCGCGGCCCGGGGCGACCACGGCCGACGGTGACCCACAGGCGATCACGATGGCCATCGAGTCGGGCGCCTCGCTCTGGGCGGCGGCCCGCCTGGTGCTGACGGAGCGGCAGTTTGCGGCGGTGTGGCTGCGGTACGTCGAGGATCTCGCGGTGGAGGAGGTCGCGGCGGTGCTCGAATGCCCCGTCGGCACGGCCAAGACGCTCTTGTTTCGGGCCCGCGTGAGGCTGGCGAGCGTCCTCCCTGAGCATCGGCCCGTGGAGGGCGTGCGATGAGAGACTCACGCCTGGACGAGGGGCCGCTGCTCGCGCGGCTTCGCGACGAGGCCGTCCGGGACCGGCCGGCATTCGATCCCGACGTGCACCGGCGGCTCCTCCGCGCCGTGCGTCGGCGCGGCGAGCGGGACACGGCGTCCGGTGCGCGGGGTGCGGAGACTCGGCGACTCATCGTGCTCGCGGCCTGCCTCGGCCTGGCATGCGGCGGGATCATCTGGAGGGGCGATCGAGATTCCGCGGCCGGCGGCCATGGTCGACCGCCGGGCCCGACGACCGCCGGAGTGACGCCCGTTCCGGGGATCGACTCGCTGCCGAGTGTCGACGAGTTCGGCGAGGTCATCGCCGGGAGCATCGGGTCGCTGGCGGCGACGGTGGTTGGGCTCCCGGAGTGGCGGGCGCTGGCGGTGGCCGGCCTGCCGGGCCTCGAGGCATGGCGGATCGACGCCGGCGACGGCGGCTGGCCGGCCGACGAGCGTGATCCGCACGCTCGCGTCCACCGAAAACCCGCTGCTCTCCCCGGCGAGCATGAGCAGCGGGGCGAACCACCGCGGATTGAAGCTGATTAGGGTGCCGGTGTGGCTGCGCTGCCGCGTGAATCGCGCGTTGTCACGCCGGTTATTGAGGCAACCATGCGACCGGCAAGAGCATGAAACTCAGGGGACACTGACTGCACCACAAGGCTCTGCCCAATCGCTCCCACAGTGGCAGCCGGGTCACCCGCCTCACCAAGCGATTCGTTGCACAGTTTCACGAGTTTCTCGGAGAGTGCCTTCAGCGTCGAGGCGTCGGCTATGTGGTACGCCCGGGAAACAGGCGTGGCAGCCCGTAGGCTATGCGGCTCACCAAACTCCGCAAGGGCTTGCTGGTGCAGTCCCCGAAGCAAACCCTCGACCTCCCAGTGGCCTTCCTGGGTTTGCGATACGACGAGCATTGTCTCGCCACACTCACCTACCGGCCTCACCGATCCGTAACCGCCCTCGCAGTCCCACGTCTCGGGGCGCACCGTCGAAGTCAGCAGGTCGATGAGAGCTTGTATGTCGGGCCGGGGTTGGGCGGCGATACCCCACGGAAGCGGATAGAGGCGAACCGTGGGATGCTCGCTTTCAACCTCTCTGGTGGTGATCTGCAACACTTCGTTCCTGACGTGCCAGGTCAGGTCAAGGTTGTCGAGCAGCAACCGCAGGGCCGAGCGCAGCGAAATGCCGGAGGTGTGGTGCGTGATCGGCGTGTCGAGGTCAACGCCCGCATTCTCGAGCGCCTTCTGGTCGAGTTCGAGCGGGATGCCGTGCGCGTCGCGAATCTTGGCGATGACCTCACGAAGCGGCATCTCGTGGAACTCGAATCCCAAGGCCGGTTTGTCGAGTGCCACCTCAATGGCAGGCACGGCAGCGCTGGCCGAAGCGGAAGCCGGAGAGGAGCGCGACCGATACGCCCGTGTAAAAGCCGTCATGCTCACCTGCGGATGAGTCGTGATCGCAGTCGACTGGTCAGGCGATGAAGCCGTCTCAGGCTGGCTTGGTGGCGCCGGATGAGGAGTGGCGGCACCAGCGTTCACGACCTGCTGAGCCTCGGCGTGGACGGCGATGCACACCCACGGAGTCACGAATGCCGGAAGCGACGCAACGACCAGAAAGACACGGCGGGTGACGAGAAGGCGTCTCATGCGGAACTCCTCCCGAAGATAAATGACCGGCCATCGACCGCGGCCCCCCGACGGTCAACTGCAAAGGATAGCCCGGCCAATGGTAGTTCCGCCACCATTTCCGAGCTGGTGCGCGGCCCGTGAGCGGCATGAGCCGAGTGCTTGCGTCTTCCGGGCCGCAAAAGCGCGAGCGGGGCTTGTCTTGTGAATCGCAGCAGTCGCTGGGCGACTGCCCGCCGACCGCATGCCCGCCGGTCGCGTCCTCGCCGAGCTTGCCAATGTTCCCTTTTCGCCAGCGACGTGACGGCTTTCCGCAGCCGGTGATTCGGGGCAAACACCCCGTGGTAGCGATGTCGGTGTTTTCTCGGTGGTCGGACGAGATCGGCGAGCCGGTCGAAGAACGCAGGATCTTCAGCAGAGTTTGTGGGTCAACGCGGGTTTTGAATACGCCTCGGCACGATCTCCGAGACGTGCGGGCAGCCGCGTCGCCATCACCGAGGGTGGCAAGTCCTCGGTGCGTTGAGTCGTGGGCGAACTCGGGCGAGCCATCGTTGCCTCGGCGGCCTGATGCGGTCCGCCGCTTTGCGACGGCAACCGACACGCGGCGGCGTTCCGCCGCCTGGAAGCACCGCCCTGCCGGGCGGGCCAAGGAGCGAAAGAATCATCCTGCGGCGTCGTACGGTAAAGATGCGGTTGCTTGGACAGCCCCTTTACCGGAGCCACCGCAGGATGCACCTCAAGAGTATTCTCAACCGCATCGAGTGACACAAATGTTTCGTTTGCACGCGGATCCGCTTCGTGGACGGCTTGGTCGAAGCGGAGCTCGGGGTCGAGATCGAGCCCCGGGCCAACAGCCGGGCGATCTGCTCGGGCTGCGGCCAGAAGCGGCCGGCGTACGACCGGCTAGCGCCGCGACGCTTCCAGTCGTGCCGCCGTGGAATATCGCGGTGTTCTTCGTCTACGCGATGCGGCGGGTGGACTGCCTGGAGTGCACCGTGACCGTCGAATTGTCCGCGACGATGAACACGATGTTCGGCCTTCCCGTTTCCGCGAAGAGGCTGGCGGGGGTCAATTTGATCATCGCGGCGCAAGCCAGCACGAGCGCCAAGGGGAAATTGACGGTTGTGCGCATGGTCTTCTGGTGCCCAGCCTTCTCAGACGCGAGTGCGCGGTAAGTGAAGGTGTTTCATCATCTCTATCTGCCGTTGATCATCGTCGCCCTCATACACGATGGCACCCTCGCCGCGCACCTAGCGGCATCTTCGCTTCAACTCCCCAGCAGACAGGCATGCGCCGCTCCTGTTAGGCAAACGGTTAGGAGAATCGCTTCGCTGTCTGTTTTCGGCTGACGAGCGTAACGCGCCGTTCCCGAGGAATACGCATGACACCGTGATGACTGCGGCATCAAGAAGAATGTTGAACGCACTCACAATCCGTTGCCAGCAATGGCGTGTGGGTTCAAGTTTCGCCTCCGGCACTTTGGAACACGATCTGAGGGTCCGGGGCGGATGCAGGGCGGGCCATGCCCCGACCCCATCCGTGAAGGCGGAGAAACGCCCGCGGACCGGCGTTTTTGCCGTTCCATTTTCTCCACTTCCCGAATGTTCGCGGCAGCCGCTAGGGTGACGCGTTGTCCGGCTCGGGGTTTCGTTTCGCGGGCTCGGATAACTGAATCAATCTTCAAGGGATTGCGATTCGGTTCTGTGTTTATCTAGGAGTTTCTCAATGAAGCGTTTTTCCATGATCGTTTCGATGCTCTTCGTGTTTGTCATGGTCGGCCTCGTGGCCGCCGATACCGCTTCGGCCGCTGGCCGTGGCCGTCGTGGTCGCACCAGCTGCGACTGTGCACCGACCTGTGCTACCGAACCTGGCTGTGCAGCCAACGCCTGTGCGGCTGAGCCCGCCTGCGGTGCCGCCGAGGCCTGTGCCTCCGAGCCCGCCTGCTGCGCTGCTGCGTCGAACTGCTGCGAGCCCCGTCGCCGTGGTCGTGCCCGCGGCGGTCTCTTCAGCCGCCGCAGCAAGGACAGCTGCGGAGAGAGCTGCACCAGCTGCTGCGCCGAGCCCGCCTGCGGCGCCGAGCCGGCCTGCGGCGCCGAGCCGGCCTGCGGTGCCGAGCCCGCTTGCGGCGCCGAGCCGT
>JBBAVS010000051.1:0-26610 GCA_040397585.1 Pirellulales bacterium
GCAGAACCGCCACACCTGGGCCAAGCCAACGTCCGAACATGACACGCTCCTTCGAGCAGGGCCGGCAACCGAGTTCAGCATACCAGCAGGCGGTCGAAGTCCCGGCAAAATCGTCGGCTTGGCGCTGGCACCGGCGCGGCCGCCGTCAGCCGGCGAGGTCGGCAAGCGTTTCCCGGAACCGGCCCAGGAAGTCGGCGATCACCTGCTCGTCGTGGGCCGCCGAGAGGTAGAGCTTCGTGCCCATCGGATTGAGGAACACGCCCCGGGCGAAGAGCCCGAGCATCAGCCGCCGGCCGAGGCCCGGGGCCGACTGCCAGATCTCCCGCGACGAGGTCACCGGGCCCCGCCGAAACACCACCTGGGCGAGCGGACCGTCGCCGATCACCGTGGCCTCGAGGCCCGCGTCGGCGAGGGCCTCCTCCATGCCGTGCCGCAGGCAGACGCCCAGGTGATCGAGCCGGCAGTGGAATCCGGGAGCCTCGATCTCGTCGAGGAAGGCCAGCGCCGCGGCACACGACACGGGGTTGCCCCCGAGCGTGGAGGCCGTCCAGACGTAGTCGTCGCCGCCGAGCCGCTCCTCGCGAACGATCTCCATCAGGTCGCGGCGGCCGCCATACGCGCCAAGCGGATGGCCGCCGCCGAGCGCCTTGCCGTAGGCGACGAGGTCGGGAACCACGCCGTAGCGCTCCTGCGCGCCCCCGACCGCCAGCCGAAACCCCGTCACCACCTCGTCGAAGATCAGGATCACGCCGTGCGCGGTGCAGGCGGCCCGCACGGCCTCCAGAAACCCGGGCACCGGCGGCAGGCAGCGGTGCAGCGGCTCCACGATCACCGCGGCGAGTTCGTCGGCATGCCGGGCGATCAAGTCGGTCGCGACCGCCGCGTCGTTGAACGGCGCCACGAACACGTGGCTCGACTCGGTGTCGGGGATGCCCGTGCCCAGCGGCTCGGGCTCCGGCCAGGGCCTCATCTCCCGGCCGAACAGGCTCGTGGTCCCGAGGTCGTGCTGGCCGTGGTAGGCCCCCTCGAACTTGAGCACGCCGCCGCGGCGGCGGGCACCGCGGGCCAGCCGCACGCACTGCAGCGTGGCCTCGGTCCCTGAGGCGCAGAACCGCACTTGCTCGCAGGCGGGGCTGAGCGCCACGAGCCGCTCGGCGAGTTCGAGCGAGCGGCTGGTGACGTGGGCGAAGTTCGAGCCGTGGGTGATCTGGCGAACAACCGCGGCAATGATCCGCTCGTGCGCGTGGCCGAGCAGCGCCGACCCCCAGCCCATCGTGAAATCGAGGAACTCGCGGCCGTCGAGATCGCGGATCCGGCAGCCGTGACCGCTGTCGATCACGATGACGAGGTCGCGGGGGAGGCCATACTCGCCGTTGGACCCGGCGGGAAACACCCGCCAGCTGCGGTCGGCCGTTGCGGCGGTATCGGACTCGACGATCGTGGCCATCGCTTCTCCTTCGTGGTGGTCGTAGTCGGGGGTCGCCGCGCGGACCGTCACTCGTCGTCCTCGTCCTCGTCGCCGTCCGCTCCGCTGGTCGCCCAGGCGGGGTAGAGCGCGGCCGATCCCTTCGCGGCGTGCCAGAGCACCCGGTTGAGCGCGTCCTCCGGAGCCTTGTCCATCTCGCGGAAGTTCATCGCCATGCTCGCCGCCGCCCCGGCCCGGAGTATGGGGTCGAGCAGCGCCTTGGGATCCGGGTTCATCCGATCGAGCGGCACCGTCGCGGGCCGCACGCTGAACGGCGTGGGATCGGCGACATCCGTAAAGCAGTCGGTCATCGGCGTGGCCGAGGCGTCGAACTGATTGAGCGGCGGGAGGCCGAGAATCTGGCCGATCGTCCGCAGGATGCTCGTGGTGTTGTAGCGGGTGTGGACGACCGCCCCGCGCTTGACGTGCGGCCCGGCGAGGTAGACCGTCGTGCGGTAGCCGCTGACGTGGTCCCAGCCGTCCTGGGGATCGTCCTCGATCGCGAAGATCGCCATCTTCGGCCAGAAGCGGCTCTTCGAGAGGGCCTCCACGATCCGGCCGAAGGCCAGGTCGTTGTCGGCGACGCAGGCCGCCGGCGTCGGGCAGCGCGGGTCGGTGCCGCTGGTGTGGTCCTGCGGCAGGCAGATGATCACGAGGTTCGGATACGTGCCGCGGCGTTCGCACTCCGCCAGCTCGCGGATCACGAAGTCGGCGCGAAACTGGTCGGGCACGCTCATGTCCCAGCCCACGCAGTCGAGCGGCGAAAAGGCCCGCAGCGACTCGATCGCCGGCTCGCTGGCGAAGATCACGTCTCCGGCATCGGGGCCCGCCCGCCAGGCCGCGTAGCAGGCGGCAAAGTCGGGGCGGCCCGGCCGCTGCGGATCCCGCCACCGGACCCGCGGCATCATGTATTCGCCGTAATTGCGGAGCGTTTTGCCGCGCTCGACCGCCCGATCCCAGAGGAAGCCGGCCGGCGACCAGGCGATGGCGTCGGTGTCGGCGTCCTCCATGCCGTCGGGATAGCTCCGTGGAAAGCCGGCGAAGCTCCGCTCGAGGTAGTTGGTGGCGACGGCCGAGGTGCTCCAGTTGTGGCCGTCGGCCGAGAGGATGCCGCAGCAGTAGGCGTTGTCGAGGAGCACGAACTCGCGGGCAAGGGCGTGCTGGTTGGGGGTGATCTCGTCGCCGTAGATGCAGAGCTCCGGCCGCCCCTTGCCCTCACGAACGTCGCCGAGCACCTGGTCGTAGGTGCGGTTCTCCTTGATCACGTAGACCACGTGCTCGATCAGGCTCGGCTCGCCGATCCGTTCCGGGATCACACGGGGCGGCTGGCCAGGCCGCGGCGGGAGGAGGGCGTCGCGGATGGCGCCGGCCCGCAGGTTCCGCGCGACCCGTTCCGACAGCGGCGGCAGCTCGTCGTCACCCGGCAGCGGCAGGATCGACACCGAGCCGTGATAGTGGTGCGAGTTGTAGCCCTCGGTGCCACCACGGGGCCGGGGCTTCGCCGGCACGCCCTTGATGTTGGCCACCGCCAGCCAGCCCCGGGCGGCGTCCACGACCACGGCCCCTGGATGCCAGCCGACGGGAATCAGACCGAGGAGCTTCGTGCCTCCCCGTTCGTCAGGATCCCAGGCCATCACCGCCACCGCGTTCTGGGCGCCGTTGCACACGTAGAGCCGCGTGCCGTCGGCGGTGAAGGCCAGGGCGTTGGGCATCGCCCCGTAGAGTTCGGCGGGCGTGTGCTTCGTCCACACGGTATCGACGACGTCGCCGGTGGCGGCATCGAGGATCGAGAGCGTGTCACCGGCGGAGTTCGCGCAGACGACGTGACGGCCGTCCGGGGAGACGGCGAGTGCCGACGCATGCAGACCCGTGAGCACCTCGCGGACCGCGCCGCGCTCCAGGTCGATCACGCTCACAGACCCCTCGCTGGCGATGTGCCGCACCGGATCAACGCGAACGCGGGTGCCTTTGCCGGCGGGGCCGGTGAGATCCCCCGCGTCGGGACGGCGGCCGCCCCAGTTGCTCACGAACGCCCGGCCGCCCACCAGGGCTACGTCGTAGGGTGCGACGCCGACGTCGAACGTCCGCAGCACCGCGCCGCTGACCGCGTCAATCTCGAACAGCCGGTTGGAGAGATTGCCGCAAACGTAGAGCCGGCGGCCGTCAGCCGACACGGCCAGGCCGCTGGGAATCTCGCGAGCCCGCTCCGGGGCGTTGGCCAGGGGCAGTTGGATGGAGTGCGAGGGGGTGATCCCATCGTCCTCGACGGCGAACACCTTCACCGACCCGTGCACGTTGCTCATGTAGAGCCGCCGGCCGTCGGGGGCGAACACGAGCCCCGTGTAGCTCTGGATCGCCTGGCCGTCGGGGGCAAGGTTGCGGTCGGAGTCGTCGTCGCCGGGCGGCCGCAGGGCATCGTCGGCCGGGGGCCGCACGCGGTCACGCATCGCCCCCGTCTCGGGGTCGAGCACGACGATCTCGTTGGTCTTGCCGGAGGTCACGAGCATCCGACCGTCGGGCGAGAGCGCGAGCACCTGCGGCCGCAGCCCGGGAAGCTCGACCTGGAGGCCGACCGGCGTGACGATCTGGTTCACCGGCAGGACCGTCGTCTCGGCGTCGGCCCGGCCGACGGTCGCGGAGGCCGCGGGCTCGTCGGCGGCACGGGCGGCGCCGCTCGCCAGGGCGGCGACGAGGATCGCGACGAGCGGGAGCAGGGGGCGTGGTGCGGGCATGGTCAGCGTCTTCCGGTGAGTCGCGTGGCCGACGGGCTGCCCTCGCGGACGTGAACCTGCGCGTTGAACGCGATCAGGATCCGGTCCACGTCGCCGCGGTAGGGCAGTCCGCTGTGGAGCAGGTACGAGGGAAACAGCAGCAGCAGCCCATCCTCGAGCGGGGCGTCCATCGTCTCGACGAGGTACTTGTTGCCGTAGTCGCGGTACAGTCCGCCCGTCGCGAGGGGCGAGTAGAACCGGCTGCCCCCGTTGGGGGCGCCGCCCGCCGCGGTCCGGCCCGAGGCGGCGATCTGCACGTAGAAGATGCCGCACCAGCTGCACGCATGGTGGTGATGGGCGTCGTGGAAACCGCCGTCGTTGGTGATGTGATACCAGCTCTCCACGATCGACACGACGAGGTCGTCGGGCGGCACTTCCCGGCCGTTGGCGACGCTCGCGGCCAGCGCCAGCGACGACTCGATGAACCGGCGGAGGTTCGTGAGTTTTTCGTGAGGCTTCGCGAGCAGGTCGAAATCGCTCTCGTAGAGCCCGCTGGCCGGCTTGGCACCGATCGCGACGTCGCTGTCGACCGCTCGCGGCTGTCGCGATTGAAGCTCACGAAGAACGGCTATGATGTCGGCCCGGTCGGCGTCGAACTCCCGCCAGCGGCGCGTGAAGAACATCGTCGGCCAGGCCTGCACGCCCTGCAGGTCATATCGATCGACGTCGGACATCGCTTCCCCTTCGCCGCTGCCGGTGGTTGTCATGTCGATCCCCAGTCTGCCGCCCGACGGTCACGTCGCTCTCGCCTTCCCCACGCTCATCGGCCGCTTCCAGATCACTGGAACCGAGGCCATCAACGAACGGCTGGCGGCCCTCGTGCTGGAGCGGGAGGCAGCGACGCCGAGCCGCGATTATGCCAACCAAGGGGGCTGGCACTCGGCCAATGATCTGCTCGAGTGGCCCGGCGACGACATCGCCGCAGTCCGCGGCTGGTGTTCGGAGGGGCTCGCGCGGATGGTGCAGGCCACCGCGCAGCTCCCGGAGGTGCAGGGCAGGGGGGTGGCCATCCCGCGGGGTGCGTTCCGCGTGATGGCCT
Source organism: Pirellulales bacterium (assembly GCA_040397585.1). GTDB lineage: Bacteria > Planctomycetota > Planctomycetia > Pirellulales > UBA1268 > QWPN01. Next base: position 5,276 of record JBBAVS010000051.1, read on the forward strand.
GGGCGAACGTCGCCCGTCGCGGCAACTACCACCGCATGCACAACCACCCGGGAAGCGCCTGGTCGGGCTGCTACTACGTGGCCTCGCCGCCATCGGAGCCGGGAACGCTCGCGGGCGCGCTGGAGTTCTACGACCCCCGGCCGTTCACCGAGATGATGGACGTGCCCGGATCGCCCTACGGCCAGCGGATGATCGTCCGCCCGCTGCCGGGTCTCCTGGTCTTGTTTCCGAGCTGGCTCTACCACTTCGTCCACCCCAGCACGGCCGAAACGCCCCGGATCTCCATCGCCTTCAACGCCCAGTGGCGGCCCACGTGACCTCCTCCGACGTCGAGGCCCTCCGTGCCGCCCTGACCTCGTCGCCCATGCTTCTCCCCTTGGAGGCCAATGCGGCCGGCGACGCGCTGCTCTTCGTTGCGGTCTCCGAAGAAGGCTACCGCGACGCGAGCTTCCTCGACCGTCGCCTCCTCGGTCCCGCGAGCCGGACGGGCGTCGTGCCCCGGGCGGTGATGCGGCCGTGGCTCGAACAGCTGCCCCGCGGCTGCGACTTCATCTTCCACGTCTCGCATGCGGGCTCCACGCTCCTCTCGCGGCTGCTCGGCTGCCGGCCGGAGCTGTTCGCGCTGCGGGAGCCGGCCATTCTCCGCCAGATCGCGGCTGCCGACGGCCGCGATGCGGCCGAGCTCCGCGACGACGTGCTCGCGCTGTTGTCGCGGACGTTCCACCCGGGGCAGCGGGCGGTCGTGAAGGCGACGAGCGTCGTCAACCGGATCGCCAGCGTGCTGATGGACCAGGTCAGCGACGCCCGAGCCCTGCTGATGACGGTGCCCGCCGACACGTTTCTCGCGGCGGTGCTCGATGGCTCGCCGGGCGACATCGCGGCCCACGCCGCCGAACGGCTCAGCCGGCTCGCGTCGTTCGGCGTGGCGGAGGGCGTGGCGCCCGAAGCACTCGGCGCCGGCGAGGCGGCAGCGATGAGCTGGCTGTGCGAGAATCTCGCGCTCGCGGAAGTCGCCCGCCGGGCTCCCGACCGGGTGCGCTGGCTCGACTTCGACCGGTTCCTGGAGACTCCGGCCGACCAGCTGGCCGCCGCGTTCGCCGCGTTCGGCCTGGAGGCCGACGTGGAGTCGATCCTCGCCGGGGACCTCATGCGGCGCTACGCCAAGCGTCCCGACGTCGCTTACGACGCGGCGTTTCGCCGCCGCCTGCTCCTGGATGCACGGCGCCGGCTCGGCACCGAGATCGATGCGGGGCTCGCCTGGCTCGACGCGGTCGGCGGCCGCGGCCATCTGGCGGGCACGCCGGTGCGTGTCGCCACCGGCGACGGTCACTGACCCACCCGGACGGCCGCGCCGGCCGGCCGCGCTTCCGCCGGCTCCACGCCCGACTTGCGGATCGTCGTCGTGTCGAAGAGCCGCCCGTCGAGGTCGAATGACTTCAGTTCGAGGGTCCGGCCGTTCACGGCCACGAACACGAAGTGGTGCGCGCGGCGGACGTTGTTCTGGAACGGCGGTCGGATCGGCCCCGCCTGCTCGAGCCCGCCGCCGCCGCCGCCAGCGACCACGTACACCGTGCCGTCGCGTTCCACGACGCGGCCCTCACGAATCGGCCAGGTGCGCTCGTACGAGTGGATGTGGCCGTTCCAGACCAGGTCGACCCCGTAGCGGTCGAAGAGCTTCGTCAGCGGGCGAATCCGCATGTCGCCCCACGTGCTCTTGCCCTTCCAGAGGTTGCCGTAGTCGTCCTCGTCGGATGAATACGATGGGTGGTGGTATGACACGAACGTCCAGACCACCTTGGAGGAACCGTTCCGCCGGGCGCTCTCGAGCGCCGCGAGCTCCCGTTCCAGCCACTCGTATTGCTCGCTCCCCGGGCCGCAGTTCTTGTTGGAGTCGATCGCGAAGAACTTCGCGTTGCCATACTCGAACGCGTAGTGGTACTCGGGCGCCGGCACGTTCATGTAGCGGTAGTAGTGATCGGCGTTCTGCTCGTGGTTGCCGATCACCGGGTAGAAGCAGACCCGGGAGAAGAGCGGACTCATGCTCGCGAAGAACTCGTCCACCCACTGCCGCTTGAGCGGCCCCTGATCGACCAGGTCGCCGGGGATGAGCAGGAAGTTGGGACGCAGCCGCCAGATCTGCTCGGCGAGGCTGCCGTTGACCTTCGGGTTGCCCTGCGTGTCGCCCATCACGGCGAAGGCGAAGGGCGTCTCGGGGAGCGACGCGGTCTGAAAGGAGCCCACGTCTCCCTCGAGCCAGGTGTCGCGGCCGTCCTCCTGGACGAGCACCTGGTAGTAGTGGCCGGTCTCAGGCTCGAGGCCGGTGAGCCCGGCCGCGTGCAAGAGGCCGTCGTCGCTCGTCGCCGCCACCTCGCGGTCGAACCGCGCGGTCTCGCCGAACCGGACGCGGACCTTGGCGGGCCGACTCACTTCGCACATCACGTTGATGCTCGTCCCGGTGGCGTACTGGAGGTAGGGCTTCACCAGGAAGGAAAACGCCCGGGAGGGATCGGGCTCGGGCGGGAGGGCGACCCATGAGGCATGGTGCGAGTATTCGTGCGCCACCCAGGCGGGCTTGGCCGCGACGTCGTAGACCACCACCTGCCCGAGCCGGCCGTGCATCGGAAACGATTCGTTTGCGTCAGCGTAGGCGCCGAGGACGAGCCGGGCATCCTGCGGATAGAGGATCGGGCCGTGCTGCTCGCGGCTCTCGCCATCGAGCGTGCCGTTGACCCAGAGTTGCATGGTCTCGCCGTCGTACACGCCGCAGACGTGATACCAGCGGCTCGGCTCGATCGCGGTCGTGCCCGAGAGATAGGTCATCCGTCCGTCGCCGTCATCGGCCCCGGCCGTCGCCAGGCCGAACGTGAAGCCGCGGTCGTTGTAGCCCAGCACCCACCCGGTTTCGGCGTCGCCGTTGTCCTGGAAGCAGGAGACGATGCCACCGAACGGCAGCAGTTCGTCGAGGCTCACGAGCGCCGACACGGTGATCGCGCCCTCCGGGAGGGTGGCCCGGACGCCCTCCCAGGCCCCCTCGGCCACGAACAGGTCTTCGCGGCCGTCGAGCCGCAGGCAGCGGAGGCGACCTGCCGATTCGGCCGTGGCCGCGCCGTCGTGCTTCAGACCGGGCCCCACCTGGGCGTCGAGCCGGCCATCGCGGAGAAACGCCTTGTCGAACAGCCAGTGGGCCCGGGGATCGGGGCCTTCGTGGGCCGTCGCCGCGGGGCCCGCCAGCACCGCGAGCGCGAGCCAGAGTCGCCGCAGAACCATCGATTCGTCTCCAGGCGGGCCGAACAGGGAAAACCAGCGTCGCGGCGTTGGGCTATTGGGCCGAGTTCTGCTCCCCGAGGTTTCGCGATCCGAGCGCGCTGTACGCCGCCGCATCGATCGAATCCTGGAGAAACCGCACCGATCCGTCCGCGTAGGCGAAGGCGGCGCCGCCTGGGTGGCGGCTGCCGAAGCTCATCTCATAGGCGGCGAAGGCGGGAGAGCCCTCGGGTACCTTGGGGGCGTTCATCGGCACGCCGGTCGAGCCGAGAAACTCCGACATGTCGCCCTGGTTGTTGGTGTCGAGGTCATCGCCGCCAAACGCCCAGTGATCCTTGCGGCCCGAGTTGGCCGCATTGTTCTCCTTGATGATGCCCATCTCGGGCATCACCCCGAGATCGGGCTCGGCCTCGCCAATCAGGATCGTGTTCGACGTCCCATCCCTGACGCTCGCGATCTTCGCGCCCGTGACCCCGAACGATTGGCCGTTGTACTGGATCCGCTGGTGGGCAACCCGATTGATCATGACCCCGTCGAGGTCAGAAATCACCTCGGTGGCGGCCGATCCGCCCCAGGGCGTCGCTGCGGTCTGCCGGCGGCGATCCACGGAGAGGGTCCCCGAGACACATCCGAGGTAGTTGCTCATGGCCCGCTGCTGGACCATCCAGTTGTCGCCCGAGATGTCCGCCGCCTGGGCCGGGAACTGCGACGACGGGCAGCGAAACGTGGGGATCGCCTGCTCGCAGACGTAGATGTTTTTGTAGAACTTGTTGTAAGCGCGGTTGGTGAGGGCGGCCTGCCCCGTGATCCCTGGCACCCCGAAGGCCCACTGGTAGTTGCCGTTGCCATCCTCCTGAAAGGTCAGGAGATCGAAGGCGTCAGCCTGTTCCATGAACGGAAGGACCAGTGCCGACCAGGCGGTTCCCACCTCGAACTCCGCCGCCATGGGAAAGCCCTTGCGAGCGTCATGGAACGAGAGCGTGGCCAACGCAACCGACTTGATGTTGTTTTGGCAGCTCATCCGGCGGGCCGATTCACGGGCCGTCTGCACGGCCGGCAGCAGGAGCCCGATGAGCGTGGCGATGATCGCGATCACGACCAGCAGCTCGACGAGCGTGAAACCGCGATCAGTGCCCCCCGAGCGCGACCCGCTCCGGCGAGAGGAGGCAGGAAACTGGAACATGGGTCGGCCTCGCTTGTGGTTCACTTCCGTGCGACCGTCGGGGGCACATCAAAATCGAAGGTGTTGGGTTCGCCCTTGCGGACGACCGCACACTCCGGCGTGGTGCTCGGCGCCTCGAAGGCGTCTGGGAACAGGTTTTTGACCCCCCCCTCGACTTCGCTCGGCTTGATGTCGGGGGGGAGCGTCTCGCCCGCTTTGTTCACCCAGGCGACGAGCGTCACCTTGTAGTTGCCGGCCCAGATGCCCGCCTCGCCCTGCGGATGCTGGATGACGTAGTGCCCTTCCGGATCGGTGATCCCGAAGCCGAACCCGTGCCGCGTCGGGTCGAACTGCGGCGCATCGGGAAAGAAGCCCACCTTGCACCCCTTGACGGGCTTTCCGCCGAGCCGGACCGTGCCCTGCACCTGATGCATCGGGGGCTTCCCGCAGCCGACGACGAGTGCGGCCACGACGCACAGCAGCGCCAGGGCGCCGGTCCGGCGGCGCCGTGGGGCGTCGCCGGACCGGGCCGGAGCAACTCGATGGAAGGCGAGCATGCAGGGAGTCACGAATCCCTCCGATCAAACCACCGAGAAGGCGGACTTCTTGCGACCCGTGCCAACCTGCGACTCGGCCGCGAGCGCGGCGAAGGCCGCGTCGTTCGCCGACACCGCCGAGCCGGAGGCCGACGGCGGAGCCGCGGACGACGGCAGGTAGCTGCCACCGTCGTAGAGGCTGGCGCCGAGCAGGTCGGCCAGGTCCAGCTGGTCCACGATGCCGTCGTGGTTGAAGTCGCCCGTGTCCCACGTTGCCGGGGTGCCGGCGTCGAGCTGGCCGCCGCCGACGAAGTTGGCGACATCGCCGATGTCCACCACACCGTCGAGATTCGTGTCGCCCGGGGCCGCATAGGCCACGGTGAACGACGAGCCGCCGTTGGCCAGCCAGCCGAGCGTGCGGAACTGTCCGCCGGACACCGCCGAGGCGACGATCGACGAGCCGATGCCCGCCGTCCCGTTCCACGACCCGTCGCCCTTGGCGGCGTTGATCGCCGCGAGCAGCGCCGTGCGGCTCAGGCCGGTCGCCGCGGTGAGCTTGCCGGCCCCCACGTCGATCAGGCCGCCGTTCGCCAGGACGATCGACGCCACGCTGACCTCGGCCGTGCCGATGTCGAGCACCAGCTTCGCCCCCGCCTGCACCTCGACAGGGCCGGTGCCCAGAGCGGCCACGTTCCTCACGATCAGGGTTCCCGCCGAGACGACCGTGCCGCCCGAGTGGCTGTTGGCCCCGGAGAGCACCAGCGTGCCGGCTCCCTGCTTGATGATCCGCTCCGTGCCGGTATGCACGGTCGCGTCGGTCTCGGTCTGGCCCGTGGGAACGTCCACGATCGTGCCACCGGCGCCGACGCGGCCCGGCGAGCCGACATCGGCCGCGTTGTAGATCGTCGAGACCGGGTTCACGGCCTGCGCGGTCCCCACGGCCGACGCCCTCCAGTTCGTGCCAACGTTGGTGTCGCCGGTCAGGTTCTCGAGATACAGGCTCGCTCCGTTGACGTACGCCGGCCAGACGGTGCCATCCTCGGCGAAGTTCGCCGTGTTGCGAACGGCGCCGCTGGAATCCTTGAGCACGAGGATCTCGTTGACGTTCGTCGGCGAGTTGTTGAGGTCGCCCCAGATCACGCCCGCCACGCCGGCCTCGGCCGGCACGTTCCAGGCGGTGCGGAACTCGGCCGCGGTGCCCGTCCAGCCGTTGTAGATCACCAGCACGCCGCCGGCGGGAATCGTGGTGCCGGCCGGGATGCCGCCCCACTTGATCAGATCCTCGTCGTCGAGATACCAGCCGCTCACGTCGGCGGTCGTCGTGCCGCGGTTGTAGAGCTCGACCCACTCGGTGGCCGACTCGCGGCCCGCCGGGTCATACGCGATCTCGGAGATGACCACGTCACCGGTCTCGTTGTCGGCGACGCTCACGGTGGTGCCGCCGGCCACGAAGCCGGTGGCCGTGGCCGTGATCGTCACCACGCGGCCGCCGTTGAACACGGCGTCGTTCACGATCGTGATCGGGAACGTCGCCGAGTTCTGGCCGTCCAGAATCGTCACGGTTGCCGGCACCGTGGCGACGCCGGTGTTGCTGCTGGCGAGGGCGACGACCACGGCCCCGACGGTGCCGAGGTTCCGGGTCACCGTGCCGGTCAGGGGCGCGTCACCCTCGGTGGCGGTGGCGGCCGCTGTCACCGCCAGCGTGTTGGTGTCGGCCGTGGTGAAGTTCCAGGTCGTCGCGGCGGTGATACCGGGGCTGGGCAGGCCGTCCACGGTGCCCGTCACCACGATGTTGTCGATCGCCCACCACCAGTCATTGGTTCCGGTGTTGCCCCAGCGGAACACGAGCTGGCCGTCCTCCGGATTCGGCACCGACACGACCTTCCGGTCGTTGACGTTGGCGGCCGTGGCGTTGCCAAACTGGTTGCTCGAGTCGAGCGTCAGCAGGTTCGACCAGGTGGCCCCGCCGTCGTAGCTCACGTCGAGCTTGCCCTGCATGTTGTCCGGGGCATACGGCACGAGCGTCGCGCCGCTCTCCGGGCGGAAGCTGGAGTCGAACTCCAGCGTCACGGAGCTGGCGGCCACCGTCGTCAGGTCGATCGGCGTCGAACGCAACCCGCCGTTGAAGGCGTTGCTCGGGAAGGTGCTGTAGTCGTCCCACTCGTCGGTGTCGGCCACCGCGATGGTGCCCGTGCCGCGGGTGAAGTTCGCCCTGCTCTGGCCGCCCTGCGTGCTCCAGAAGTTCTTGTTGGCGAACGTCCAGCCCCGCCACTCGGGAGCACCACCGGACGCCATCGCCGAGTTGTCCACGGCCCAGCCGCCCGGCGGCGTGGCGGTGTACTCCTGCCCGCCCTGCAGGCCCACGGTCTCGTACACGGCCGGCCCGAGCGGCAGGAGTTCGAAGTCCTGCTTGAGGAGTTGCACGCCCGCGGTCGCCGACGACAGGCCGCTGAGCACGGCGCCGTTGTCGATCAGGATGTAGTAGTCAGTGAGCCGGGTCAGGTCGCGGACCGGGTTGATGGTCAGCGTGGAGCCGCTGACGGTCACCTCTGGCGAGTTGATGTCGATCATCATCGCCGCCTTGTTGTCGGAGGCGCGGACGATGGTGATGAATCCGTTGCCCTTCTTGATCGCCTGGTCGTAGGTGACCACCCCGTTGGCGGACACCGCCACGGCCGTGGCGTTGTCGGCCGGCGCGAAGGTCACGGGCTTCGGGAAGTCGTCGTCGAGCACGGTGAGCGTGGCCGAGACCGAGAAGAAGTCGGTCGCCGTGGCCGAAATCACCGTCGTCTGAGCCCCGTCGGCGGCGAGATCGTCCACGCCGCTGATGTCGAAGGTGGCCGAGGTCTGGCCGTCGAGGATCGTGACCGTAGTGGGCACGGTGGCCGCGGCCGTGTTGCTGCTCGAAAGCGTCACGACGAGGGCCCCTGTCGTGCCGGCGGCGGCGTTGCGGGTGACCGTGCCCGTGGCGACACCGCCGTTCTCACTGATCGACGACGGATTGATCGTCACGGTGACCGTCGGGGCCTCGGCCGTGGTCACGTTCCATGAGGTGGTGTCGGCGATGCCGGCGTAGGGCACACCGACCCGCTCGCCGCGGATCGTGAGGTTGTCGACCGCCCACCACCAGTTGTTCTCACCCTCCAGGTAGCTGAACTTGAACTTCATCAGGCCGGATGCCGGGCTGTTGAGCGGGGCATCGACCGTGGCCCCCTGCACGAACTCGCCGGCGGTGTTCGCCGCCGACACGGTGATGTGGTTGTTGAGCGGGCTGTTGGTGTTGCCGGCGTCGCCGAAGAAGAGCAGGGGCGACCACGTGGCCCCGTCGTCGTACGACACCTCCACCGTCCCGTACTGCGGCAGTTCCTTGTTGAAGCTCGAGTCGAACTCGAGCGTCACGGTGCCCGGCGTGATGCCCGAGAGGTCGATCGCCTTCGTGACCAGGAAGCTGTTGAACCGGCCCGGGGCGTGGCTCACGTCGTCCCACTCGTCGGAGTCGGCGACGATCACCCCGCCGCTGCCGAGCGTGAAGCGGCTGCGGTCCTGGTCGCCGGCCGTGATCACCCACGAGTTCTTGTCCATCACCGTCCAGCCCTGGAAGTCGGAGCCGCTGGCCGGCATCAGCGAGTTGTCGACCGTGAACCCGGCCGGCAGGGCCCGCGTGAAATCGGTGCCATCGCCGTTGGGCTCAGTGACGAACGGCCCGAGCGGCAGCCGGTCGAACGTCTCGGTCAGCAGGATCGCGTTGCTCGTGAGCGTGCTGCTCATGTCGAGAAATGCCCCGTCGTCGATCAGCACGGAGTAGCCGGTGAGGCCCTCGAGGTTGATCGGCGGGTCGATCGTCACGGTCGAACCCGAGACGACCACGGCCGCGGAGTTCACGTCGATCGTGGCCCCGATCCAGCCGGTGGCCGTCTTCACGAGGTGGATGTTGCCCGTGCCCTTCTTCACGGCGCCGTCGAACGTGACGCTGAAGTTCGACTTGTACCCCACGCCGGTCGCGTCGTCGGGCGGCGTGAGCGACACCGCCTTCGGGCCTTCGTCGTCAAGCACGTTGATCGTGGCCGAACTGGCCGCATACTCGACCGACGTCGCGGTGATCGTCGCGGTCTGCGTGCGGTCGCTGAGCGAATCGTTCACCGCCGTGATCGGGAAGGTCACGGACGACTGACCATCGGGAATCAGCACGGTCGCCGGCACGGTCGCCTCGGAGGTGTCGTTGCTGGAGAGCGTGACGAGGACATCTCCCGTGGGCAGGTTGTTGCGGGACACGGTGCCCGTGGCGGTGCCGCCGTTCTCGCTCATCGAGCCGGGGCTGATCGACAGCGAGAGCTTGGGCGACTCGGGCGTCGAGAAGTTCCAGAACGTGCCGTCGGAGAGGCCGCCGTACTGGCCGCGGCCGATGGTGCCGGTCACCACCATGTTGTCGACGCCCCACCAGAAGTCGTTGGTCCCTTCCACGAAGAACCGGAACACCAGCGACGTGCCGCCAACGGGATTGTTCACAGCGCCGAAGGTGGCGCCTCCCTTGCCGTCGGTGCTCACACCGGTCGTCGTGCCCGACACGAGCCGCTCGTTGATGCTCTTGTTGACGAATCCCGTGCTCCCCGCGGTGTTCGTGGTGTTGAACTCGTTGAGGGTCAGGAGGTTGGTCCAGGTGCTCCCGCCGTCGTAGCTCACCTCGAGCGTGCCGGTCTGGGCTTCGCCCGGCCCCTCCGGACGGAAGCTCGAGTCGAACTCGAGCTTCACCGAGCCGGGAGCCACGCCGGTGAGGTCGATCGGCTTGGTGGTGATGGAGCCCTTGAAGGCCCCGCCGTTGGTCGCGTCGTCGAACTCGTCGGTGTCGGCGACCATGATGTTGCCCGAGGCCAGCGTGAACTGGTCACGGTTTTGTCCCTCGGGTGCGCCCGCCTGGCGGATCCACGAGTTCTTGTCGGCGGCCACCCAGCCCTTCCACTCCTCCTTGCCGCCGGTCGGCATCTGGCTGTTGTCGACGGTGAACCCGAGCGCGGGATTCGGGCTCCAGTCGGTGCCGTCGCCGTTGCCGTCGGTCACGAACGGCACGAGCGGCGTGAAGTCGAAGTTCTGCTGGAGCAGCGTGGCACCGGTCGTGGTCGTGGACGACGTGTCGAGGAAGGCGCCCTTGTCGATGTACACCGAGTAGGTGTTGTCGAGTTGGAGATCGCTCGGCAGATCGACCAGCACCTGATTCCCGCTGACCGTCACGTTGCTCGACCGCACATCCACCGCCACGCCGGTCGTGCCGGTGCTCTGCCGCACGACGTAGATGTTGCCCTGGCCCTTGGCGACGTTCTCGTTGAACGTGAAGACGAGGTCGCTGGTGAGCGGCACATTCGTGGCGCCGTCGAAGGGCGAGATGCTCGTCACCGTCAGGGCGAGCAGCTTGCGGTCTTCGAACCGCTCCACGCTCGTCAGCCCGGCGAGCCGGCGGGACCGCCTCGTCGAGCGGGACTGGAACAGCGACTCGAGCGCGGTCGTGAACGATGCGGCGGACGAGCGGCGGCGGAACGACATCGAAGACTCCCTGAGCGAAGGGTGATGGATGGACGCCTGACGGGGAGAGTTGTCGAGGCTGTCGATGAGGCGGTGGTGAGCGGTTCATGAGATTCGCGACAGAATCTCGTGAGCGCTTCGTGTGCGGCCGCAGCGGGCCGGGCTAGCGGCCGCGTTTCGGCGGCGGTTCGTCGCCATCCCACGCCCCGAGCGGCCGATCGACCTCGAGGAATCCGATCATCATCTCCTCCCAGGTCTGCTCGCCCCAGCGGACCGCGGTCGAGGGATCGGGATTGGCCGGGTTGCCGGCCGAGTTGTCGAACGTGGCCTCGCAGACGAGCGTTGCGCCCGGTGCCAGGATTCGCGGCTCGCGGAGCACGTAGGTTGTCTGCCAGCCGAAATCGAACGCGGGCACGTTGAGGAGGATCTCCGCCGCATCCTGCCTCCGCGGCTCGACGAGGTCGTAGCGGAATGAGCGGCCCCGAAGGTGCATGTGGGGCGTGAACGAGAGCAACCGCACCGCGTGGCCGAACCGCCGCTCCGCCCTCACGGGATGCGCCGCAGCCCCCGGCGGAATGGTGAACTCCTCGTTCACGATCCCGATCGTTCGGGCTTCCCGGGTGGGCCGCTCCCGCGCGACGATCAGGCCGACGCTGGAGCGATCCTTCGCGGGCGTGCCGTTCGGGGTGTAGTGCAGCTGGAACACGAGCTCGCTGCCGGCCGCGATCTTCTTCGCGGTGCCCGCGGGCAGCAGGCTCGGCATGTCGCCAGGCGCGTAGCCGCAGAGGAAGCCCTGGCCGCCCGACACCACCCGCTCCGCATCGGCCCCGGGCGGCACCACGAACACGATGATGTGGTGGACCACGGCCGCATCGCCGGGGCGTGCCTCCGCCGCCTGAATCCAGACATCCTCGGCGAAGTTCGTGGGCACCGCGACGTGCACATAGGGCATCGTGCCCTGCGCCGGCACGCTCGTCGCCGTGGGGAGTTCGAAAACCAGGTCGGGCGTGCCGATCGTCCACCCGGCGGGCCACACCCGCGGCGGCGGTGCCGCGGCGGGATCGCCCTCGGGGCAGCCCTGCGCCACCCAGGCCAGCAGCGTGGCCCGCTCGCGGGGCGTGAGCCGGCGGTCGTTCGCGAACACCCCATGCCGTGGGTCGGCGTGCCAGGGGGGCATGCGCCGCTGCTCCACCACCTCCGCCAGCATCGCCGCGTGCCGCACGGCGTCGGCGCACGTCACCAGATCGAATCCGCCAGCCTGTCCGGGGCGGTGGCATGTCTGGCATCGTTGCTGGACGATCGGGGCGACGTCGCGATGGTAAGTGACCACGCCCACGTCGGGCATCGGCTCCTGCTCGTCGAGCCAGGCCGCCACGTCGGCCTGCGCCGGCCGCACCCGGGCCGCTCCCGTTCGCTTCGCCGCGCCGGGCTTCTCCGTGGTGAGCAGGCAGCCGGCCACGGGCGTGGCCTTCACCTTCACCGGATCACCGCGGAGCACCGCCTCGATCGCATCCCGCAGTGGGGTCGCACGAGGGGCGGGCCGCGAGAAGTCATAGCCATACTGGTCGTCGATGGCCCCGCGATACCGGATCTCCGCCCGCCGGTCGAGCAGGATCGCCTCGTTCGACCGCTCGACGAGCAGGGCAGCGGCCTGCACGCCGCCTCGATCGAGTAGCACGGGAAACGCGGGCTGCCGATCCGCGATCCACGCCGCGACCGACTCCCTGGTTTCGCCGCCGCCGGAGGCGACGGCCACGACGCGAACTCCCGCGGGAGCATAGGCGGCGGCGAGTTCATCGAGCCGCGGAAGATACTTGTCGCCGAGCGGGCAGCCGGGCGCCACGAAGACCAAGACCACGGCACCTGGAGGCTGGGATTCCGGCTCGCGGTCGGCCACGGCCGCTTCCAAGAGGCGGGTGTCGCGGCCGCTCCGCACGTCGATCAGGGTGCCATCGGCAACCCGCTGCCCCACGAGGCGGTCGAGTGGCAGCGGGACCGCTGGCTCGGCGGCCAGGGCCCGCACGAGCAGGCTGCCGACCACCAGCAGGCCCACGAGGCGTCGGGCCACTCTGGTTCGCTCGTTCATGCTCACGGTGTTCCTGATGGTTTCACGAGGCGAGTGGGATGATAGGGAGCGGCGCGGCCATGGTCGACGGATCGCCGCGTGAGGATTCCGTGAGCCCGGCGGCCGCGGGCGGCGGGCACGCCGCGTGAGATCGCGCCGCTGCTAGGATCGTGTCGGCGGAGTTTGAATCCGAATCCTCGAGGGGGACCAGTCCATGGCGGCGACGTGGTGGCTCGTGCTGATGGCGGCGTGCCTGGGCTGCAGCGTGGCCAGTGGCGCCGACGTCGAACGCATCGCCGTGCTGGGGTGCGTGAGGCAGAACGAGCCGGCGCCGGCGTTGGAAAAGGTCCTGGCCGCCAAGCCCGATCTCTGCCTCTGGATCGGCGACAACGTCTACGCCGACACCGAAACTTCGCCCGACGCCATCCGCGCCTGCTACGAGACGCTCGCGGCGAAACCTGGTTTTCGGGAGCTCCGTGCGGCCGCGCCGTGGGTGGCCACGTGGGACGACCACGACTTCGGTCGCAACGACGGAGGCGGCGGCTACCCGCTCAAGGCAGCGACTCGCGAGCTGTTTCGCGAGTTCTGGGATCACGGCCGGGAGATCCCCGCCGACCGCGACGGCGTGTACTTCGCCAAGACGTTTCCCGCGCACGGCAAGACGCTCCAGATCGTGCTGCTCGACACGCGATTCAACCGCGAGGATCCGGGCGCGACCGCCGACACGCTCGGTGACCGGCAGTGGGCCTGGCTGGAGACGGTGCTCCGGGAACCGGCCGATCTCCGGCTGGTGGTGTCCGGCTATCAGGTGCTGCTCGACGCCGGAACGGGCTCGGAGACGTGGGCCGAGTTTCCGGCGGCCCGCCGGCGGCTGTTCGACCTGATCCGCGATAGCAACGCTGAACATCTGGTCTTCCTGACCGGCGACCAACACTACGGCGAGGCCTGCCGCCTGCCCGACGCGCTCGGATATGACGCGGTGGAACTGCAGTTCTCCGGCGTCAACCAGATCGAGGCCCCCGAGTTCAACTCGACGCGCGTGACGCCCGTGTCGCGATCCCGAAACTCCTACGCACTGCTCGACATCCGCTGGCGGAGAACCGCCCACGACCTGCCCCACCTGCTGTTTCACGTCGTGGACGCCGACACCGGCCTCGACGAAGTCGTCTATCGGGTGAACTTCGCCGAACTGGAACGGCCCGCGGCGCCGCCAGACGCACCGCGGAGCGACGCGGCCGCCGCCGCTCCCCGGCAGGTCGCTCCCCACACCGGCCACGCCCACAACGACTACTGGCACGACCGGCCGCTTCTCGACGCGCTCGAACGCGGGTTCACGAGCGTGGAGGCCGACGTGTTCCTCCGCGACGGCGACCTGCTCGTCGGCCATGCCCCCGGGGAACTCCGCCCGGGCCAGACGCTCGCCGCACTCTATCTCGAGCCCATCCGGTCGCGACTCGAAGCGACCGGCTGCGTCCAGCCCGGCGGCAAACCCTTCACGCTGCTCGTCGACATCAAGGCCGACGGGGCCGACGCATACCGCGTGCTCGCCGCGCAGCTCCGGCCCCTGCGGCCGTTTCTCGCGGGCACTGGCTCGCGACCGGCGGCCCTCCGGGTGATCGTCAGCGGCGACCGGCCGATCGAGGCGATGGCCGCCGACCCCGAGCGACTCGCCGGCGTCGACGGTCGGCTCGAGGACCTCGACCGCGACGACCGGCCGGCGACGCTGGTGCCGCTCGTCAGCGACCGCTGGGGCAAGCGATTCAGCTGGTACGGCGACGGCCCGATGCCGGACGGCGAGCGGGCGGAACTCCGCCGGATCGTGACCGGAGCCCATGCCCGCAGGCAGGCCGTGCGTTTCTGGGGCACCCCGGACACGGCCGCCTTCTGGCGGGAACTCCAGGCGGCCGGTGTCGATCTGATCGGCTGCGACGACCTCGATGCGTTCGCCGAGTTCGCCGCCGCCGAGGGCTCGCAGCCCTAAGGCGTGCGGTCCGCTGGGGTGCGGCGGGCACCGAGGCGGTCATCGAACCAGGCGGCGCTCCGCTCGACGTGCCAGGGAATCGAGAGCCAGGCGTGGCCGGCTCCCGCAACCACGGTGAGCGTCACGTCGCGGCCGAGCGCCGCCGCCCGCTCGTGAAACCGCCGCGACTGCGCGAGCGGCACGAGCGGGTCGCGGTCGCCGTGGTGGATGAGGATCGGCGGGAGATCGGCGATCACGTGCGACAACGGCGAGAGCTCGCGAGCGGTGACACGCCACCGCGTCATGTCCACCGGCTCCTGGGCGAACGCCTGCCGAAACGACCGTGGCGGGCCGCCGTCACCCGGATCCTCGGTGGAGCCGCTCAGATCGGCCAGGTCGGTCACGGGGCAGAACACGGCCGCCGCCTGCACCGCGCTGGAAACGCCCACGATCGCGTCGTCGGAGGCCGCGGCGACCGGCCCGCCACGGGTGGCGAGCATGAGCGCGAGGTGACCGCCTGAACTACCGCCGATGGCGCCGATCCGATCCGGGTCGATCTGGTACTCCGCTGCGTGGCCGCGGATGAACCGCACCCCGCGGGCGACGTCGGCGACGATCTCGTCCACCGTGGCGCGGGGCTGGCGCACGTGTGACACGGCGAACACCGTGTAGCCATGCCGCAGGAGCGGGGCGGCAAGCCAGGGGCGAAAGGCGTCGGGGCTCGACTTCCAGCCACCGCTCACCAAGAACACGATCCCGAGGCCGTTCGGAGCGGAGGGCGTGACCACATCGAGCGTGAGCGGCTCGCCTCGGCGCTCACCGTAGACCACGTTCCGCTGCCACTGACAAGAAGGGTGGAAGTAGACCCAGGCGGCCGCCACGAGGCTGCCTGCGCATGCGACCAGTCCCAGGCAGGCAACGAGCCCCGCGATCAGCCAGCGGCGCAGCGATCGTCTCACGGCTCACGCCTTTCGCCACAGGCCTTCGAGCACCCGCAGCACCTCCGCCGCGCCGAGCTGCGGGGCCAGCGCCGTGGTCGCGATCCCGGCCACCACGCGGGTGTGCTGGTGGTCGGTCGCGTCGGCGAACGCCCATTCGTCGCCGCGGCGGCAGGTGACATACACCGAACACGTGCGGTGGCCCGTCCCGGGCCGTTCGCCGACCACGTGCAACACCGCCCGCGGGCCGGACAGCCCGCCAAACAGCCGCTCGCCGATCCGGTAGCCGACCCGCACGCGGCCCGCGGTCACGAGCATCCGCCGCGGGAAAGGGCGGCGGCCCGCGGCCCCGAGCCCTTCGTGCAGCGCGGCCAGGAGCGGGTCGAGCTGCGCGAGATCCATGATCGCCAGCGGATTCAGCCCGTCCGACACCACGATCTGCACGTCGCAGCCGCCCGCCTGCGCGTCCCGCTCCGCCTCGACCGCCGTCAGCGAGGCCTCAGCCAGCCGCTCGCCCGTCACGGGATGGAGGATGTAGTCGCGGCGGTCGGCCGACTCCGTGAACAGCATGACCGCGGCCGCCTGCGATCGCCGAAAGGCATCGTCGAACTCCGCCCAGATGCTCTGCTTGGCATCGGCATAGATGCGGTGGATCGTGGCATCGAGGGCCGGCTCGAGGTCCTCCGGCCGCGCGCCCGAGCCAGTGGCGAGAAACACGCCCCGCCCGCGGACCGCGGCCATCTCGCGGCGGCCCTCCTCGCGGATCGCGTCGTCGCTGCGGCCGTCGCCCAAGGCCCGCCGATACTCGAGGTGCACCCAGCCGGGATCGCCGAACCGCGGTCCGGGCCGCCCGTCGGCGTCGAGCACCCCGAGCCGGTGGAAGAACCGCTCCATCCGCTCCTCGCCGCGGCAGCCGAACCGGCGACGGAGTCGGACGTGGTCCTGAAAGCCCGTGGTCAGATACCCGAGCATCGGGTCGACCTTCGTGGGCAGGGCCATCAGATAGGCCGGCCGCGCGGGCATGATCCGCTCCAGGCACCAGTCGAGGTCGTCGAGCGACACGTCCATGTGCAGCGTGCTGCAGACGTCGAGGCCGATGCACAGGCCGTGCAGCTTGCCCATCACGAGATCTTCGAGGCAGCAGCGGACGAGTTGCTCCCGCGTGCGAAACACCTCGGGTCCGATGAAGCCGGCCACGTCGTTGACGTGCACCCACGGCTCGGCCCCGCGGGCCCGCGCCACCCGCCGGGCCAGCAGCCGCGCGAAGCCGTACTTCCGCGACTCATGCACCACCATGTCGACGCCCTGGGCATGCCCGTTGGTGAAGTCGGCGCCCTGCCCGGTCTCGAAATACAGGCCCCAGGGCCCGCGGCGGGTGTCGGCATGGCGGAGCATCTTCTCGAGGGTCAGGTCGAACGTGGCGTTGGCCGCGTCGCCCCCCGCGATGCTCTGGAACCAGACGCCGGTCGAGCCGGGGGCGGCGGCGTCCACCTCGGCCTGGACGTCGATGTGGGCGAGCACGCAGTGGGGCATCGTGTCGGTGAGCCCGAAGGCCTCGAGGATGCCCCGGAGCGTGTCCGACACGCCGCGCACGCTCGCCGGCTCGCTCGAGACCGGATTGGTGCCGAGCACCACGTCGCCCACGCCGTAGGCCCAGCCGTCGAACACCTGCCAGCGGATGTCGTCAGGGTCGTCGGTGGGGGAGTTGGGCTGGAGCCGGGCGGCGAGGCAGCCGCGGCTGCCGATCCGCGTACCGGGGAGCGGGTTGAAGATCGTGTCGCCCACGCGAACGAGCTGCTCGTCATCCAGCAGGCGGACGACGCAGGCGATCACGTCACTCGACAGCCCGGGCATGATCGCCTTGATCTCGTCCTCGGGCCGGGTGAGCAGAAACGCCGCGAGGTCGTCGAGCGTCCAGTCGGCCGTGCGGTCACGGGCCGCGGGATCGAGATCGGCCGCGAGCGCCGCCGAGAGCCGGTCGGAGAAGGGGGGATGGGCGGCGATCTCCCGGAGCCGCGTCCGCCCGAGCAGCCGGCGGGCTGCCTGCCGCGCCGCCTCGTCCGGGGCGGCGACCCCGATGATCTCGTCCCCCTCCTTGAAGGCGTTGGCATGGCCGAGGAGCCGCGTGAAGAGCGGCTGATCCCAGCCCCCCGAAACCCGCGTCACGTGACCGATGAGGTCGTCGGGGGCCGGTTCCGCCGCGGCCCGCGTCGGGCTGGCCGCGGCGGTGGCGACGCCGGCGAGGAACATGCGTCGACTCATGCCGATCATGGGGCTCATGGAGATCGCTCCGCTTCCGCGCGCCGGGGCGGGGATTCGTGAGCCCCGGTGTGTAGCGGCGGCATGTGAGCGGCTCGTGAGCATCAGTTCGCCTGCTTCAAGGTCTCGAGCCAGGCCACGAGATCGACGAGTTGCTCGGCCGACAGCGTGGCAGCCAGGTCGGCCGGCATGAGCGACACCGGCTGCTTGACCAGCTCCGCGATCGCGCCGGCGGGTGTCGTGACGTCGATGCCGTCGACACCGCGGATCACCACCTCCTCCGACGACTGCGACACGAGCAGCCCCGTCACGCTGCGGCCGTCGTCGAGCACGGCCGTGTGGGTCTCGTAGTTGTGGCTGATCGCCGCCGACGGAGCGAGGATCGCCTCGTAGAGCGCGGGCCTCGAGAGTTTAACGCCGATGCCGGAGAGGTTCGGCCCCACCGCTTTCCCGTCCGGTCCCACGACGTGGCACTTGGCACACGTGCCGGGGCCGGTGAACACGAGCCGGCCACGGTCGGCATCGCCGGCCTTCTTGATGAGGTCGGCCACGGGCGGCAGCGTGCCCTCCTTGGCCTTGGGCATCGGCAGCACATCGGCGGCCGCCGTGCGGACGTCGGCCCACGGGCACGAGGCGACCGCCACCGCCGCGACCTGCGGCAGCTGTCCGGTGAGCGTGCCCGCCTCGGCCATCCGCACGAGGGCCTTCGCCCCCGACTGCGATCGCGCGAGCGCCAGGACCGCCGCCACCTTGACGTCGGCCACCGCCGCCGCGTCGACGACGAGGCCCTCGAGGAGGGCCAGCGACTTGCCCGAACCATGAATCCCGACGGCCGTGATGAGCCGCAGCCCGGCGGGGCCGCCTTGCAAGGCCTCGGCCTTCACGCGACTCGCCTGACCGCCGTCGAGCAACGCGGCCGCAGCTGCGGCGGCGAGCTGGTCATCGGTGCCCTCGGCGGCCGCGAGCGCCGCGACGTCTGGCCACCGGGACCCGAGCTTGAAGCGGCGCACGAGATCGATGAACTGCCGTGTTCCGCGTGCCTCGTCGGCCGCTTCGGTCACGAGCGCGGCGAGCGTGGGATCGGCTGCATCCGCGGTTTCGAGCCGCATCACGAGCTCCGGGAGGATGACCCGCCGCTTGTCGATTGGAACGGTCGCCAGACCGCCAGCGAGCAGGTCGCGAACGGCCGCGGTCACGCGGAATCGGTCCTGGAAGTCGAGCGACCGGATGAGCGCCAGCGACTCGGCCGTCGTGACCTCCGGATCCCCGATCAGCCGGCACTGCAGCGCGGCCGACCTGGCGCCGCGACTCCGCCAGAGGATCTCCCGTCCCCCGGCGTCGTTCGGACCCGAGCTGGTCGCGATCCACGACTCGAGCCGGCCGTCCCAAACACCGTCGGCCCCGATGCCGAGCGCCTCGAGTTCCCAGCGGTCGCCCGCCGTGTGCCGCGCCGCGAGCGCGGCCCAGGCACGATCGGCCCGCTCCCCGGCAAGGCCCTTGAGGGCGATTGCCGCCTCGCGACGCACCGCGGCCGACGGGTCGGCGACGCACGCCTCCACCGCGCCAATCACGTCGTCGTTCACCCGCCGGCAGAGCCTCAGTCCGACGACCCGCAGCGCCGGCTCGTTCGCGGCAAGCAGAGCCTTGACCATCGCCGCCCCGCGGCCGGGAAGCATGCCCAAGGCCCACGCGAGGCGGGCCGCATGGCGGTCGTCGGCCGGCGTCGCGAGCGCCTTCTCGAGCGCCATCGCCGCGGCATCCGGCTCCTTGGCGAGGCGTTCGAGGGCCGTCGCCCGGGTGCACAGATTCGGGCTCGCGAGGGCCGCCACGGCCCCCGGCACGGTGAGCACGTCGATGGCGGGCACCGACCACGGCGCTCCCACCGGCGCGATCCGATAGAGGCGTCCTTTCTCGGTGTCGGCCATGCCGTGCCCGCCCACGCCGGGATCGTACCAGTCGGCCACGATCAGCGAGCCGTCGGGCGCCACGCACACGTCACTCGGCCGAAACCACTGGTCGGCGGCGCCATCGACGAGCGTCTCGGTCTCCGCCATGAACCCCGCTCCGGACGGCGTCACGCGCGAGGCCCGCACGACGTTCGGCCCCGCGTCGCCGTGGATGACCGCGCCGCGCCAGCGTTCGCCGAGCAGGGCGCCCTCGTAGACGCAGATCCCGGTCGGCGAGCCGCCGCCCGTATGGAGAAGGTTCGGCACGACACCGGGATCGTTCTGATGCCAGTGCCGCCGCGGGATCTCCGCCTCCATGTTGGTCCGCGGCACCTTCCATCCGGCCCCCGTCCGCTCGTCGACGTAGCCGTAGTTTCCATGCTCCATCACGAAGTTCATGCGGACGGCGCGATTGCCGTCGTCGTCGTTGTCGGTCTGCCAGAGGTTCCCGAACGAATCGACCGCCACCTCGTAGTTGTTGCGGAAGTTGTGGCCGAGCACCTCGAAGTCGCCGCCATCCGGCCGGCAGCGAAACACCATTGCCTGCCGGAACGGCTTGCCGGAATCATCGACGACGGTGCCGAACCGGTCCGTGACGGGCCGGCCGTCTTTGTCGTGCACCGCCTTGCCCATGTTGCCGACGGTGAAATACCAGCGGCCGTCGGGGCCGACGACGAAGGCGTGCACGGAGTGGTCGTGCTGCGGCAGGCCGGTGTTCGTGAACAGGGTCTCACGGCGGTCGGCCTCGAGATCGCCGTCGTCGTCGTGGAACACGAACACGTCGGGCGCGCAGGATACGATCACCTTGCGGCCGGGGCCTTCGCCGATCACGCAGATTCCGAGCGCCGAATCGACGTCGCGGCCCTGGTGGAACACCGTCTGCCGGTCGGCGGCGCCGTCGCCGTCGGTGTCTTCGAGCACGAGGATCCGGTCCCCCTCCGGCCGCGTCTCCCGCTTGCCGCGGTAGTTGACCACCTCGCACACCCAGACGCGGCCCCGGGCATCGACGTCGATGTCGGCCGGACTCGAGAGCAGCGGCTCGGCCGCGAACAGCGTAGCCCGAACGCCGGGCGGCGTGACCAGCGCTTCGGCACCGGCCTGGCCGTCGGCGGCCGAAGCCGCCGCGGCCAAGACGCTGACCAGCACCGCGATGCCTGAAGCCCGGCGCGTTGCCGCCCGGCCCACCGTCAACGCCAGTCCTTGCCAGGCAGTTTCGCGGGCCAGTCGTCGTTGGTCAGCCACACCATCGACGTCGACGTCGACGTCAGGCCGTCGGCCTCCTTCGGCTGAGAAGCCGCGATCGAGGCGGTACCAGAGCCGTCCACACTGACCCGCACTCGGGAGAAGTCGGC
Source organism: Pirellulales bacterium (assembly GCA_040397585.1). Lineage (GTDB taxonomy): Bacteria > Planctomycetota > Planctomycetia > Pirellulales > UBA1268 > QWPN01. The sequence continues at coordinate 26,272 of JBBAVS010000051.1, forward strand.
GTCGGAGGTGCACAGGCTCTGATGACGAGACGGCCGAAAGCCGGCCGGCACCTTGCCGAGCACCGCGTCGAGCCGCTTCTTGCTCCGCAGGCCGTCGATGGAAAGTTCGACCGTGTCCCCGACACGGCGGAGCACCGCGCTGTCGATCCGCGCCGTGTCCGGCAGTCTCAGGAGGCCGGTGATGTCGCGTGCCCCGGTGTTCATCTCCGTCGCCGCCGGCCCGCGCTGCCCGGCGGGTCCAGCCGGTCCAGGCCGCCCGTCGACACCGTTCTTGCCGTCTTTGCCCGGCGCCCCAGCGGGCCCCGCCTTGCCATCGAGACCGTTCTTGCCATCCTTGCC
>JBBAVS010000052.1:0-14388 GCA_040397585.1 Pirellulales bacterium
GGGGCGGCACCTCATGGCCGAGAACCGCAGGTTGAAAACCTGCGGCCACTTCCAGGCACCGCAGGTTAAAAACCTGCGGCCACTTGAAAACCTGCGGCCACTTCCAGGCACCGCAGGTTAAAAACCTGCGGCCACGTGAAAACCTGCGGCCACTTCCAGGCACCGCAGGTTAAAAACCTGCGGCCACGTGAAAACCTGCGGCCACTTCCAGGCGTCCTGATCAGCGGCCGTTCAGCACAGGCCCGGCCAGCGGGCTCGAACCTCGCGGCCGGCATACAGGGCGCCGTCGCCGAGCGACTCCTGGATGCGGAGCAGCTGGTTGTACTTCGCGATCCGGTCGCTGCGCGACGCCGAGCCGGTCTTGATCTGGCCCGTCGAGAGGCCGACGGCCAGGTCGGCGATCGTGGCGTCTTCGGTCTCGCCGCTGCGATGGCTGGAGATCGAGGTGTAGCCGGCGCGGTGGGCCATCTGCACGGCGGCGATCGTCTCGGTGAGTGTGCCGATCTGGTTGACCTTCACGAGGATGCTGTTGGCCACGCCCTCGGCGATGCCGCGGGAGAGCCGCACCGAGTTGGTGACGAACAGGTCGTCGCCCACGAGCTGGACCTTCTCGCCGAGCTTGTCGCTGATCAGCTTCCAGCCCTTCCAGTCGTCCTCGGAGCAGCCGTCCTCGATCGACATGATCGGATACCTGCCAGCGAGGTCGGCGAGGAAGTTCACCATGCCGGCCGAGTCGAGCTGCTTGCCCTCGATCGTGTAGGTCCCGCTCTTGGCGTCGAACATCTCGGTGGCGGCACAGTCGAGGGCGATCGCGATCTGCTCGCCCGGCTTGTAGCCGGCGTTGGCGATCGCGGCGAGGATCACCTCAAGCGCCTCGGCACAGGTGCCGATGTGCGGAGCGAACCCCCCTTCGTCGCCCACGGCGGTCGAGAGTTTCTTGTCCTTGAGCACCTTCTTGAGGGCGTGGAACGTCTCGACGCCGGCGCGGAGCGCCTCGTCGAAGGTGTCGAAGCCCAGCGGCATCACCATGAACTCCTGCACGTCGAGCGGGTTGTCGGCGTGGGCGCCGCCGTTGATGATGTTCATCATCGGGGCGGGAAGCAGGCGGGCGGTGGCGCCGCCCAGGTATCGGTACAGCGGCAGGCCGCAGTGCTCGGCGGCCGCGTGGGCCACCGCGAGCGAAACCCCGAGGATCGCGTTGGCCCCGAGTTCCTTCTTGTTGGGCGTGCCGTCGAGCTCCAGCATCAGCTCGTCCACGGTGGTCTGGTCGAGCGCGTCGCAGCCCTCGAGCTCCTCGGCGATCCGCGTGTTCACGTTCTCCACGGCCTCGAGCACGCCCTTGCCGAGATACACGTCCTTGTCGCCGTCGCGCTTCTCCCAGGCCTCGTGGGCTCCGGTGCTGGCCCCCGAGGGCACCGCCGCCCGCCCGCTCGCGCCGTCCGCCAGCGCCACGTCGACCTCGATCGTGGGATTGCCGCGGCTGTCGAGAATCTGGCGGGCGTGGATGTCGACGATCGTGGACATGAAGAGCCTCTGGTGGGATGGGTGGTGAACGAGTGCGGCCGGCGGGGACTGCCGAAGCCGCCGCATTGTGCCAGCCGCGCTCCGGGAAGCAAGGGCAAACCAGCCGCGGGGCTGCTGGCTGTCGCCCCGCCCCCGCCCCGGGTATCCTCGTGGTTTCGCCCGTCATCAACGCCCCTCGCCCGTCAGCCAACCGCATGTTCACCGGCCTCGTCGAATCGCTCGGCCGCGTCGTCGAGGCCATCAGCGAGCCGCCGGGCCTGCGGCTGGTGGTGGATGCCGGCCCGCTGGCCGCCGACGCCGCGCTCGGCGACAGCATCTGCACGAGCGGCTGCTGCCTGTCGGTGGTGCGGATCGACGGCCCGCGGCTCAGCTTCGAACTCGGCCCCGAGACCCTCGCGCGCACCACGCTCGGCCGCCTCGTGGCCGGCAGTCCGGTGAACCTCGAGCGGTCGCTGCGGCTCTCCGACCGCCTCGGCGGCCACCTCGTCACCGGCCACGTGGATGGCATGGGCCGGCTCGCCTCGAAGCTGCACGACGGCGACTGGGTCACGTGTCGGTTCACCGCGCCGCCGGCGCTCGTGGCGCAGATGGCGAGCAAGGGCTCGGTGGCGGTCGATGGCGTGAGCCTCACGCTGGTGGACGTCACGCCGGCCGAGTTCAGCGTGGCGCTGATCCCGCACACGCTCGCCAGCACCACGCTGGGGTCGCTGGCCGTGGGCGACGGTGTCAACCTCGAAACCGACCTCGTCTTCAAGTACGTGGACCGCTGGCTGGCGGCTCGGCAGCCCTCATGACGCACGACCACGACAGCGCCGCGACGACCCCGCCGCCCCGGCAGACCACGGCCTACCTGAAGGAGCTCTTCAAGCAGGTCGGGTTCACGATCGACGCCCGCCGCGGCCAGAACTTCCTCGTTGACCTGAATCTCGTCGATCTGCTCGTGCGCACCGCGGCGCTCGAGCCCGGCGACGTCGTGCTGGAGGTGGGCACGGGCACGGGCGTGGTCACGGAGCGGACGTCGGCCCTGGCGGCTCGCGTGGTGGCCGCGGAGATCGACCCCCGCCTCGCCCAACTCGCCCGCGAGCGGCTCGTCGAGCGCGACAACGTGGTGCTCGTCGAGGGGGACGCGCTGGCGAGCAAACACCGCTTCGCCCCCGCCCTGCTCGACGCCGTCGCGGCCGGGCTCGCGGCCTCACCCCGCGGCCGGTTGCTGCTCGTGTCCAACCTGCCCTACTGCGTGGCCACGCCGGTGATCTCCAATCTCCTCGCGCTCCCCAGGCCGTTCGACGCGGCCGTGGTGACGGTGCAGCGGGAGATGGCGGAGCGGATGACGGCGACCGCGGGCACGAGCGCCTACAACGCCCTCTCGGTGTGGGTGGGCGCCCAGTGCCGCGGCGAACTCGTTCGCGTGCTGCCGCCGAGCGTCTTCTGGCCGCGACCGAAGGTCGAATCGGCGATCGTCCGTCTCGACCTCGAGCCCGCCCGCCGGGCCGCGATCGGCGACCTCCACCGCTTCCACGACTTCGTCCGCGACATCTTCTGCCACCGGCGCAAGGTGCTCCGCGGCGTGCTCCTCCGCATCGCCGGCGGCAAGAAGGCCGAGGCCGCCCAGGCCGCGGTCGAGCGGACCTACGCCGCGCTCGGCCTCCCCGCCAACGTCCGCGCCGAAGAGATTCCGCCCGACGACTTCGTGCGGCTCACCAAGGCGTTCTACGGAGACGACTGACACGGTCTCCACGTGATCTTCGCGCGTCGTCGCGGCCGCACCGCAGCCGGCCGGAGGCATGCTCGGCGCCGGCGGCACTTGTGAGTTCAAGGCGCTTGCGGAATGTCGGCGCCCAGCGTCCACAAGTGTCACCGGCTTCTGCGCGTGCCTCCGACCCGCTGCTTGCCGTGACGGGATTCGCCCGCCGTGGGGACAGGTTTTCAACCTGTCCAAGGATCTCCCAGGACTGGGATACACCGTAGGTCAAAACGCCACGGCCACTCGGCAGCAGAGTGGACGAGCGCGGGGCTGCCCGTGCCCGTGAGCCGGGCTCTGGAAGCAAGCGGAGGCAGGATGCCGAAGCGCAGCGGACAGGCAGTGAGCCGCAGCCGGGAGGGCCGAGGGGAACGTCCGGCGATGGGCATGGGCAGCCCCGAGCGGCGCGGCACACCGGGCAGGAATCCCGCAGGTTACAAACCTGCGGCCACTTTCGGGCACAGCAGGTTGAAAACCTGCGGCCACGTGGCGACGGGGCATGGGCAGCCCCGAGCGGGGCGGGCCTGCAGAGGCTGAAATCCTCTGCTTCGCATGACCGCTGGTGCCGTCAGAGTTTGCGCAGCCCCGCGCCCGCGAGGCCGTCGAGTCGCGAAATCGCCTGCAAAACCGCCTTTCGGCCGCCCTCTCCGCAATTACCGGTTGGTTGGGCAGGACGGCTAAGATGTGGGCGACCAGGGGCTTCCCTGCCGACATCCCACGGTCGGGCCCATGCGGGGCTCCGGGTCTGGTTCCGTACACCCCGGACGCCGACTCGCCTGGGGAAGAAGAGGCTGGAGGCCGTCTGCACGTGATTCCGAATCCCACGACCGAGGCGTCCTTCGCCCCCACGATCGTCGACCTGCTGCGGCAGCGGGCCGCCTATCGGCCGCACGATCGGGCCTTCACGTTTCTCGTGGACGGCGAGCACGAAGAGCTCAACATCACCTACGCCCAGCTCGACCGCAAGGCGCGTGCGGTCGGGGCGTGGCTGATGGACAAGGGGATGGTGGGCAAGCGGGTGCTGCTCCTCTATCCATCCGGCCTCGACTTCATCGCGGCCTTCATGGGCTGCCTCTACGGCGGCGCCATCGCCGTGCCGGCCTACCCGCCCCGCAAGAACCGTTCGGTGGAGCGGATCGAGGCGATCGCCGCCGACGCCGACGCGTCCGTGGCGCTCACGACCCGCGACGTGCTCGATCGCTTCGACAGCCTGCGGGCGGCGGCCCCCAGCCTCGAGCATCTTGTCTGGAAGGTGGACAGCGAGCTCGAGCCGAGCTGGGCCGAGCAGTGGAACCGCCCCGACATCGATGGCGACACGCTCGCCTTCCTGCAGTACACGAGCGGATCGACGGGCACGCCCAAGGGGGTGATGCTCTCGCACGAGAACCTGCTCCACAACTCCCTGCGGATCATGCAGGCCTTCGAGATCACGCGGAGCCAGTCGGGGGTGTTCTGGCTGCCGAGCTTCCACGACATGGGGCTGATCGGCGGCATCCTCGTGCCGCTCTACGGCGGGAAGTTCAATGTCTTGATGTCGCCGGTTTCATTCCTGCAGAAGCCGCTCCGCTGGCTGCAGGCCATCTCCCGTTATCGCGCCACCATTTCCGGCGGCCCCAACTTCGCCTACGAGCTCTGCGTGCGAAAAACCACGCCCGAGCAGCGGGCCACGCTCGACCTCTCGAGCTGGTCGCTCGCCTTCAACGGCGCGGAGCCGGTGCGGGCGGAGACGATCGACGCCTTCTGCGAGGCGTTCGCCCCGAGCGGATTCCGCCGCGAGGCGTTTTACCCGTGCTACGGCCTCGCCGAGAGCACGCTCATGGTCACGGGGGGCATGAAGTTCGAGCAGCCCGTGATCCGCTCGTTCGACGCCACGTCCATCGAGACCGGCACCGCCCTGCAGCGGCCCGCCAAGGCCGCGAGCGCCCGCCGGCTCGTCGGCAGCGGCCGCGAACTCGACGGTCAGGACGTGCTGATCGTCGATCCGCACACCAGCGAGGCCCTGCCGCCGGGCCGCGTGGGCGAAATCTGGGTGAGTGGCCCGAGCGTGGCCCAGGGCTACTGGAACCGGCCCGACGAATCCCTCGCCACGTTCGGCGCGATGATCGCCCAGCCCGACGACGACGATGCGGGGGCCGTCGCCAAGTGGCGGCCGAATCCCGGCCCCTACCTCCGCACCGGCGACCTCGGCTTCTTCGACTCCGGAGAACTGTTCGTCACCGGTCGGCTCAAGGACCTGATCATCATCCGCGGCCGCAACCACTACCCCCAGGACCTCGAGCACACCGTCGAGGAGGCGAGCGACCTCGTTCGAGCCGGTTCGGTGGCAGCCTTCGCGGTGGATGTGGACGACCGGGAGCGGGTGGTGGTCGTGGCGGAAATCGAGCGCGGCAAGCGGGATCCCCACGAACTCGCCGCCGCCTTCGAGGCGATCCGTAGCAAGTTGGCCCGCGACCATGAGGTGGCGGTCGAGGGAATCGTGCTCGTGCGTCCCAACAGCGTGCCGAAGACGTCGAGCGGCAAGATCCAGCGGCATGCCTGCAAGCGGCAGTTCCTCGACGGGACGCTCGAGGTGGTCGAGCGGGCCGTCAGCTGGGAGAAGCCGGCCGGCCACGCTCCCGCGGCCGCAGCGGTCTCCAGCGCTCCGCGCCTGGCCCGCAACCGGCCCGTGGGCGAGGCCGCCAGGGCCCATCGCCCCGATCGCGAACTCCCCCAGGAGATCATCCAGACCGTCTTCGACCACGTCCGCCGTATCGCCAAGGAGCGGGCCGGCAACCTCACCCTCGACACCAACATCGTCGAACTCGGCCTCGACTCGCTGGAACGGATGGAGATCGTCGCCAGCCTCGAGGAGGTGTTCGGGGCCCGGTTTCCCGAGCAGGTTCTGCCCCAGATCGAGACCTGCCGCGAGGTGACCGAGGCGATCATCGACCACATGCCGGCGGCAGCCAAGAAGCCGACGGAGCAGCCGGTGCGACTCGATTCCGAGCTCGGCGCCGACGTCTGGGACATCGCCCAGTTTCCCGAGGTGCGGGCCCTGGAGCAGAACTTCGCCATGGTCCGCGACGCGGGCCTCGAGAATCCCTACTTCACGCTGCACGAGGGGCTCACCACCGACCGCACGCAGATCGGCGGCCGCGAGCTGGTGAGCTGGGCCACCTACAACTACCTCGCGATGTCGGGCGAGCCCGAGGTGGCGGCGGCCGCGAAGAACGCGGTGGACCGGTTCGGCACCAGCGTGTCGGCGAGCCGGCTGGTGTCGGGCGAGAAGACGATCCACCAGGAGCTCGAGCGGGAGATCGCCCGGTTCATCGGCACCGAGGATGCGGTCACGTTCGTGGGCGGCCACGCCACCAACGAGACGGTGATCGGCCACGTGGTCGGCCCCGGCGACCTCGTGCTCCACGACGCCTTCTCGCACAACAGCCTCCTGCAGGGCGCCCTGCTCTCGGGCGCCCGCCGCCGGCCGTTCCCCCACAACGACTACGACGCCGCCGAGAAGCTCCTCGCCCAGATGCGGAGCCAGTATCGCCGCGTGCTCGTCGTGATCGAGGGCATCTACAGCATGGACGGCGACTTCGCCGAGTTGCCGAAGTTCATCGGGCTCGCCAAGCGGCACAAGGCCCTGCTGATGGTGGACGAGGCCCACTCGATCGGCGTGATGGGCGTCCGCGGCCGGGGCATCGGCGAGCACTACGGCGTGAATCCCGAAGACGTGGACATCTGGATGGGCACACTCTCCAAGGCGCTCGGCAGCTGCGGCGGCTACATCGCCGGCACGAAGACGCTCGTCCGCTGGCTGAAATACACCTGCCCGGGCTTCGTCTACTCCGTGGGCCTGCCGCCGGCGGCCGCCGGCGCGGCGCTCGGAGCCCTGCGGCTCCTGCAGCGGGAGCCGCAGCGGGTGGAGCGGCTGCATGCCAACGCCCGGCTGTTCCTCCAGCTCGCCAAGGAGGCGGGGCTCGACACCGGCCCCTCGGGCGGATCGGCGATCATCCCGGTCATCCTCGGCAACTCGATGAACGCCCTGCGGCTCTCCCGCAGCATGTTCGCCCGGGGCATCAACGTGCAGCCGATCCTCTATCCGGCGGTGGAGGAGAGTGCGGCCCGGCTGCGGTTCTTCATCACGTCGCGGCACACGCCCGATCAGATCCGCCGCACGGTCGCGGCCCTGCACGAAGAGCTCTCGAAAATCGACCCGGCCTACGCCCGCCAGTCGGCGTGACCGCGGCGGGGACGGGAGCCGATTTCGAGGCACTAAAACGATGCCACATGCCCACCGAGACCACGAGCCACCGGCTCGTTCTGCCCGCTGACGCCAATCACCACGGCACGCTCTACGCGGGGAGCCTGCTCCGTTACGCCCTCGAGGCGGCGTATGCCACGGGCAGCCGCGCCGCAGGGCCGGCGGCCAACCTGATGCTGCGCCGCGTGCTGTCGCTGGAATGCCGCCGGAGCGTTCCAGTCGGCACGCTCGTGGAGATCCGCTGCGCGGTGCTGCAGGTGCGGCGGGCGTATCTGGTGGTCGGCGTCGTGGGGATGCCCACGCCGGGCGGCACGCTGCCCTGGATGGACGGCCTGCTCGGCTTCGTGCAGGTGGATGCCGCCGGCCTTCCGGTGCCGCTGCCGCAGGATGTGGAGCCGGTCGCGGCCGACCCGCTCTGGCAGCCGCTCTTCGACCGCCTCACCAAGCTCGCCGACATCCGCGGCGCGACCGGCGACTGGATCGCCGCGGGCTGGTAGCGAAGTGGCCGCAGGTTTGCACGTGGCCGCAGGTTTGCACGTGGCCGCAGGTTTGCACGTGGCCGCAGGTTTTCAACCTGCGGATTCCTGCGCGGTGATGACCCCGCCGCTCGGGGCTACCCACGCCCGTCGCCGGACGTTTGCCTCGGCCCTCCCGGCCTCGGCTCACTGCCTGTCCGCTGCGCTTCGGCATCCTGCCTGCGCTTGCTCCCAGAGCCCGGCTCCCGGGCATGGGCAGCCCCTCGCTGGTCCGCCGTGGTGCGGTGGATGTTTGGGTGAGTGCCGCGACGTTCCCCGCGGCCGACCGTTTTCGCGGGGGCCAGGGATGGCCCCGCAGCTGTGTTCAGGCACCGCCGGACGCGGTGCCCGTCGGCCAGGGGAACCCTTGCGCGTTCCCCGCGGCCGACCGTTTTCGCGGGGGCCAGGGATGGCCCCGCGAAAACCTCAGTAGTTGACCTCGATGCCGAAGTCCACGCCGTTGACGAACATGTAGCCGAGGTCGTTGCCGGCCCGGGGACCGATGCTGTTGTAGACGCGGAGTTGGCTGTTCGTCGATCCATCGCGGCTGGGGGCCTGCACCGGCGGCGGTGTCCACGAGGGAACCGCGTTATAGCCGGTGATGTTGCCCTGCGCGTCGTACACCGGCGACTGGATCGGGGGTCCGTTCTGGGTCGCCGTCACGACCGGCTTCTCCTCGGCTCGGAACGCGGTGTTGGTGCTCGCCCGTGTGATCCCGCCAAGCCACATGCCCGTGTAGCCGAGGTTGAGCGAGATCGCCTTGCTGACGCGATACCGACCCCGCAGCCGCCACTCACCGAGCGGGGCGAACACGAAGTTGTGCTCCGCGCTATTGGTGGCATTCGTCTGACCGAGGCCGTAGATCTGCACGAACAGCGGCGGCGCCGAGACCGACGTCGCGTTGTTGGCGGTCTGGGAGATCGAGTTGGCGAAGGTGTAGGTGGAGCGGAAGTAGTCGGCCCCGAGCGCGGCCGGGAAGTTCGAGCCGCGGTAGAGGGTGTTCTGCCAGTTCATGCCGGCGGTGAACCGGAGGTCGGTCTCGAGCGACCAGCGGCCCTTCTCCATCACGTAGTTCAGCCCGAACTCGGGGCCCGCGATGTTGTTGTAGGCCGACGTGTCCCAGCCGCCGTTCTGCAAGGGGCAGAAGTCGCCCTGCGGACAGCCGTCGATGAACGACTGCTGGTTGCTGGAGTAATCGATGCTGTACCGGTCGGCCACCTGGAGGTAGCGGGGACCGAACGTGAACCGCATGGTACGGAGCTCGCCAGAGCCGGCCGCCGAGAGGTTCCGACGCACCGCCCAGGCGAAGCCCGCCGAGGTGAGTTCGGTTGTGTTTTTCTGTGTCAGGGTCTGCGTAATGATGTGGTCGGGCGGGGGGCTCTCCGACGTGATCGTGGTGACGACGATCGGCAGGCCGCCGTTGATCAGACCGCCGCCGCCGGTGGCCACCTCCTGCGAGAACGTGGTCGTGGGCGAGTTGACGGCGAACGAGTTGGTCGTCACGAAATTCTGGCTCTGCGGGCCCGAGTTGTAGTAGTTGAAGAGCATGCCGTAGTCGTCGTAGATCCAGCCACCCTCGAAGCGGTTGCCCCACGACATGACCGTCCGCATCCAGTTCGTGTTGAGGTCGAGCCGCAGGGGATCGGAACCGAAGATGTAGAGCCCGGAGGCCGGATTGCCGGATCGGATCAGGTCGTTGTTGAGCTGGGCGACCGAGTACGGGCTCAGCGGCTGCACGGGAATGAAGAAGTCGTTGAGGATCGGCCGCGACTGCGCGGGCGTGAACGCCCAGAAGGTGCGGTCGTAGGTGAAGAAGATGCCCTCGCGGGGATCCTGGCGGATGGCATAATTCTGCAGGTCCGGCGGCGCGAACAGCTGGAAGTCGTAGAAGTCCTGATCCGGCACGAGCGGCATCCAGTTCTGCCCGGCCAGCGTCGGCAGGGCCGTCGCGACCAGTGCCGCCACGGTGGTAAGGATCGCCGTCAGCCGCCGGAAACCGTTTGTCGTAGCCATCGCTTCTGTGTCCTGTGGAGCAGGAGCCGTCGTCCGCCACTGCGGATTCTCCTGAGGTATCGGTCGTGCGGGTCGATCGGGTTGACGAAACTTGGCAGACCCTGACGCCTGTGCCGGTTTTCTGGGGTCGGCCCCGCCCGATCCGTGGCAGGATGGGACGGCTCGGCTATCCTGCGAATATCCCCGGCGCCTGCCGGCCTGCCCCTCCTCCCATCCCGGAGCCCGGAACGATGCGCCTTCTCGCCAGCGTCGCCATCCTTGCCCTGCTTGCCACCGCGGCCGCCGCGGCGGATCGCCCCGCCGCAGACGCGCGGCCCGAGGCCCGTCCGGAGGTCGAGTTCCTCCGCCTCACCCGCGATGACGACGACTCTCCGGTGTCGCTCGACACCGCGATCGTGGAATACCGGGAGTCGGCCGCCGACGCCGCGCGGGCCGGACGCCGGACGCCCCTCCAGGTCGATCTGGTGGCGGCCGTGCACGTCGGCGGGGCCGACTATTACGAGACGCTCGATCGGCTCTTCGCCGACTACGACGCGGTGCTCTACGAACTCGTGGCCCCGCCCCATGCCCGCGTCCCCAAGCCGGGCCGCAAGCCGGCCGGTGCGATCGGCTCCGCGCAGCAGAGCCTGAAGGCGGCGCTCGGCCTGGAGTTCCAGCTCGAGAGCATCGATTACGCGGCGCCGAACTTCGTCCATGCCGACCTCTCGCCCAAGGAGTTCGACGCGGCGATGGCCAAGCGGGGTGAGAGCTGGTGGACCATGTTCACGCGGCTGATGCGGGAGAGCATGGCCCGCGCGGACCGCGGAGCGGGCGGGGGCGATGTGAGCGTCGGCGAGCTCTTCGGGATTCTCTTCGGCTCCGGCCCCGAGCGGCAGATGCGGCTCCGGCGGATGATGGCCGAGCAGTTCACCGACATGGACGTGCTCACCGCGGCATTCGGCGGCGAGGAGGGCTCCACGCTGATCACCGATCGCAACGCCGCCGCCCTCGACGTGCTCCAAGACGAAATCACCGAGGGACGCCGCCGGATCGCGATCTTCTACGGCGCGGCCCACATGGACGACTTCGATGCACGGCTCCGCGAGGATTTCGGCCTTCAGCCCGGCGAGCCGGTGTGGCTGGAGGCATGGGATCTGCGAGAGCCCGAGGTGGCGGCGGCCCGGAGGTGACCTGCCAGCAACCTGCGGCCCACCCCCACCGGCCCGCTCCGGCCGATCGCCAGCCGGTCGCTCCAGGTCTCCGCCACGAGCCGCGTTTCCTGCCAGACTCCCTCGTAGCCGAGGATCTCGACCGCCTCGCCGACGGGATCGAACTCCACCGTGCCGCGGTACCCGAGGGCGATCAACTCGCCCACGAGCCGCTCGAGCGGGAGGCTGCCGTGCCCGGCCGGCAGGCGGTCGGCGGCGACGGACGGTGAACCACAGCGATCGGCGACGTGCACCACGGCGGCCGCGTCGGCCAGCCGCGGCAGGAGCGGGGCAAGCTCCGCGGAGTCGCCAAAGTGCCAGAGGTCGAGTGCGAGGCGGACCGCCGGATCGTCGAAGCGGTCCACGAGTTCGATCGCCTCGGAGAGACCGGCGAGAAAACTGCACCCAGTCGCTCCGGCAGGATGCGTGGGCTTGAGGGCCAGCGTCACCCCGGCGCGGCCCGCGATCGGGGCGAGGGTGTCGAGGGCCTGCACGAGGAGCCGGGCCGCGTGGCTCCGGGTATGGCCGCCGCGGCAGCCGCTGTGGACGATCAGCACCGGGGCTGCGAGGGTCGCGGCCGTCGCGATCGCCTCGACGGCATCGTCGATGCTCTCGGCGAACGAGCGGCCATCGCCCCCCGTGAATCCTCCCGCCCACTGAAGGCTCGACACTCGGATCCCGGCCATCGCGACCAGCGCGGCGGCGGTGGCGGCCCCGACATCGGACACCTTGGGCCGCCAGAGTGAGATCGCGTCGAACCCGTGCGCGGCCGCCCGCTCGACCTCATCCTGGAGATCCCAGCGGGGGCTGGTCAGTTCGCTGACCGCAAGTTCAAACATGGTCGTGCTTCCTCCGGGTGGCGCCGTCCGTCGTGACGGCGTGAACGCCCGCCTCATGGGCCGGAAGTATGGGAGGGGTCTGCGCGGACTGTCCAGAGAAGCGTCCGCCGCGAGCGCCACGAGCGTGCGCCGCGAGATTCCGGACGACTCGACCGCTGACAGCACCTCGCCCGGCAAACCCTCTTGACAACTCCGTGGCCTGCCGTCCGCTTTCGTCGCGGCCCATGGGTGGCGCATACTCGTCGCGGAGACTCCCATGCCCCGCTCGAAATCCCTGCACGTCAGCGACGGCCGCCGCGAGGTGGTGATCCCGGCCGAGGCCCTGGACTGGCAGTTCGCCCGCTCCAGTGGCCCCGGCGGCCAGCATGTCAACCGGACGAGCAGCAAGGCGATGCTGCGGTTCGACGTGGCAGGCTCGCCGCACCTGCCCGACGACGTCCGCCACCGGGTCCTCGCCCGTGAGAAGTCGCGGCTGGCCGGCGCGGGCACGCTCGTGATCGCGAGCCAGGTACACCGCGACCAGTCGCGGAACGTCGCCGACTGTCTCGACCGACTGTCCGACGTGATTCGCGGCGCCCTCACGCCACCCAAGCGGCGGCGGCCCACCCGCACCCCGCGTTCAGCGGTGGCGAAGCGGCTCGATGTCAAGAAGCGCCGGTCGCAGACCAAGCAGATGCGGCAACGGCCGGATGCCTGAGCCTCGCTGCCCCGGCGGCGACCGGCGGTATAATCGGTCGGCGAGCAGCGAGGCTCGCCTCCGCTTTCCGAAGGATTCACCATGCCGTCCCCCCGCGACATCGACTCGCTCCTCCGCGCCTGGCAGTTCCGGCCCGGGGAGGTCAACGCCCGCCTGATCAAGACCCGGGCTGGACGCGAAGTGCTCCAGATGCGGATCGACATGGGGGTCGTGCAGATGGAGACGGACCTCCGGCCCGACGGCCAGCGGCCCAACGGCGCCGAGACGTATTACGACTACCTCGTCGGTGAGGTGATCCGCGAGGGCGACGCCTTCCGGCTCACGAAGGAGCAATGCGCGGAGGCCGACCGCGAGTTCGCCCAGTACTACCAACGGCGGCTCTGCTGGCTCTCGCTGCGGGAATACCGCAGGGCAGCCCGCGACGCCGACCACAGCCTCGCCTTCATGGACTTCGTCCGGCAGCACTCGGCGGACGAGGAGTGGACGCTGTCGCATGAGCAGTATCGGCCGTTCGTGCTCTTTCACCGCGTGCAGGCGTCGGCGCTGGCCGCCCTGGAGGAGCACGGCGCGGAGGCGGCGATCGGCGAGATCAATGCCGGGCTGGCCTCCTTTCGTGACCTCTTCGCCCGCTACGACGCCAGTGAGCAGTTCGAGGAAGACGAACTCGTGAAGCGGCTTCGCGAGATGCGGGAGAGCGTGCGGCAGCGGTACGAAGTCGGCCGGACGCTCAGCGAGCAGCTCGCCGACGCCGTCAAGGCGGAGGACTACGAACTCGCGGCGAAGATTCGTGACCGGATCCGCAGCGGCGAGAAGGTGGGAACCGACGGCACGGGCGACGCCGCCGACTCGGGCGATCGTTGAACGTTCGACGTATCCGCGTCCCCCCGGCCTGAAAAACTTACCGGCCGCCTGCGTCCGACCAAGCTGCCTGGACGGCACTGGTTCTCCAGCTGCCACGACCGGGAGTGAAGCTGGGAAAGACGTGCGGGCTGGCGGGGTTCGGTGCTGCTTTCCGGGCGAACACTCGGCAATGGCACGCCGTATGCAGGAAGAATCACCGACGACGCGACGCGTCGCCGACCTCCCTTCAGGAGCACCGCCATGAACGCCACGACCACCCGCCCTGCCCCGCAGTCCGGCCGCACGACGATCCTGCTCGCCACGCAGGTCGCCGGCGAATGCTGCACGGTTCGCGCGACCCCGGTCTGGCCGATCGCCGAGGTGCTCGACTTCGAAGAGGCCTTCGACGACCTCGCCGTCGCCGGGACCGAGATCGACCAGCATCTGGTCGCCGATGCCATCGAGTCGCGGATGATCGCCACGCCTCGGCTTCGTCGCCGCCAAAAGGCTCTGAGCTCCCGGGCCATCTTCTACGCCGGCGGCTGACGGCGCTCGCGTGCAGGCTCCCCAGTGGGGGCCGGTTTTGAAGTGGGTGCTGGTTGCCGAAGTGGGTGCAGGTTTGCAACCTGCACATGCCCCCCGCCCCACTCCCCGCAGGTTGAAAACCTGCGGCCACTTTTTCGGAAGTGGGTGCTGGTTGCCGAAGTGGGTGCAGGTTTGCAACCTGCACATGCCCCCCGCCCCACTCCCCGCAGGTTGAAAACCTGCGGCCACTTTTTCGGAAGTGGG
>JBBAVS010000052.1:14488-15916 GCA_040397585.1 Pirellulales bacterium
CCCCCGCCCCACTCCCCGCAGGTTGAAAACCTGCGGCCACTGTTCCCGGTTGAGAAGCGGCGGTCGCTTGGCCGAAGATCCGGGGTGTTTCCCGCGCGGGGCGGGAATCGCGTACATTCTGGGCTCGCCGCCGCGGCAGCCCGCGGCGGCGCTTCCCGTCTCCGAAGGAACACGCCGCATGTCCCTCGCCGAAGTCTCCCGCGACATCACCCCCGGCCGCTGGCAGGCCCTCGCCGACCGCGTGCTCGCCGGCGGTTCGATCGAACGCGAGGAAGCCCGGGCGATCCTCGAGTCGGCCGACGTGGAACTCCTCGATCTGCTGGCGGCCACCTATCGCGTGCGCCACCGGCACTTCGGCACCACCGTGCAGCTGTTCTTCCTGATGAACGCCAAGAGCGGCCTCTGCCCGGAGGACTGCAGTTACTGCTCGCAGTCGAAGGTCTCCGACGCCGAGATTCCGCGATACAACCTCCTCTCCGCCCCCAAGCTGATGGAGGCGGCGAAGCTCGCCGCCGAGCGGCAGTCGAAGACCTTCTGCATCGTGATCTCCGCCCGCGGGCCGACCCAGCGGGAGATTGACTTCGTCTGCGAGATCACGCCGCGCATCAAGCAGACCTACGGCCTCAACATCTGCGCCTGCCTCGGGCTGCTCACGCCCGACCAGGCCAAGCAGCTCGCCGCGGCCGGCGTGAACAAGGTCAACCACAACCTCAACACCAGCGAGCGGTACTACGGCGAGGTCTGCACCACTCACACCTATGCCGATCGCGTCGCCACCCTCGCCGCCTGCCGCTCGGCAGGGCTGGAACTCTGCAGCGGCGGCATCATGGGAATGGGGGAGCGGAACGACGACCTCATCGACATGGCCTTCGAGCTGCGGGCCCTCGAGGTGGAGTCGATCCCGCTCAACTTCCTCAACTCGATCGACGGCACGCCGCTGGAACACGTCAACCGGCTCACGCCCCGCGACTGCCTCCGCGGCCTTGCCATGATGCGGCTGGTGAATCCCGCGGCCGAGATCCGCATCGCCGGCGGTCGTGAGATCCACCTCGGCAGCCTGCAGGCCCTCGGCCTCTACGCCGCCAACTCGATCTTCGTGGGTGACTACCTGACCACCAAGGGCCAGCTCCCCGAGGCCGACTACCGGATGATCGAGGATCTCGGCTTCACGATCACCCACGGGTCCGAAGCCGCGGAGCCGGCCCCGGCCCTCGGCTGACGAGCGTGGCCGCTCGTGTTGGAGTGGCCGCAGGTTTGAAAGTGGCCGCTCGTCTTGGAGTGGCCGCTCGTTTGTAAGTGGCCGCAGGTTTGAAAGTGGCCGCAGGTTTTCAACCTGCGGGACCCGGCGCCGATTTTGCTGCTTGTGCAGGTTAAAAACCTGCACCCACTCTTGGAAAACCTGCACCCACTCTTGGAAGACCTGCACCC
>JBBAVS010000052.1:16016-25718 GCA_040397585.1 Pirellulales bacterium
AAAACCTGCACCCACTCTTGGAAAACCTGCACCCACTCTTGGAAGACCTGCACCCACTCTTGGAAAACCTGCACCCGCTTTTGGGACACCTGCACCCACTTCTCACGACCTGCACCCACGTGGGACCCACCGGCCGTTCAGCCCTCGCCGGCCGTGCCGAGGCTCGTGAGCAGTTCGGCCATCTCGGCGGCGGCATGCGCTGCGCCGGCAGCGCGGGCCACATCGATCCCCTCGCGGAGCGCCCGTCGGGCGTCGTCGATGCGGCCGTGCCGCACGAGATGCTGGCCGGCCATGTGAAACGCGGGCACGTACGGGGGCGACTCCCGGGCGAGCTGCTCGAGGATTTCGAGTCCCGCCTCCCACTCCCCCGCCGACTCGAGCTCCAGCGCCAGGCTGTACCGCAGGAACACGTCCTGCGGCTCGTCCTTCAGCAGCGCCTCGATCTTCTCGCGCCTCGACACACTCATCGTGATTCCTCCTCGTGGCGTTTCTCTTTCCCAGCGGCCTCGTCGGCCAGATCGGCATCGGTCACGTCGATGCGGCTCAGCGAGCGTGGCCCGACGCCGTGCACGACGACCAGGCTCCGGTCCGAGACCGCTGCCACAGCGTGTGGTTCAGCAAGCGGGACCACGCACGTTGGTCGCACGGCCTGCCGGCCCTCGCGAAACACCGCGTCGAGCCGCCACAGGCCGGCGGGCTGCGGCTCGCGGCCGGCCACCTCGCCGGCGATCGCATAGAGCGCCGAGCCGTCGCGGGTGAAGGCCACACCGCGGACGTCGGCCAGCCCGGTGTCGAGCCGAAGGACTTCGCGGCCGCCTGGCGCGGTGAACACGAGGATGGCCGCGCCACTGGCCGCGGCCGCCTCGGTCGTCACGAGTTCGTCGGCAGGGCCGATCGCCACCGCGACGGGGCGGCCGAGCGCACCGGCCGCCCCCTGATCATCCCGCCTTCGCCGCACGCCCGGCCCGGCGAAGGCCAGCCGGATCAGCGGCGGCAGCGGGGTCGGCAGCCCCGCCACCACGCACCAGCCCCGGCTCCGGCTCACAGCCATGGCCGCCGCCTCGGGCCCGGCGCCGCGTCCGAACGCAAGTTCCTGCAGGGGCCGCCCCGCGTCGACCGGCTCTCCCGGCCGCAGCCGATAGGTCGCCAGCGACCACTCGTCATCGACTCGGTTGACCACCGCGACGATATCGCCGGGTAGCACGGCCAGCGCCGCCGGTCGAAACGCTCCCTCCTCGGCCACGGCAGCGACCACGTCGCGCCGCCGTCCCGGGACGAACGGATCGATCGCCACGATGCTCCTCTGCGACTGGTCCACCGCATAGACGGTCTGCCCGTTGGGGGAGACCGCGAGCCGCGTGATTCCTTCGGCCTCGATGCCCAGCGGGGTGACACGGTCAGGCCCGCGGGCGAAAGTGGCACCGGCCCCCGCCGCGAGCCCAGCCGCCATCAGAAAGGCAGCCTCGAGCCAGGCGACGAGATTGCCGCGGCGCATGGGGTCAGCCCGACACGGCCGGGAGGCCGTGGGCCGCTTCCCAGGCCGCGATCTCGGCGGTGTGGCGGAGCGAGAGGCCGATGTCGTCGAGCCCTTCGAGCAGGCACTGCCGCCGGAACGGATCGACCGTGAACGACCTCGAGAAGCCGGCGTCGTCGGAGACCGTGCAGGCCCGGAGATCGACCGTCATGCGGTACTGACCGCCGGCCGCAGCCGCTGCGGCGGTCCGCCGGAACAGCTCTTCCACATCTGCCTCGTCGAGGCGGATCGGTACCATGCCGTTCTGGAAGCAGTTGTTGAAGAAGATATCAGCGAACGTCGGGGCGATCACCGCGCGGAAGCCGTAGTCGGCCAGCGCCCACGGGGCATGCTCCCGGCTGGAGCCGCAGCCGAAGTTGCGGCGGGCGAGCAGCACGCTCGCGTCCGCGGCCGCAGGCTTGTTGAGCTCGAACTCGGGGTTCGGCCCGCCGTCGGCGAGGAACCGCCAGTCGAAGAACAGGAACTGGCCGAAGCCGGTCCGCTCGATTCGCTTGAGGAACTGCTTGGGGATGATCTGGTCGGTATCGACGTTGGCCCGGTCGAGGGCGGCGACGATCCCGGTGTGGGTGGTGAATGGCTGCATGCGGTCGGGCTCCTACTTGAACTGCCAATCGCGGATGTCGACGAAGTGCCCCCGCACGGCGGCCGCCGCGGCCATCGCCGGCGACACGAGATGGGTGCGGCCCCCCTTCCCCTGCCGCCCCTCGAAGTTGCGATTGCTCGTCGAGGCGCACCGCTCCTGTGGTGCGAGCGTGTCGGGGTTCATGCCGAGGCACATGCTGCAGCCCGCCTCCCGCCAGTCGAACCCGGCCTCGCGAAACACCCGGTCGAGCCCCTCCGCCTCGGCCTGCCGCTTCACGCGGCCGCTGCCCGGCACCACCATCGCCCGCACCGTCGCCGCCACGCGGTAGCCGCGGATGACGCTCGCCGCCGCCCGCAGATCTTCGATCCGGCTGTTGGTGCACGAGCCGATGAACACGCGGTCGAGCGGGATGTCGACGATCCGCGTGCCTCCCGCGAGGCCCATGTACTCCAGAGCCCGCTCGGCGCTCGAGCGGTCGTTGGGATCGGTGAACCTGCCGGGATCGGGCACCGTGGCATCGACGCCGGTGACCTGCGCGGGGTTCGTGCCCCAGGTCACCTGCGGCACCACGTCGGCCGCCTGGAAGATCTCCACGCGGTCGTACACGGCCCCGGGATCGCTCGGCAGCTTCTCCCAGCGGGCCACCGCCGCCTCGAAGGCGGCCCCCTTGGGCGCCAGATCGCGGCCACGGAGGTAGTCGAAGGTGACCGCGTCGGGGGCGATCATCCCGGCCCGCGCCCCGGCCTCGATCGACATGTTGCAGACCGTCATCCGCTGCTCCATGCCGAGGCTGCGGATGCACGCGCCGGTGTATTCGATGACGTGCCCCACGCCCCCTTCAGTCGAGAGCCTCCCGATCAGGTAGAGCACGATGTCCTTGGCGGTCACGCCCGAAGGCAGCCGCCCCTCGACTCGGAGTTCGAGCGACTTCGGCTTCGCCTGCCGGAGCGTCTGCGTGGCCAGCACGTGCTCCACTTCGCTCGTGCCGATGCCGAAGGCCAGCGACCCGAGGGCTCCGTGCGTGGCCGTGTGGCTGTCGCCGCACACGATCGTCATGCCCGGCTGCGTGATCCCGAGTTCCGGCCCGATCACGTGCACGATGCCCTGATCGGCATCGTCGAGGTCGAAGAGCCGCACGCCGAACTCGCGGCAGTTGGCCCGCAGCGTGTCGATCTGCTGCTTCGAGACCGGGTCGGCGATCGGCAGGCGGCGATCGCTGGTGGGAACGTTGTGATCGGGCGTCGCGAACGTCGCCTCGGGCCGGCGGACCTTGCGGCCGGCGAGCCGCAGGCCCTCGAAGGCCTGCGGGCTGGTCACCTCGTGGACGAGATGGCGGTCGATGTAGAGGAGCGGCAGCTCGCCGGCGGGCGAGCAGACCACGTGATCGTCCCAGATCTTGTCGAGCAGCGTGCGTGCGGTGGTGGGCATGGCGGGAAGGAGGCGGAGGAAAACGTCGTCACCGGGCCTCGTACTTTACCAGACGCTGGCCGGCCGAAACGGAGGGGCCGGTTTTCACTGGCGTGGCGGTTCGGCAAGGTCTGACGGAAGGCTCGCCCCCCTTCCAGCACCACCCCCGCGGACGCCGATGCACCCGGGGAGGGCATGGACGCCCTCGATGGCGCAACACGAAGGGGCTTCCATGGGACGGCTGGGGATGATCCGTTCGCTCTGGCTCACGCGGCTCTCCCGGCCGGCTGGAGAGCGGCCCATCTACCGGCACACCCTCAAGACACCGCCCCGCCGCATCCTGGAGCTGGGCGTCGGCCTGCTCGCCCGCACGGAGCGGCTGCTCGAGGTGGCGACGTCGGCCTTGCCCGCCACCGAGGTGACCTACGTGGGCGTCGATCGGTTCGAGAGCCGCGGCCCCAGCGATCCCCCCGGCGTGTCGCTCAAGGAAGCCCACCAGCGGCTCCACGGCAAGGCCCGCGTGCAGCTGGTGCCCGGCAACGTCGATTCGGCGCTCGCCCGAGTCTGCAACCACCTCGGCGTGTTCGACCTCGTGGTGATCTCGGCGGCCAACGACGAGCGGCATCTCTCGCGGTGCTGGTTCTTCCTCCAGCGGGTCACCAGTCCGCAGACCACCGTGTTCATCGAGTCCGGACGCAGCTGGGCCCTGCTGCCCAAGGCCAAGATCGACGACATGGCGGCCAAGGCGATCCTCAGCCGCGCCGGCTGATCGCGACCGGCGCGTCAGCGGCCCGCGCGAATCTTCGCGAGCGCGGCGGCGGCGGCGACCCGGACTTCCTTCACCGAGTCTTCTTCGGAGACCAGCTCCAGGATCGGGATGGCCGACGCGGCCGCCGGCCCGATGTCGCCAAGCGCCACGGCCGCCTCGAGCCGCACCATGCCGCGGTCGCCGCGGAGCGCCCGGCGGAGGAGCGGAATGGCGGCCTCGAACTGCGACGCATCGTCGGGCTTGATCTTCAGGCCCGCCCACGTGGCCACCGTCGCCAGCATTTCATCCTCCGACTGGGCCAACTCGCGGAGCACCGGCGCCGCCGCGGCGGCAGCCGGGCCGATCCTGCCCAGCGCATAGGCCGCGGCATACCGCTCCCCCTCCGTGGCCGACGCGTCGGCCAGCATCTTCTGCAGCGGCGACACGGCCTCCGCCGCATCGGCCCCGAGGGCCGCAATCGCCACCGCCGCATCGCCGCGGCAAAGCGGGTCGGCGTCGCCGAGGGCGGTCACGAGGTCGCCGAGTGCCGGCTTCGCAGCCGGACCCATCACCGACAGGATCTCGATCACGTTGAGCCGCAGCGCGGGGTCGGCAAGCTTGGCTCGCAGCGCCGCCACCGCCGGGCTGCCCAGGCGGATCAGAGCGGCACCGGCCGACCGGCCCGTGGTGGGATCGGCGTCGGCGAGCAGGCCCGCGAACTCGCCGGCGAGCTGCGTGCGTGCGTCGTCGCCCAGCGAGCCCGCGAGATCGGAAAGCCCGTTGATGCACGCGGCCCGAGCATCGGGATCGGCATTGGCGAGGCCTTGGCGGAGCCGCGTGACGGCGTCGGCCACCAGGGCCTGGTCTTCGGGATGGATGCGGGCGAGCGCCCACGCCGCCACGCCGCCGAGAAACGGATCGTCTCCAGCCGCGACCTTCTTCAGGCTTTCGTCGCCGGCGGCGGCCTTCATGCGACCGAGCGCGAACGCCGCGGGCAGGCGGAGGGCGGCATCGTCGGATTCGAGCGCCTTGACGGCCACCGGGGCCGCCGCCGCCGCCCGGTCACCGATGGCGGCGAGGGTGAGGAGGGCCTGCAGCCGCTCTTCGGTCGGCCCGTCTTCCGCAGCGGCGGCGAGCGCGGCCGTGGCCGGGGCCGCGTCGGGGCCGAGCTCCGCCAGAGCGATCTCCGCCCAGTACTTCGACTTCGGGTCCTTGAGCGCCTCCATCAGAAACGGCACGGCGTCGTCGCCCATGTCGGCCAGCGTCTGCAGCGCCGCCACGATCACGCCCGGATCCGCGTCGGCGAGCTGCTTCGCGACGATCGGCCCCAGGTCGGCAAGCGACTTGTAGCGGCGCAGGGCCCGCACTGCCGCCCGGCGGGCACGGCCATCGGCATGGACCGCCGTCTTGGCCAGCGGGTCGATCACCGTCGCGTAGATCGCGGCATCGGCGGCCGGAATCTGCTCGCGACCGTCGTCCTCGCGGATCGAGCCGAGCGCCGCGGCGGCCTGCGTGACCACGATCGGGTCGGCGTCGCCCAGCAGCTTCACCAACGCCGGGATCGCCGCTCGGGCATCCTCCCCGATCAGGCCGACCGCCCGCGCGGCATGCCAGCGGACACGGGCGTCGGTGTCGGCGAAGGCTGCGATGAGGGAGTCCGTCGCGGGACGGGCGTTCTGGCCGATGGCGCCGAGCTCGTCGATCACCAGCACGCGGTCATCGGCAGCCGCGGCACCCCCGAGCTTCTTCACGAGGTCGGCGACCGCGGTCACAGGGCCATCTTCACCGCTCGTGGCCGCCGGCGCGGCCGGCTCCGCGGCGGGCGCGAGGCTCTTGCCGACGGTCGCCTCCGCCTTGGCCTGCGCCGCAGCTTCGGCCTTCGCGGCCGGACGGGGGGCCTGCTTGGTCTCCGCGCATCCCGCGCCCAGCAGGGCTGCCATCGCGACGGTGAACGCGGCCGACAGGAACGGATGACGCTGGCGGATCATGCTGGCTGGTGCTCCCGAAAACGAGTCTCGTCGCGCGGGCCGCGGCCGGCCCGATGCCGTCGCGGCCGGTCAAATCTCCATCGCCCATCGGACGGAGTGAGAGTATACTTATTGCCGGTTTTTCGGCATCGTGAGTTTTCCGAGCCGCATCGCACTCGATCCGCCCACGTCCCTCGAGGCTCCTGCCATGATCCCCGCGACGACACCGTCCTTCCGCCTGCTCCTCGCCACCTGCTGCTGCCTGAGCGCCGGCGTTGCCGCCGCCCAGTGGGGCGGCATGGGCTTCAACCGCGGCGGCTTCGCCTCGACCGCCGGCCAGGCGGCCGACTACGGCATGTCGGAGGTGCTGCGGGCCCAGGCCTATCAGAACCTCCAGAACTCGGAGGCCGCGAAGAACTGGGAAGACGCCAAGACGCTCGACATCCAAAACCGGCTCCGCTGGACCGAGTCCTACTTCGAGATGCGGAAGGACAACCGGGAGAAGCGGGCCGAGGAGGCGGGGCCGCGGGTGACGCAGGAGCAGGCGATCCGGATGGCGAAGTCGGCCGCCCCGCCGCGGCTCGGCTCGACGCAGCTCGACCCGGTGACGGGCCACATCCAGTATCCGCTCGTCCTCACCGACGACGGCTTCAAGCCCTACCGCGACCGGCTCGACCCGCTCTTCGCGCATCGCGCCGCGGTCGGCGGCAGCATCCAGTTCTCCGACTACCAGGCGATCCAGCAGACGATCACGACGTTCATCGACGCCCTCAAGCAGCGGGTGACGGACTACCCGGCGGGCGAATACGGCAAGGCTCGCACGTTCCTCGACAGCCTGTCCCGCGAAGCGTCGATGCCCGCGGGCTGACGTCAGGCTCGCCGCCGGGCATGGTGGAGGATCGGGATCACCACCAGCCGGGCGAGGCACGACGTCGCGAACACGGTGGCATACGCCTGCCAGGTCTCGCCGAGCGAGCGGAGAATCAGCCCGCCGGTGGCCGCGCCGGCGACAGTGGCCACGGCGATTCCCAGGTTGTAGACGGTGACCACGCCCGTCCGCTCGTCGGCCTCGACCTCCTGGAAGAAGATCAGCATCACGGCGAGCTCGTAGGCGGCCCAGCACGCGCCGGCCAGCACCTGCACCCCGCAGAGGTAGGCGATGTTGTTCGAGGGGAGCCAGAGCAGCGCCAGGGGCACGATCGCGAGGCTCGCCAGCCAGATCAGCCGCAGCGGCCCCACCCGCGAGGCGAGCCGGCCGATGGCCGGAAGCAGGAGGGCCTTGGCCAGGAAGCTCGTTCCATACACGAGCATGAAGGCGTGGTAGGAGAAGCCGAGCTCGCGGAGCATGTAGGGGATGAAATACGGGGCCGCCAGCTGCGTGCCGAACACGAAGCAGCAGAGGTAGGCGACGAGCAGCCCCGACCGGCGGCCGGCCATGCCCCGCAGCGCTCCCGCGACCCGCCGGGCCAGGGGCACCGCGTCGGCAGCGGCGTTCGCCTGCACTCCCGGTGGCCGCGGCTCGCGGCACGCGCACAGGCAGGCGGTGGAGACCAGCCGCGCCAGCCCGGCCACGACGAACATCGCGGCGAAGGCCGTGAGCAGGCCGTCGTGGGCCTCGCCCCACTGGAGCACGAGGCCGCTCACCGCGAACCCGAGGAACACCGCAAACTGGCCGAGCCGGTTGCGGTTGGCGAAGTAGGGCGTGCGGAGATTGTCGGGCACGAGCGTCGCCATCCAGGCGGTCCAGGCGGGGACGCTCGCCATCCCGGCCGACCAGTAGAGGCTGGCGGCCAGGAGCAGTTCCCAAAGCCGGGCATGGCCGCGGAGCGCCCACCAGACCATCGGACCGAAGCACGCCGCCTGGACGACCGTGCAGGCGATCACCCAGCGGCGATTGCTCCCGATCCGCGCGACCGCCAGGGGCGCGGCGAGCTGGAGGAGGGCCCCCATGAGGATCGGCACGCTCGCCACCATCCCGGCGGCCACCGGCCCCAGCCCCAGGGCCAGCGCAAACGCGGAGAAGTAGGTCTCGCCGCAACCCACCATCACGCTGAATGCCATCGCGTCGATCGTCGACACGAGGAGGTCGCGGCGGAGGCTGCTGCGCGGCGGAAACGGCAGGGTGATCAAGGCGGGAAACGCGGGAGGCGCCGGGCGGGATCTGTTCTGTCTATACTTCCGCCGCTGTTTGGAACAGGCGGGCCCGCAGGGCCGGCGCCAGGCGGCCCGAAATGGCTGACATGCGCAGGGGAACCCCATGAAGACACTCGTCACGGGAGCGACCGGAATGGTGGGGCCGCGGGTGCTCCGCATGCTCGACAGGCCGACCGTGGTGACGCGGAATCCCGATCGCGCGCGGCAGTCGATCGGCCACCTCGCCGGCCGCATCGTCGGCTGGGATCCGCTGGCAGGCCCGCCCCCGGCCGAAGCCCTCGACGGCGTGGAGGCGGTGATGCACCTCGCGGGCGAGTCGGTCGCCGAGGACCGGTGGACGGCGGCCCAGAAGGCGCGGATTCGCGACAGCCGCGTGATCGGCACTCGCAATCTCGTGCAGGGCATCCGCCAGGCATCGAAGCGTCCGGCCGTGCTCGTCTCGGCGTCGGCCGTGGGGTATTACGGCGATCGCGGCGACGAGGAGCTGACCGAGTCGGCGTCCCCGGGGCACGACTTCCTCGCCGACGTGTGCGTGGCCTGGGAGCAGGAGGCGTTTGCCGCCGAGGAGCTCGGCGTGCGGGTCGTCACCGAGCGGACCGGGATCGTGCTCGGCGCCGGGGGCGGCGCCCTTGCCAAGATGCTCACTCCCTTCAAGCTCGGCGCGGGCGGACCGCTGGGCAACGGCCGCCAGTGGATGCCGTGGGTGCACGTCACCGACCTGGCCCGGCTCTATCTGCATGCGGCCGAACACGCGTCGATCCGGGGTCCTCTCAACGCCGTCGCACCGAACCCCGTCCGCAACAGCGAGTTCACCAAGGCCCTCGGCCGCCAGCTGCGGCGGCCCGCCTTCATGCCGGCCCCGTACCTGGGCCTGCGGCTCTTGTTCGGCGAGTTTGCCCAGGTGCTGTTCGCCTCGCAGCGGGTGATCCCGCGGGTGGCCCTCGACACGGGCTTCACCTTCCAATACCCCGACATCGCCTCGGCGCTGAAAGAGATCCTGGCGCCGGCGGCCTAGCAGGGAGTCTCTGCCGGAAGTGGGTGCAGGTTTTCAACCTGCACAAGTTCCACCCCAGGCCTGGACTCCCCGCAGGTTCAAAACCTGCGGCCACTTCGCCCGAAAGTGGGTGCAGGTTTTCAACCTGCACAAGTTCCACCCCAGGCCTGGACTCCCCGCAGGTTCAAAACCTGCGGCCACTTCGCCCGAAAGTGGGTGCAGGTTTTCAACCTGCACAAGCACCACCCCAGGCCTGGACTGTTGGTGTAACGTCTCTTCTGTAAATCACCGGTATGGGCCTGCTCGAGTCGAGCG
>JBBAVS010000053.1:0-2716 GCA_040397585.1 Pirellulales bacterium
TCAGTCCGTTTGCCTGAGCGTTCAGCCTTCGGCGGTCTTGCGACTCTCTCCTGACGTTCCGCATTTTAAGCAGGTGCCACGGAGCCGGCAACCGGCCGTCAGCCCTCCGGGCTGTCGAGCAGTTCCTGGAGCCGGGGCCGCAGCGGTTCCGGCAGGCGGTCGAGCGTGGTAGCGTCGATCAGGCCGACGTCGATCATGTCTCGAAGGTGTGTGCGGTCCTTGTCGCGAAAGGCGGTCAACTTCATCACGATCAGGCGCTCGAGATCAACGATGCGATACCCTTCGCGTTCGTCCACGGCGGCGAGATCGGGCGCCGCCACCGGATCGTGGGGCTTCACGAGTTCGCCGGCGAACACGAGATGCACCGCCTCCCGGGGCTTGCCGGCCGGGCCATCGAGGAACATGTGCACACCGAACGTATGGGCATGCACGAACCCGACCGCTCCCAGGGCCGCCGTCGCCCGCTCGAGGTCTTCGCGGGCGATCAGCAGATCGACGTCCACGGTGGTGCGCACGGCCGCCGGATCGATCCGTGCCACCCAGGCGGCCACGGCATGGCCACCGGCAACCGCGTAGGGAATCCCCGCCGCCTCCAGGGCAGCCACCGACCGCCGCATCCGCTCCTTGACCATCGCCACCGCCTGCTCCACGCGGTCGAGGACGTCGAAGCCGAACGTCACCACGCTCGGCCCGCTCATCCGGTGTTCGCTCGGTCGGTGGTCTGGTCGGTCGTTCGGAACGGTGGCCATGTCGCGAGTCTATCCGCGACGCACCGGCCGATGAAACACCGACCCTGACCACCACGACATGCACAACATATACGCCCGTACACTTTCTGTCAAGGAGTTCGGGGCCGCCGATCCCACGCCCACTCGCTAAGATGCCGGCCCCGCCGTCCGCCTTTCGGAGCCTGCCGCACCATGCGCCGCATCGACCTCTCCGCCCACGGCATCACCGTGGCCGACGTCCGCCGCAACCTCGCCCCTGCCGAACTCTACGCGGAGGCTCTCCGCATCGACGCCCGCAGCGCGATCGCCGATTCCGGAGCCCTGATCGCCTATTCGGGCGAGAAGACCGGCCGCTCCCCCAAGGACAAGCGGATCGTGAAGCACCCTGCGTCGGAAAACGACGTCTGGTGGGGCAGCGTCAACCTGCCGATCGACGACGAGACCTTTCTGATCAATCTCGAGCGGGCCAAGGATTACCTCAACACCCGCGAGATCCTCTACTGCATCGACGCCTTCGCGGGCTGGGATCCGCAGCACCGGCTCAAGGTCCGCGTGATCTGCTCGCGGCCCTACCACGCGCTGTTCATGCACACGATGCTGATCCGGCCCACGAAGGAGGAACTGGCCGAGTTCGGCGATCCCGACGCGGTGATCTACAACGCCGGCCGCTTTCCGGCCAACCGCCGCACCCACGGCATGACGTCGAAGACGAGCATCGACCTGTCGCTGGAGACGAAGGAGCTGGTGATCCTGGGCACGGAATACGCGGGAGAAATGAAGAAGGGCGTGTTCACCATGCTCAACTACTTCGCCCCGAAGCGCTCCATCCTCTCGATGCACTGCTCGGCCACCGCCGACCGCGACACGGGAGCCTCGTCGCTCCTGTTCGGCCTGTCGGGCACCGGCAAGACGACGCTCTCGGCCGATCCCAAGCGGCTGCTGATCGGCGACGACGAGCACTGCTGGAGCGACTCCGGGATCTTCAACATCGAGGGAGGCTGCTACGCCAAGGCAATCGATCTCGCGCCCGAGACCGAGCCCGACATCTTCCAGGCGCTCCGTTTCGGCGCCGTGCTCGAGAACGTTGTCTACGACGAGGACAGCCACCACGTCGATTTCCACGACACCAGCATCACGCAGAACACCCGCGGGGCGTATCCGATCGAGTTCATCCGCAACGCCAAGATCCCCTGCGTCGCCGGCCATCCCAGCGACGTGATCTTCCTGACGTGCGATGCCTTCGGCGTGTTGCCCCCCGTGAGCCGCCTCTCGCCGGCCCAGGCGATGTATCACTTCATCAGCGGCTACACCGCGAAGGTGGCGGGCACGGAGATGGGCGTGACGGAGCCGCAGGCCACGTTCTCCCCCTGCTTCGGCGGACCGTTCCTGGTCTGGCATCCGATGAAGTACGCCGAACTGCTGGCGGCGAAGATCAAGCAGCACCGAGCGCACGTCTGGCTGGTGAACACCGGCTGGAGTGGGGGCTCCTACGGGATCGGCAAGCGGATGAAGCTCTCGATCACGCGGGCG
The DNA here is from genome assembly GCA_040397585.1 of Pirellulales bacterium. Classification (GTDB taxonomy): domain Bacteria; phylum Planctomycetota; class Planctomycetia; order Pirellulales; family UBA1268; genus QWPN01. The sequence goes on from JBBAVS010000053.1 coordinate 2,259, forward strand.
ATCATCGACGCGATCCACTCCGGTGCGCTGCGAGACGCCCCGGCCGTGGCCGACGACGTGTTCGGGCTCGACGCGATCACCGCCTGCCCGGGCGTGCCGCCGGAGGTGCTCGTGCCGCGGAACACCTGGGCCGACAAGGCCGCCTACGACGTGACGGCCCGGAAGCTCGCCGGCCTCTTCGCGCACAACTTCCGGCAGTATCTCGAGCAGGTGACGAGCGAGGTCGCCGCCGCAGGCCCGAGCGAGTAGCCCCCGGGCGAGCGACGGGTCGCCGATCTCAGGACGTCGGCGCAGGTTTTCAAGAGTGGGTGCAGGTTTTCAAGAGTGGGTGCAGGTCTCCGAAAGTGGGTGCAGGTTTTCAAGAGTGCGTGCAGGTTTTCGAAAGTGGGTGCAGGTTTTCAAGAGTGGGTGCAGGTTTTCAAGAGTGGGTGCAGGTTTTCAAGAGTGGGTGCAGGTTT
>JBBAVS010000053.1:2816-19309 GCA_040397585.1 Pirellulales bacterium
CTGCGGCCACTTCAGCACCTGCGGCCACTTCAGCACCTGCGGCCACTTCAGCACCTGCGGCCACTTCAGCACCGCGGCGATCCACCCGGCGCTCAGGGCGTCCGGCCAGCAAGCCGCATACTCATGCGACACGAGATCGGCCCGAAGCCCGGTCGGCAGCGCGTCGGTCGTCGTTATGCTGCACAGCCGACGGCCCGGTAGGGCAGGGAACACCGCTTCGGTCACCTCGCGATCGCTCGCATGACGCTTCTCGGCTCGGTCTTCGACTTCGCCCTCTCCTCGACCGATCTGGTCGTGATGGCCCTCTATCTCGCCGGCACGATCGCCTTCGGGATCTCGAAGTCGCGGCGGAGCGGGGCGGAAGACTACTTCCTCGGCGGCCGCGGCATGACCTGGCCGGTGATCGGCCTCTCGATGCTCGCGATGTGCGTCTCGAGCTCGTCGCTCGTCGGCTGGGCCGGCGACGCCTACTCCACCGGCATCTCGGTGTTCAACTACGGCATCTCCGGCGCCGTCGTGGTGCTCGTGTTCTTTCTCTGGTTCTTCCTGCCCTTCTACCTGCGGAGCGGCGTCTACACGATGCCGGAGTTCCTCGAGGGCCGCTACGACGCCCGCTGCCGCTGGTACTTCTCCTTCATCACGGTGGTCGGCTACACCTTCCTCGACTCGGCGGTCACGCTCTACGCGGGGGCGCGGATGATGCAGGCGGTGTTTCCCAACATGCCGCTGGAATGGCTGATCGGGGGGCTGGCCCTGATCTCGGCTTCGTACACGATCGTGGGCGGCCTGTCCGCCGTGATGTGGGTCGATCTTGTGCAGTCGGTGATGCTGCTCGCGGGCTCGGCGGTGCTCACCGCGATCGCCTTCACCAAGGCCGGGGGCTGGAACGCCGTGATGGCGGGCGTGCCCCCGGAAAACCTCAGCCTGATCCGCCCGGCCACGGATCCGTCGGTGCCCTGGCCCACCCTGATCATCACGCTGCCCCTGCTCGGCTTCTACTTCTGGTGCACGAGCCAGGCGATGGTGCAGCGGACGCTCTCGGCGAAGAGCGTGAACGAGGCCCGCTGGGGCAACCTGTTCGCGGGCCTGCTCAACTTTGCCGTGTTTTTCGTGATGGTGCTGCCGGGCGTGGCGGGCCGCGTGCTCTATCCGGGCCTCGAGAAGGGAGACCTGATCTACCCGAAGCTGGTCTTCGAGCTGATGCCCCCCGGCATCAAGGGGGTGGTCGTCGTCGGCTTCGTCGCCGCGATGATCTCCACGCTGTCTTCGATCCTCAACTCCGCCGCCACGCTCGTGACGATGGACTTCGTGCGGAAGTTTCGTCCCGACCTCACGAGCCGCGGGCAGGTGATCGCGGGCAACGTGGCCGGCTTCGTGATCGCGCTGATCGCGGCCCTCTGGGCGCCGCAGGTGCAGCACTTCGACTCCGTGGTGAAATACTTCCAGCAGTTTCTCGGCTACCTGGCCCCGCCGATCGTGGCCGTGTTTCTCTTCGGCCTGTTCTGGCCGCGGGCGACCGGCGCCGGCGCCTTCGCGGCCTTGCTCGCCGGCCTGGCGATGGCGGGCTGGATGCTGTTCAGCGGCGGCACGCTCCCGCCGTTCACCGACTGGCATCCCTTCCTCTACGTGCCCCCCGTCATCTTCCTCGCGGCTTCCGCGGTGCTCGCGGCGGTGAGCCTGGCGACGCCGGCGCCCGACCGGGCGCGGATCGCCCGCTTCCTCTGGAGCGCCGACATCCTTCGCGACGAGTCGGCCGAACTGGCCGCCAGCCCCTGGTGGCAGAACTACCGCACGCTCTCGATCCTCCTCCTGGCCTTCACTGCCGCCTTCGTCTGGGTCTGGCGGTGAGCCCTTTCCCTCCGCCACGCATGAAACTCACCAAATACCCCGGCAACCCGATCCTCGAGCCGCATCCCGCGCATCCCTGGGAGAACCTCGTCGTCTGCAATCCCGGCGCGTGGTATGAGAACGGCCTGTTCACCATGCTCTACCGGGCCGCCGGCGACGACGACGACCACGTGATCCGCTTCGGCCTCGCGGAGAGCCGCGACGGCTTCCACTTCGAGCGGGTGCAGGCCGAGCCGATCCTCGCGCCGAGTGAAGACGGCCCCGACGCCGGCTGCATCGAGGACCCGCGGATCGTCAAGCTCGACGGCCACTACTACGTCACCTACGCCTACCGCGCCTCCAAGCCGAAGCAGTATTGGAAGCGGCCGGGCAACGCCGCCTACACGCCTGATGATCGCACGCTGCCGCCGCTCCTCGGCCACAACATGACGGCGTCGGGCCTGCTCGTCACCGACGACTTCCGCTCGTATCGCCGGCTCGGCCGGATCACGCGGGCCGACGTGGACGACCGCGACGTGATCCTGTTTCCGGAAAAGATCAGCGGCCGCTACTGGATGCTCAACCGCCCGATGCAGTGGGTGGGCCCGACGTACGGCACCGAGCATCCCGGCATCTGGATCGCCGACTCGGAGAGCCTGCTCGACTGGCCCGCGAGCACGCTCCTCGCCAAGGCGGCCTATCCCTGGGAGCGGAAGATCGGCGGCTCCACGCCCCCCTTGAAGAGCGACCGCGGCTGGCTCGTGATCTACCACGGCGTGGACGACCAGGGCGTGTATCGCGTGGGGGCGTTGCTCCTCGACCTCGCGAACCCGCGAAAGGTGCTCGCCCGCCTGCCGGAGCCGATCCTCGAGCCCGAGGCCGAGTTCGAGTGGAAGGGGCTCTATCCCCACGGCGTCGTGTTTCCCACGGCCAACGTGATCAAGGACGGCACGCTGTTCGTCTACTACGGCTGCGCCGACCAGACGATCGGAGTGGCCACGTGCGACTTTGCCGCCCTGGTCGATCACGTCGCCAAGCATCCCGTCTGACCGTCTCCCGGAGTGTCTCCATGCTGCGTTGCCTGATCGCGATCACGCTCGCCCTTTCCTGCATCGCTGCCCGCGCGGCCGAGCCCGAGCGGGTCTCGCTCACGGTCGGCACGCGGCCGCTCAGCCAGGTGCCGTGGAAGGGGTTCGGCGTGCAGTGGAGCCCGTATCCCTGGTTCGAGCTCACCGAGGCCGACTGGCAGCGGGTGGAGGAGCGACTGGCGTACATGAAGCCGCCGATCGCCCGGGTGATGACGCGGGCCTACAAGTACTGCGAGGGCTACGACGACGCCGGCAGGCCGATCTATGCCTGGGACAACGCCCGCATGAAGCGGATGGAGCGGCTCCTCGACTTCTGCGAGAAGCACGGCGTGGAGGTGATGCTCGGCGAGTGGGACGACCCGGCGTCGCCCGAGGACCGGCAGGATCCGGCGGCCGACAAGCTCAAGCCCTACGGGATCGAGGAGAACGACCCCCGCTGGTCGGTCTTGATCTGCGACATGCTCGAGCACTTCCTCGATGACAAGAAATACACCTGCATCAAGTGGTTCAACCTGATCAACGAGCCCAACGGCGGCTGGTCGGCCTGTGCCGACTTCCCGAAGTGGAAGCAGGGGATCGAGAACCTGCATGCCGAAATGGTGAGGCGGGGCCTCGACAAGCGGGTGGGAATCGTCGGCCCCGACGCCAATGCCCAGAAAGACTACTGGTGGCTCGACCTCAACGTGCTGCAACTCGCCGGCAAGACGGCGATGTACGACCTCCACGAATACGCCAAGAAGGAGGACGTGGAGTCGGGGCACCTGGAGCGGGTGTTTTCGCTGAAGCGCGACTTCGCCAACCGCTATGACCCGAAGGGCCGCTCGAAGCCCTTCGTGATGGGCGAGATCGGCCTCGTGAGCGGCACCCAGAAGGACGGCCGCACCGTGCAGCCCAAGGGGGGCCGCGACAGCCAGCCCTCCATCTACGACTTCGAGTACGGGGTGTGGATGGCCGACTACAACGCCCAGGTGGCCCGGGCCGGCATGGACGGCACCTGCGCCTGGGCCGTGGACGACGCGATGCACATCCAGAAGAACCCGAACTCGTCGTGGCCGAAGCTCGACAACGTGGAACTCAAGAAGTGGGGCTTCTGGAACAGCCTCGCCGAGGAGATCGGCCACCCCGACGACGCCGCGATCCGCCCCTGGTTTTACACCTGGGCGGTGATGTCGCGGGCCTATCCCGCGGGCTGCCGGATGCTCGAGATCCCGGCCTGCCTGCCGCGGGGCCTGCGGCCACTGGCCGCCCGTTGGGACCACGACGGAAAAAAGCACTTCTCGCTGACGCTCGTCAACGACGCCGACGTCGCCCGGGAGGTGCGGATCGCGGTCCCGGAAGCCGCCTGGAAGGCGACGGTCCACCGGTTCCACTATTTTCGCGACGACCGCCCGACCGACGCCGACGGGTTTCCGATCGTGAAGCGGACCGACGACGGCGTCGACCTCTCACAGGGCGTGACGGTGTCGCTCCCCTCGCGGGGCGTGGCGGTGCTCACCACGATCCCGATCAGCCGCTGACAAGGTCGCTCAGTACCGCTCCACCGGCGAGCGGCTGCCGGTTTCGGCGCTCCGCTCGCGGGCCCGCTCCTCGCCGAGCACGGCCACCCGCAGGTCCCAGATGTCGCGGTTGATCGCGTCGAACTCGCCCCGTGAGAACGCCGTGGCCGGCTGCATCCTCGACTTGAAGGCCGCCACGCGGGCGAGGGCGGCGTCGCGGAGGCCGGCGGGCTGGCCGCGAAGCACGTCGCGGGCCCGCTCCAGCAACTCCACCCGGTGGCAGATCATCAACAGGTCGTTGCCCGCCGCGAGCGCCAGCGCCAGCGTGTCGTCGAAGGAGCCCGTGTTGAGAATCGCGCCCATGTCGAGGTCGTCGGTCATCACGAGTCCCGCAAACCCCAGCTCCTCGCGCAACAGCCCCGTGACCATGGCGGGCGAGAGTGACGCGGGCCGGACTGCCGCCTCGAGGGCGGCGTAGTGCACGTGACCGATCATCATGGAGTCGACGAGCGGCACGAAGTGGCGAAACACGGCCAGCTCGTGGGCTTCGAGCTCCGCCCGCGACCGGGCCACCGAGGGAAAGCCGTAGTGCGGATCCTCGCCCGCCATCGAGTAGCCGGGAAAGTGCTTGCCGCAGCTGAGGATCCCGCCCGCGCGGAGCGCGGCATTGAACTCGCCTGCCAGCGCGACCACCTCGGCGACGGTGCGACCATAGCAGCGGCCCCGGAGCGAGTTGTTGGCGTCGTCGTCGAAGGAGATGTCGAGCACGGGGCAGAGGTCGAGGTTGAAACCGAACAGCCGCAACAGCCTCGCCGTCAGTTCGCCGTGCCGCCGCACGAGCGCCGCGTCGCCCCGGTCGCGGAGCTGCTGGGCGTTGGGCGGCTCCTCGCCGATCAGCCGCAGCCGCGACACCCGGCCCCCCTCCTGGTCGATTGTGATCACCGGCTCGACGGTGGAGAGGTCGCGGAGGTCGTCGATCAGCCGCCGCACCTGCTCGGGCGACTGGATGTTGCGGCCGAAGAGGATGAAGCCGCCAGGCTGCACGCGGCGCACGAGCGCCGCGGTGTCGGCGTCGAGGGACGGACCGGGAACGCCGACGAGGAGCAGCTGGCCGAGGTCGGTGGTCATGGGGGGTCTCCGTGATCGAGGGTCAGGCCGCCCGGCCCCGGCCCTCGGCCGGATCGAGCGGGATGAAGGCGGTGGCGATTAGGCCCGGAATCGTGGCCGCCATCACCAGGGCGAAGAACGTCGGATAGCCGACCTGCTCCTGGATCCAGCCGCTCACCATGCCGGGCAGCATCATGCCGGCCGCCATGAAGCCGGTGCAGAGGGCGTAGTGCACGGTCTGGTGGTCGCCCCGGGCCACGACCATGCAGTAGACCATGTAGGCGGTGAAGCCGAACCCGTAGCCGAACTGCTCGAGACCCACGGCCAGCGCGATCGCCCACAGGCTCTCGGGCTGCGCCGCCGCGAGCCAGACGTATGCCAGGTTCGGCAGGTTGATCGCCAAGGCCATCGGCCAGAGCCAGCGGCCCAGGCCGTCGCGGGCCACGAGGATCCCGCCGAGGATCCCGCCGAGCGAGAGCATCGCGATCCCGAACGTGCCGTAGACGAAGCCGACCTGCGACGTCGAGAGCCCCAGGCCGCCCTGACCGCGGTCGTCGAGCAGGAAAGGCGACACGAGCGAGACGAGCTGCGCCTCGGCGAGGCGGTAGAGCAGGAGGAAGGCGAGCATCCGCACGATGCCGGGCTTGCGGAAGAAGCTCACCACCGGCTCGCCGAGGGCGGCGAACGAGACGACCGGTCCCGTGTGCCGCCGGTCGGCCGCAGGCCGCGGCAGCACGGCGGCGTGGTAGGCGGCCGTCGCCAGAAAGATGCCGGCGAGGATCGCGTAGGCCCACTGCCAGGCCGACCGCACGTCGCCGAGCGCCGTCTCGAGCGTGCCGGCGAGCATCACGAGGCCGCCGCGGCCCAGCACGTTGGCGATCCGGTAGGCGGTGCCGCGAATGCCCACGTAGAAAGCCTGCTGCTTCTCGTCGAGCGCCGCGAGGTAGAGGCCGTCGGCGGCCACGTCGTGCGTGGCCGAGAGGAAGGCGATCGCGGCGAGCACCGCGATCGTGGCGGTGAGCGGCCCCGCCACGCCGACGACCAGGGCGAGCAGGCCGAGGCCCGCGGCGATCAGCACCTCCGTGGCGAGCGTCCAGCGGCGGCGGGTGGACACGCCCTCCACCACCATGCTCCACAGCGGCTTGATCACCCACGGCAGGTAGAGCCAGCCGGCGATCAGGGTGATGTCGCGGTTGGACACGTCGAGACGCTTGAACATCACGGTGGCCAGGAACGTGACCACCACCATCGGCACCGCCTCGGCGAAGTAGAGGCTCGGCACCCACCACCAGGGACCGCGGCCCGGCTCAGCCTCCGGCGCGGCGCTGTGCATCGCGACGGTCACGGTCGGGCCGCCGTCGCGAGCCGCGTGGCTGGGCCTTCGCGGCCGTCGCGGGCGACCGCCGAGACCGCGACCTCCGCCACCCCTGCGGCGAGGTCGAGCCGCGTGGTCCGGCCCGGCATGATTCCCGTTCGCCACGTGCCGCCGTAGCGACTCTTCACCACCCAGAGCCACGCCGCGGCGGAATCCCCGGGCGGAAGGGCGAACGCCACGCCCGCGGCATCGCGCGACACGACGGGCGCCGCGGGCAGCGGCCCGTGCGGCGGCCGGAGCGCCGGCACCAGCGCCGGCTCGGCATACGGCCCCGCGGCGAGCTTCGTGGCCACGCCGTCGAAATCCTCGGCCAACGCCTTCATGCTGAAGTGGATCGTGCCGCCGGCGCCCTCCTGGCCGCGCGTCGCCTCCACCTGCCGGAGGATCTCCTCGGCCTCCCAGACATTCTTCGTGACCTCCGCCTTCGCATCCTGCCGCACCCGCGACGTGTAGAGCCCCGGCCAGAGGCCGCGGTGCTTCAGGTTTTCGCCGGCCCACCAGCCAAGCAGCTTTTCAAAGCCCTGCTCCGGCGCGTCGATCCGCCAGTAGAGTTGCGGAGCGAGGTAGTCGAGCCAGCCCTCGTGGAGCCACTTCTTCGGGTCGGCGTTGAGCGCAGCCACTTGGTCGAGCCCCTTGATGCCGGGCGGATGCCCCGGCCGCCAGATCCCGAACGGGCTGATGCCCACGAGCACGTGCGGCTTGATAGCCTTGACGTCCCGCCAGAGCCGCGCCACGAGCCGATCGACGTTGTCGCGGCGCCAGGCGGCCCGGTCGGCAAGGCCACCCGCGGCCACCGCACGGGCGTGGCTCTCGTCGTCGGGAAAGGGCACCTCGCGGTCGCCTTCCTTCACGGGGTAGGGATAGAAGTAGTCGTCGATGTGCACGCCGTCGATGTCGTAGCGGCGGACCACGTCGCTGACCACCGCCATGAAGCGGTCGGCGGCCACCGGCTCGCCCGGATCGAACCAGAGATATTTCCCGTAGCGGCGGACCGCGTCGGGCAGCGCCACGCTCGCGTGCGCGGGGGCCACTGTGCCGGCGGCGTCGGCGTGGCGGACGCGGTAGGGGTTGAACCACACATGGAGTTCGAGGCCGCGGGCGTGCGCCTCGTCGACCGCGAAGGCGAGCGGGTCGTAGGGCGGGTCGGGGGCCTTGCCCATCGTGCCGGTGAGATACTCTGACCAGGGTTCGAGCGGCGAGTCGTAGAGCGCGTCGGCCGCTGGCCGGATCTGGAGGATCACGGCATTGAGCCCGGTGGCCGCCGCCCGGTCGAGCAGGCCCGTGAGTTCGGCCCGCTGCCGCTCCACCGGCAGCCCGGGCCGCGACGGCCAGTCGATGTTGGCCACGGTGGCGATCCAGGCGGCCCGAAACTCCCGTCGCGGCGACGGCGGGTCGGCCGCGCCAGCCGAAACCGGAAACAGACAGGCCGCCGCCAGCCAGGCGGCTGCCCACCGCATCACGCCAAACCGCTGGATTGCTGCCACAGAAACTCCGCTGGGGGGCCACTGGGAAAACCGCAGCATAAATAATGCCGCGTACCGCGCCAGCCCCTCCGCCCCCGGAGCCGAACTTTCTCCACGCGGGCCGCCGGGTTCGCCGGCGAGCCGGGCGTGCTGCATCGCCCTGTCAACGCGTATCCTTGCGGACGCGACGGCGATCGGCCTCGGATCGTGCTGGGAGTGTGAACGAGGGCTGACGCAACGACGTTCACGTTTTGGAGCCCACTCGCGTCATGGCCCTACCCGGCATCGACGATGCGTTCGCCGCGATCACACGGGGCAACTGGCTCCGCTTCCTCCCGGAGCGGCTCCGGGAGCCGGCCGCGCGGGCCCTCATCCAGCTGGCCGTGGCCGCCGTGGTGTTGCTCGCGGTGGCGCCGCTCGCCGATCGGAAGGGCGCGGACTGGATGGAAGCTTCGTTCACCCGCACGCTCGCAGCGCTCGCCGCCACCCGCGGACTCGACAGCGCCATCTCGCTCGCCCAGAGCTCGGAGGTGAGCTTCTCGTTCGGCCCGGGCGGCAGCCTCGGCATCGGCCAGGCCCTCGATCCGGTGAACGATCTCGTGGAGCAGTACGGCGCACTCCTGCTCACGAGCACCACGGCCCTCGGCATCCAGCGGCTGGGCATGCAGATCGCCGCGACGCTCGGCTACTGGCTCTTTCTCCCGGCACTTGCCGCCCTCGCGCTGGCGGCGGTCTGTAGCGACGGCGGCCGTCGATCCCTGATCGCCTGGAGCCGCCGGCTCTTCGGCCTCGCCCTGTTCGCCCGGCTCGCGCTGCCAGCCGCCGGCTGGATCGACTCGCTCGTGGCCGACCGATTCCTGGAGCCGGGCTACCAGCAGGCCGCGGCAGCCGTGGCGGCCACCACGGAGTCGATCGAGCGGGTCGAGGCGGCCGACGCCGATCGCGCCTGGTGGGAGCGCTACAACCCCGTGGATGCGATCGGCGACCGGGCGAAGAAGATCTACGACCAGCTCGCCGCCGTGGGCGAGTCGATCGTGAACCTCGCGATCTACTTCACGATCTCCACGATCGTGCTGCCCCTGGGCACGCTCTGGCTGCTCTCGCGACTCACGGGCGTGTTCTTTTCCGGCCGCCCGTAGCCGCCGGGGCGGCCGCCCCGGGACCGTCGACCGCAACTCGGGCCCGCCCGAGCCGTTCAACCGAGACTCAGGATTCCCGCCCCCGGCTCGATTCGATCCTCGACCCCCCGTGAGCAGCCGCCAGGCGGCACTTCGCGTCGGCCCTGCTCGGCTCGTGGTTCGTCGCGGGGCGGGGGGAGTTCGCGCAGTCGATCATCGGCCAGCCGGGGGGCTCCACGATCGGCCCCACCACCACCTGGACTGGGCAGTCCACGCCCGTGCCCGGTGACGTGCATCCTCGACGGGCTGGCCACCGGCCTGTTCGACGCCGGCCCCTACCTGATCGTGTCCGCGGCGCTCGACACGGAGATCTGACCTCGCCGGGCCGCAGCGGGAGGGCACAGGGCGAAAACCCGTGCTTCGGGGACATGGCAGCGCGGGGCTGCCCGTGCCCTGTCGCCAAGTGGCCGCAGGTTTTTAAAGTGGCCGCAGGTTTGCAACCTGCGGTGTCCGGGCCTGTGGCCGCACCGCTCGGGGCTGCCCATGCCCTCGAGACGGCGTAGGTGGCCAGCGAAGCCTGGAAGGCGAGAGCGCAGACACCTCGGAGCGAACGGAGGTCAGGATGACCGCAATGCGCGTCCGGCGAGAGGGTGTGGGCAGCCCCGAGCGGCGGAGACGGGCCGTGATCCCCATCGCTTACGCGATTGGGCTTCCTGACAGCGGAGCTCGGGGCTGCCCGTGCCCGGGAGCCGGGATATGGGAGCAAGCGCAGGCACGATGCCGAAGCGCAGCGGACATGCAGTGAGCCGAGGCCCGGAAGGCCGAGGGGAACGTCCGGCGACGGGCATGGGCAACTCCGAGCGGGGCGGCGCACCGGGCCCGGACACCGCAGGTTGCAAACCTGCGGCCACGTTCAAACCTGCGGCCACGTTCAAACCTGCGGCCGCGTTCGAACCTGCGGCTACTTTCTGGGTTCAGTCACTCGATGCCGAGCACGTCGCGCATCGAGTAGAGACCGGCCGGCTTGCCGACGAGAAACGCCGCCGCCGCCAGGGCGCCGCGGGCATAGCAGTCGCGGTTGGTGGCCCGCACGTTCACGGAGAACGACTCCCCCTCCATGCCGAAGAGGATCGTGTGCTCGCCCGGATTGTCGCCGGCGCGGACGGCGTGGTAGCCAATCTCGTCGGCGGGGCGGGCGCCGGGCCGGCCCTCGCGGCCGTGGGCCGAGCGGGTCTGCCCCATGGCCTGCTGCACGAGCGCGCCAAACTTCAGGGCCGTGCCGCTCGGAGAATCCTCCTTGTGGCGATGGTGGCACTCGATGATCTCGACGTCGGTCCGGCCGCCCACGCGGGCAAGCAAGCTGCCGGCCCGCCCCACGAGATCCATGGCGATGTTCACGGCCAGGCTCATGCTCGGCGACTGGAGCACCGGGATCGTCTTCGCGGCTTCTGCGATGGCATGCCGCTCGGGATCCTCGAGCCCGGTGGTGGCCACGACGAGCGGCACCTTCTTCGCCGCGCAGGTGGCCACGATGCCGGCCACCGCCTCGGGCAGCGAGAAGTCGATCACCACGTCGGCCGGGCAGTCCCAGGCCGAGGCCACGGCCACGGCGGCCGCGGGGAGGCCCGCGAGCAGGCCCGCGTCGGTGCCGGTCCGCGGATGGCCGGGCCGCTCGATCGCTGCCACCAGCTGCCAGGGCGTGGCATCCGAGGCGGCGCAGGCCACGATCCGCTGGCCCATGCGGCCGGCGGCTCCGTGGACGACGAGGCGAAGCGGGCCGGGGGTCGGGGATGCGGTGGTCATGAATAGAGGTCGATCGCCTGCACGATGTCGTCGAGGCGGTTGCCCACGCTCACCGCGCGGTTGGCATAGTTGGCCCGGCTCACGCCCCGGCTGCCGAGCACCTCGTCGAACAGCTTCTGGTCGGTGGTGTGGTAGGCGACCGTCGCAGTCGGGTCCTTGAGCTGGTGGCCGGTGAGGATGCAGACCACCCGCTCGTCGCGGCCGATCACGCCCTCGGCGACGAGCTGCTTCGCCCCCGCCACGCTCGCGGCGCTGGCCGGCTCACACCCCAGGCCGCCGGCGCCCACCTGGGCCTTGGCGTCGAGGATCTCCTGCTCGCTCACCTCGCGGACCACGCCGTCGCAGACCTCCAGGGCCCGCAGGCACTTATTGAGGTTGACCGGGCGGTTGATCTCGATGGCGCTGGCGATGGTGTGGGCCCGCTTGTGGTCGCGGTCGAGCTCGTCGTAGTAGTGGCAGGCGGGAGCGAGGTCGGCCCGGCCGCCGTCCCAGCGGAGGCCCCGGTTGTGGTAGAGCTCGTAGAGGGTGTTGGCTCCGGCCGCATTGATGATCGCCAGCCGCGGGATGCGGTCGATGAGGCCGAGCTTGCGGAGCTCGGCGAAGGCCTTGCCGAAGGCGCTGGAGTTTCCCAGATTGCCGCCGGGCACCACGATCCAGTCGGGCACCTCCCAGCCGAGCGATTCCAGCACCCGCAGCATGATCGTCTTCTGCCCCTCGAGGCGGAACGGATTCACGCTGTTGACCAGGTAGATCCCCATCCGGCTCGACACTTCCTTGACGCGGGCCATCGCGTCGTCGAAGTCGCCGGCGATCTGGATGGTGAGGGCGCCGTAGTCGAGCGCCTGGGAGAGCTTGCCGTAGGAGATCTTGCCCGAGCCGATGAAGATGATGGCCTTCATCAGCCGTGTGACGGCACAGTAGACGGCCAGCGAGGCGCTCGTGTTGCCGGTCGAGGCACAGGCGGCGCGGCGGGCGCCGATCATGCGGGCGTGGGTGAACGCCGCCGACATTCCGTTGTCCTTGAACGAGCCCGAGGGATTGAGGCCCTCGTACTGGAGAAACAGCCGGCCCGCGTTCACGCCCACGTAGGCCGCCACGCCGTCGGAGGGCGGGCACATCGTCTGCCCCTCGCCGATCGTGACCACGCTCTCGCGGGGCGCGTAAGGAAGCAGCTCGTGGAACCGCCACACGCCGCTGAAGGCCAGCGGGTCACTCCGCCGCATCCACTTCCGCTCGAAGAACTCGAACGACGTCGGAGGCCGAAGGCGATCCCAGTCGTATTCGACGTCCAGGAGATTGCCGCACGAGGGACAAGCGGTCAGCACCTCGTCCACCGAGAACGTCGCCCGGCAGGCGGGGTCGATGCACTGCTGAAAGGCGAGATCGGTGCGGGCGGCGACGGCCACGGAACGGTTCTCCACGGATCCGCTGCGACCGCCGCGGGGCGGAGGTCGGCGGGTTTTCCAGCGGTATCGACCGCCGGAACCGACAAGGGTAGGTCAACCATGCCGAGGCAGCAAGGAACGCACAATCGGTGATCCACGCAACCCATCTGCCGCCCCTCCTTCCCGGGACCATCAAGCGGGGGTCCCAATTCGCCACCAATGCCTGCCAGTTTGACAGTCACGGGGGGCTCGGGTAGCATCGCGAGGCTCGGCGGTCGGGGTGCGGGGCGGCTCGCACGACCACCGGCGAAACGCGAGTCTTCACCATCCATCATGTTGAAAGCGGCGGAACTCAAGGTTTTCCGGACGGTCCTGCAGGCGCTCCGGGCGCGGCTTCGCGGCGACGTCTCCACCATGGCCGATGCGGCGCTGCGTCACAGCGGCGGCGATGCCAGTGGCGACCTGTCGCGGATGCCGATCCACATGGCCGACATCGGCACCGACGCCTACGAGCAGGAGTTCACGCTCAGCCTCATGGCCAACGAGGAAGAAACCCTCGAACTGGTCGAGGCCGCCCTCGAGCGTATTAAGAACAAGAAGTTCGGCGCCTGCGAGGAGTGCGGCGGCGTGATCGCCAAGAAGCGGCTCGAAGCGATCCCGTTCGCGGCGATGTGCATCCGCTGCGCGGAAAAGATGGAGAGCGGCGGATCAGGACGGCCTCGTCAGCCCCGCTGACGAGACGGGTGCGGCTCGGAAGGATGAGCATGGCAGCGACGACACGGGCAGGGGAGGCGACACGCGGGTGGCCGCTGTTTCTGGTCGTGGCCGCCGCGGCTGCCGCGGCCGACCTCGTCTCCAAGAAACTGGCGTTCGCCAGGCTGGGCATGCCCGGGGAACACCCGCCGCTCACGATCGTCCCGAAGATCCTCGTCCTCGAGACCAGCCTCAACGAGGGCGCCCTGTTCGGCATGGGGCAGGGGATGGGGGCTGTGTTCGCGACCGTTTCGGTCGCGGCGATCGCGGGAATCCTGGCGCTCGTCTCGCGGCCGTCCACCCGACGCGACCCCTGGATTCTCCTCGCCCTGGGGCTGATCGTCGGCGGCATCGTCGGCAACCTCTTCGACCGCCTCGGCCTGCCCGGGCTCACCTGGCACGCGCCGCTGGGTCGCGAGGGAAATCCGGTGCTCGCCGTTCGCGACTGGATTCACTTCACGCTGCCGGGCGTCATCGACTGGCCGATCTTCAACCTGGCCGACTCGTGGCTGGTGATCGGGGCCGCGATGCTCCTGATCATGTCGTTCTTCGAATCGGCGAACGGCGCCTCCAACGGTGACGTGGCCGACGAGCCGGAACGGCCATGAGCGGCACGCCCGCCGGCAGCGACGTGGCCGCGCGGCTCGACGTGGCGATCACCGCCGCCCGGCTCGCGGGGCGAGACACGCTCCGCTGGTTCGGCGACGCCCGCCTCGTGGTGGACGTGAAGGCCGACGCCTCGCCGGTGACCGACGCCGACCGCGCCGCCGAGGCGATCCTCCGCCGCGAGCTGCTCGGCGCGTTCCCCGCCGACGCCTTCCTGGGCGAGGAAACGGGGGCCACGCCGGGCACGTCGGGCTATGAGTGGATCGTCGATCCGATCGACGGCACCAAGTCGTTCATCCGCGGCGTGCCGCTCTACGCCACGCTGGTCGGCTGCCGCCACGGCGGCCGGGGCGTGCTCGGGGTGATCGCGATCCCGGCGCTCGACGAGCTCGCCTACGCCGGCCGCGGCGGCGGCGCCTGGCACGTGAAGGGGGGCGGTTCGCCGACGCCTGCGCGGGTGTCGGCGAAGCGGTCACTTGCCGAGGCGCTCATCTGCTCGAGCGACTTCACGTCGTTCGACCGCTGGTCGGGCGGCCCGACGGCGGGCTGCGCCGCCCGCGACCGGCTCGAGGCGGCCTGCGGGGTGGTCCGCACGTGGGGCGACGGCTACGGCTACCTCCTGGTGGCGACCGGCCGCGCCGAGATCATGATCGATCCGCTCTTCAATCCGTGGGATGCGGCGGCGGTGGACGTGGTGGTGACCGAGGCCGGCGGCCGGTTCAGCGACTGGCAGGGGCGCGACCGGATCGACTCGGGCGATGGCGTGGCCAGCAACGGCCTGGTGCACGACGACGTGCTCGCCCTCATCGCGAGACGGCCGACATGAACCGCCACAGGCATCTTCTGGTCGCCGCGGTCCTGGCGGCGCTCACCACGACGGCTCCGGCCGCCGACGCGCCGCGGCCGCGGAACGTGCTGTTCATCGTCGCCGACGATCTCAACACCATGCTCGGCTGTTATGGCGACACGCTCGCCAAGACGCCGCACCTCGACCGGCTCGCGGCCCGCGGCGTGCGGTTCGACCGTGCCTACTGCACGTTCCCGCTCTGCGGCCCGAGCCGCAACTCGTTCCTCACCGGTCTGTATCCCAACGCCACCGGCATCCTCGCCAACGCCCAGGTGTTCCGGCAGACGATCCCTGGCCACCCGAGCCTGCCCGAGCTCTTCCGGCGGCAGGGCGGCTTCGCGTCCCGCATCGGCAAGCTCTACCACTACAACGTGCCGGCGAGCATCGGCACCTCGGGCCACGACGATCCCGCGTCGTGGGAGGCCGCCTTCAACCCCGCCGGCGTGGATCACCTCGAGGAGGAGCCGCGGATCTTCTCGCTGAAGCCGGGGCAGTTCGGCGGCACGCTCAGCTGGTTTGCCTCGCCGGCCCCCGATGCCGCCCACACCGACGGCCTCGTCGCCGCGCGGGCCGAGGAGGTGCTCGCCGAATGCGCCGCCGACCGCACGCGGCCGTTCTTCCTCGCCGTCGGCTTCTATCGGCCTCACACGCCCTACGTGGCGCCCCGCGGCTACTTCGACCTCCATCCCGAGGCCGAGATGCCGGTGGTGACGGGAGTGGCCGAGGATCGGGCCGACATCCCGGCCGCCGCCGTCGAAAGCGGCCACCGCGAGCAGGACGCGATGAGCGACGACCTCCGGCGGCAGGCGCGGCAGGCCTATGCCGCGAGCATCAGTTTTCTCGACGCGCAGGTGGGCCGGGTGATCGCCGCCCTCGACCGCCTCGGCCTCGCCGACGACACGATCGTGGTGTTCACGAGCGACCATGGCTACCACATGGGGGAGCATGGCCTGTGGCAGAAGCGGAGCCTGTTCGAGGAGAGCTGCCGCGTGCCACTGCTCGTGATCTGGCCGGGCGTGAGCCGCGCCGGTGGCGTGGCGCGGGCCCCGGTGAGCCAGGTCGATCTCTACCCCACGCTCACGGCCGGCTGCGGCCTCGCCGCCCCGGCCGGCCTGCCGGGGCAAGACCTCGCCGCCCTGCTCGCCGATCCCGACCACCCCGGCCGCGGCTGGGCGATCACGCAGGTGACGCGGCCGGGCATCAAGAAGGAGAACGTGGCCCCGTTCTCGGGCTACTCGCTCAGGACGCCGCGGTGGCGGTACACGGAGTGGGACGAGGGCCGCCGCGGCCGCGAGCTCTACGACCACGAGGCCGATCCGCGAGAGCTCACGAACCTCGCCACCGACCCCGGGCATGCCGACGACGTGGCGACGTTGACGAGGCAGCTCCGCGACGCGGTGGCCGGCACGTTCTCCGCGTCGGGCACCACGCCCTCGCTGAGGCCCGAGACCTGGGGGCCGACGCTCTCCGTGCCCGGCGGCGGCCGGTAGGCGCAAGTCCATCCGAAGTGGGTGCAGGTTTTCAACCTGCACAGGCAAAAACACCAGCGCCCGAGTTCCGCAGGTTGAAAACCTGCGGCCACTTCAGAACCTGCGGCCCCTCTGTCCGAAGTGGGTGCAGGTTTT
>JBBAVS010000053.1:19409-25515 GCA_040397585.1 Pirellulales bacterium
TTCAGAACCTGCGGCCACTCTGCCCGAAGTGGGTGCAGGTTTTCAACCTGCACAGACACCAACACCAGCGCCCGAGTTCCGCAGGTTAAACACCTGCGGCCACTTCAGAACCTGCGGCCCCTCTGTCCGAAGTGGGTGCAGGTTTTCAACCTGCACAGGCACCAACACCAGCGCCCGAGTTCCGCAGGTTAAAAACCTGCGGCCACTTCAGAACCTGCGGCCACTCTGCCCGAAGTGGGTGCAGGTTTTCAACCTGCACAGACACCAACACCAGCGCCCGAGTTCCGCAGGTTGAAAACCTGCGGCCACTTCAGAACCTGCGGCCACTTCCTGGCCGGCGGCCAGTTCACAAGTTCAGTCGTAGAGCTGCGCGGCGCGGCGGCGTTCGGCGAAGGCCCGCTCCTCGGGCTCCCACGCGGTCGCGATCTCCCGCCAGTCGGCGCCGGCCTCGATCGCCAGCCGCTCGCGGCCCGATCCAAAGAGCAGGTCGATCGCGATCGGATCGGCCACGAACTCGTAGGGCTCGGTCCGCCAGGCGAATCGCGCCGGATCCTGCCGGCGCAGCTCGATCAACAGCGCCAGTCCAGCCCGCACCGGCTGGAAGCGCTCGCGGTCGAGCACGTGCAGCTGCACGCCACCGCAGTCGATGCCGGCGTGCTTGTGGAACGTGGGCCGGAACGTGAGGGGCCGAAAGACGACGCCGGGCAGATCGAGCGCCGTCAGCCGGCAGGCCACCGCCTCGCCATCGACCCACGGTGCGCCACAGATCTCGAAGGGCCGGGTCGTGCCCCGGCCCTCGCTGAGGTTGGTGCCCTCGAGAAGGCACTGGCCCGGATAGACCACCGCCGTGTCCACGGTGGGCATGTTCGGCGAGGGCAGCACCCACGGCAGGCCAGAGGCCTCGAAGGGCAGGTCCCGCCGCCAGCCCGCAGCGCGGACAACCTCCACACCAGCCGGATCGAGGCCGAGTTCGGCGGTGTAGAGCATGGCGAGTTCGCCGATCGTGAGCCCGTGACGGATCGCGATGTCGTGGGCCCCGACGAAGCTGGCACATCCCGGACCGACTCCCGGCCCCTCGATCGCGTGGCCACCGAGCGGATTCGGGCGATCGAGCACGACCACACGGATGCCCCGTGGCACGGCGGCCTCCAGGCAATACTTCATCGTCGCCTGAAAGGTGTAGTAGCGGCTACCGATGTCCACGAGGTCGATCACGAGCGTCTCGACGCCCGCCAGTTGCGCGGCCGTCGGCCGGAGGCTCGCGGCCGTGTCGCCGTAGAGGCTGCACGTCCGCCGTGCCGGCGCCGCCGCCTCGGCGTCGGTCACCGACTCGAGGTCCTGGGCCTGGCCGTGCAGGCCGTGCTCCGGCCCGAACACGGCGACGAGTTCCACGCCCGGGGCGGCGGCGAGCAGAGCGGTGGCCTGCCGCAGGTGGCGATCGACCGCCGCGGCATGCGTCACCAGGCCGAGGGCCCGGCCACGAAGTGGAGCGAATCGCTCGTCCGCGAGCCTGTCGAGCCCCGTGAGCACCATCGGCTGACTCCCATGGTCGCCGGAATGACCGGCAGTGCCGCCAGTGTGGCCTTTTTCCTTGCGTTGCGGCAGGGGTGTTCCGATACTTTTCTTGGGGAGACTCTCCGGTCGTGTTCGCCGGCCCCCGGGCCCGCACCACGCCCCGTGGCCGATCCGGCCTTCGCCATGACCATCGACCGCAGTTCGCGACGACGAGACCGCCGCCGCAGGCCGGCGGGCGGGCTTCTGGCCCACGAAAGGCTCGAGCCGCGGCTGGCTCTCGCGGCGGATCAGGGGCTCGTCGCGACCGGCGCCCAGCCCGCTGGCACGCTCTCCGGCAAGATCGTCTACACCTCCGCGGGGCATGGCTGGCAGTGGAGCGACGTGCTCGGCCGGTTCGCCACCGACCGCGGCAACACGCTCTCGCTGGTGGAGGACTTCGGCAACCAGGACCAGCTCACCTTCTACGCCGACTATCTGTTCCGCGCGGGCGCCACGGTCGTGCCGATGCGGCCGATCGGCCGCCAGCTCAACGAGGTGGTGCTCGACAACGACTCCGCCGATGTGACCTGGAGCGGCTCCTGGACGACGAGCACGACGGGCACGCGGTGGTACGACGAAGACTACGGCGCCGTGGCCGATTCGGCACGCTACCGCTTCGCCACCGTCAGCGCCAGCGGCCAGACGGCCACGGCCACGTATGCGCCGACGATCCCCGCCGCGGGCTTCTATCCCGTCTACGCGTGGGCGTTCTCGGGCTCCAATCGCACCAATCAGCTCTACACCGTGAATCACACGGGCGGCAGCACGCAGGTGCGCATCGACCATCGACAGGTGGGCAACGGCTGGGTCTACCTCGGCACCTACCACTTCGCCGCGGGCCGCTCCCCGGCCGACGGGTCGGTCACGATCAGCAACGCCTCCACGGCCGGGGGCTCCGTCGTGATCGCCGACGCGATCCGGTTCGGCAACGGGATCGGTGACGTGCCCTCGGGCCCGAGCGGGATCGGCAGCGGCAGCGTGTCCGGCTATCCCCGCGAAGACGAGAACTCGCTCCACTGGCTCTGGCGGTCGGTGGGCCAGTCCACCACGTTCACGAGCCCCTCCACGATTCTCGGCACGAGCAACGTGTCCGCGCCAACGCGGATGGCCGAGGAAATGAACGTCGACACCAACCCGTATGGCACGAGCGTCTACGTCGGCTTCCACTCGAATGCCTCCACCGGCGACCCGGCCACGGCCACGGCACGTGGGGCGCTTGGGCTCGTGAGTTCCACCAGCCCCACCCCCAACCAGACCGCCCTGGCCACCGCCCTCGGCCGCCAGATCAACGTTGATCTCCGGGCGCTCAACGGCCAGTTCGAATACGACTGGAGCACGCGGACGAGCTATTCCCTCGCCGGCGACTACGGCGAGATCTCGAATCTCCGGGCGCTCGGCGAGTTTGACGCCACGATCATCGAGGTGGCCTTCCACGACAACACGCCCGACAACGCGCTAATGCGCGACGCCCGCGTCCGCGACCAGATCGCGCGGAGCACCTACGAGGGCACGCTCGAGCACCTGATCGCCTATCCCGGCACCACCACCGCGCCGGCCAATGTCACGCTCCCGTCGCCCCCCACGCAGGTCTCCGTCACCTCCACGGCCGATGGCCGGGCCACGGTCTCGTGGGTGCCGGGCTCCAGTTCGACCGGCGGCACCGGCGGTGTGTTCGGCAGTGCGGCGACCGGCTTCCGCGTCTACGGCTCCACCGACGGCCTCGGGTTCGACGGCGGCACCGTGGCGGCCGGCGGGACCACGCGGTCGCTCACGATCACGGGCCTCGACCCGACGAAGCCGTATCAGTTCCGCGTCGCGGCCACCAACGCTGGCGGCGAGTCGGCCCCCTCCGAGGTGGTCACGGTGCAGCCCGCCGTCGGCCCGCGGCAGGTGCTCGTGGTCAACGGGTTCGACCGGCTCGACAGGAGCCAGAACTTCAAGCTCACCTACCTCACCGGCGGCACGACCGAACGGGTCTGGCCGCGCTACAACAACAGCCGCGACGATGCGGCCGTGGTCCAGGCGGCGATCGCGGCGGCGCGACCGGGCGTGCGGGTCGATTCGGCGAGCAACGAGGCGGTGATCCAGGGAGCGGTGTCGCTGGCCGCCTACGACGCCGTGGTTTGGATCCTGGGCACCGAATCGACGGCAAACCGCACGTTCGACGCCACCGAGCAGACCCTCGTGGAGCAGTTCGTAGCCGGCGGTGGCCACCTCTTCGTGACCGGTGCGGAGGTCGGCTACGACCTCGACAGCCAGAACAACGGCCGGACGTTCTTCCGCACCACGCTCGGGGCAGGATACGCAGCGGACGACGCGGGCACCTACCAGGTCACCGCCGCGGCCGGGGGCATCTTCGCCGGCCTCGCGGGCTTCGCCTTCTCCAACGGCAGCACGTTCACCGGCGTCGACGGACAGCGCTCCAACGTCGCCTTCCCCGACGTGCTCACAGCCCCGAGCGGCTCGGCGGTGGCGCTCACCTATTCCGGCGGCACCGGGGGCGCCGCCGCGATCCAGCGGGTGGGCACGGCCGGCCGCGGCAACGTGGTGCTGGCGGGGTTCCCGTTCGAGACGATCACGCAGGCAGCCACGCGGTCCGCCGTGATGGATCGCGTCCTCGGCTTCTTCGGCATCATCCCGGATCTGCCGATCACCGTCGCCGTCGGCCAGACCGCGATTGACGCGACGACGCGGTCCGGGCCGCTGCGGCTGGTGAAGCGGGGCGCGGGCCGGCTGATCCTCGACCGTCCCAACTCGTTCACGGGCGGCACGGTCGTCGAGGAGGGCGAGGTGGTCGTCCGCGACATCGTGGCCCTCGGCAGTGGCGGCATCGAGGTGCGAAGCGGGGCGCGGCTCGTGCTCGACGTCGGCTACGGCCGCGTGGCGCTGCCTGGCCTCGTCTTGGCCGCAGGAGGTCGCATCGACGTCGGCACCGGCGGCCTCGTGATCGCCGCGGGAGCCACGACGCTCGCCACCGTGCGGCAGCAGCTCGTCGCCGGTCGGGGAACGGGCGATTGGGCGACCACCTCGAGCGGCATCGGGTCGGCGGCCGCGGGGCAGGGGACCAACCGGGCCGTAGGCATGCTGCCGCAGGACGACGGCTCGATCCTGGTGGCCTTCGCCGCCCCCGGCGACCTCGACCTCGACGGGTTCATCGACATCGGCGACATCGCGGCCATGCTCGGTTCCGGCCTGGTGGACACGGGCCTGGCCGCCGGCTGGTGGCAGGGAGACGTCAACTACGACGGGGTGGTCGATTCGCTCGACCTCGGAGAGCTGCTGGCCGGGGGGCTCTACGACCAGGGCAACTACCGCGGCTGACGCCGCCGCCGCGCCACCTGGCCGGAGGCGGGCTTCCGCCGCGACCGACTTGGGAATAGAGTATGACGAGGCAGGCGGAAGAGACGAGGCGGTCACTTCACGGGAGTCAACACATGCGTCCCACCCTTCGGCCGGCCCCGCGCTCGCGAGGCGGCTTCACCCTCGTCGAGCTGCTCGTGGTGATCGCGATCATCGCCACGCTCATCGGGCTCCTCCTGCCGGCGGTGCAGAGCGCCCGAGAGGCCGCGCGACGGACGCAGTGCAAGAACCACCTCAAGCAACTCGGGCTCGGCTGCGTCACGCACCTCGACGCCCGCAAGCATCTGCCGTCGGGCGGCTGGGGATCCAAGTTCACGGCCGACCCGAACCGGGGCACAGGGCCCGACCAGCCCGGCAGCTGGTACTACGCGATCCTGCCCTACATGGAAGAGCAGGCGCTCGCCGACCTCGGCAAGGGGCTGTCGGTCACGACGGCTGCCTTCCGCACCGCGAGCAACACGCTCCACCAGTCGCCGGTGCCGTCCTTCCACTGCCCGTCGCGCCGCTCTGCCAAGCTCTATCCGCACCAGTGGGGCACGCTCAACGCGCAGACCTGGGTCCAGAACCTGCCGGCCGTCGTCAAGGGTGACTATGCCGCCAACTCGGGCGACTCGCTGCTCCATGCCGGCGTCGGCTATTCCTCGGGCGAGTCGTTCCAGGTGCCCACCTCGTATACGGCGGCCGACGCCAACTACGCCTGGACTCCGGTGGACAAGATGGGGGATCAGTTCTACCAGACCGGGGTGATCCACTATCGCAGCCGGATTCGCCCCAAGGACGTCTCGGACGGGATGTCGAAGACCTACCTGATCGGCGAGAAGTTCCTCAGTCCGGACGGCTACGAAAAGCTGCTGCCCACCGGGAGCCGGGGCTTCTTCGGCGAGAACCAGGGGGCCTGGTCGGGCTTCGAATGGGACAACCACCGCGTGGCCTGGAATCCGGCGCATGCGTTCGGAAACGATGTCCAGAACTTCCAGCCGCGGCAGGATCAGGCTGGCATCGACAACCCTGGCTGGCTCGCCTTCGGCAGCGCCCATTCGGGCGGCCTCAACATGGTGATGTGCGATGGCTCGGTGCAGACGGTGTCGTACGACATCGACCCCACCGCGCACCGCTACCAGGCGAACCGGTTCGACGGCCAAGCGGTGAACGCCAACTGAACCGGTCGCACGGTTTTCAAAGTGGGTGCAGG
>JBBAVS010000054.1:0-25168 GCA_040397585.1 Pirellulales bacterium
GGCAACCACTGAGAGGGTATGCGAACGCATGCCCTCGCCCCCTACATGGTTTCACACTCGTTGAACTGCTGGTGGTGATCGCGATCATCGCGACGCTGATCGGCCTCTTGCTGCCGGCCGTGCAGAGCGCCCGCGAGGCGGCCCGCCGCACGGCCTGCCAGCAGAACGTGAAGCAGCTCGCGTACGGGCTGCAGACCTACCACGACGCCCGGCGGGGGTTCCCGGTGCACTTCTCCCCGGGCGGCCAAGCCGCCCAGACCGGGGTGAGCTGGCACTGCCTCGTGCTGCCGTTCATCGAACAGGCTGCCATCGGGACGAGGGTGGATCCCAAGGGGGCGGCCTATCAGGGGGCCCCCAATCAGAGCCTCGGTGCGAACAAGGTCCCCACGTTCTTCTGCCCGAGCTACGACGTCGATCGCTCAGGGAGCACCCTCGATTCCGCCGCCAATGCCAACGCCTTCACCGCCCATTACTACGGCAATGCGGGACCGGTGGGCACGAACCCGCAGACCGGACGGCCCTACGAGACGCTGCCGTCCACGCAGGGCGTGTTGGCGGTGGAGGGGATCCTGCCCCTGTCGCCCAAGGTCGTGTCGGCGAATCCGACCACGGCCACTCCGGTGCGGATGAAGGACATCACGGATGGCACGAGCAAGACGCTGCTGCACTTCGAGATTGCGTGGAAGGGGCTCGAGGAGAACCCGGCCACCTACCGCTCCTGGATTCGGGGCATCTGCTGGAACAACGATTCCAACTCGTCGAAGAACGTGAGGAATGCGATGAACACCGTCCGCTACAACGGCGGCAGCAACTTCAATGAGGTGAGCATGGGGAGCAATCACCCCGGCGGATGCGCGGTGTCGATGGCGGATGCCAGCGTGCGGTTCCTGTCGGCTGACATCGACCTCAACACCGTGCTCCTGCCGCTCGCCAGCCGGGCCGGCAGTGAGGCCGACAGGAGCAACTGAGATGGTCGCATCATGCCGCCGGGGGGCCGTGCTCTGCATGCTGGCAGCCGTGCTGACGGGATGCGGCGGGCCGGGCGGTCCGCCGCGGTATCGCGTGAGCGGCGCGGTGACGTGTGGGGGGCGGCCCGTCCCGCACGGCGAGATCCTCTTCAGCCCCGACGGGCGGCGGGGCAACAAGGGGCCGCAGGGCATCGCCATCATCAAGGAAGGCCGCTACGACACGGAGGGTAGCCGGGCTCCCGGGGCGAGCGGCGGGCCGACGATCGTGCGAGTGACGGCCCTGGAGTCTCCCGGCGGAGGCCTGATCGCCGAACACGAGTTCACGATCGACCTCCCGCAGGCCGACAGTGAGCAGCCGATCGAGATTCCGGCCGCAGCCAAGCCCGGCAGGGGTCCCGAGATCTGACCGTCCGCCGTGCGCGAGCGGCGGCCTCAGCCCCGCGGCCGGAAGGCCACGAGGCGATCCGGGTTCGTCTCCAGCCGCGGGGCGGCTTCCACGCCCGTGTGAATCAAATCGATGCAGTAGGGGATCGCCGGGAAAACGGCGTCGAGGCACTGGCGGATGCTCTTCGGCCGGCCGGGAAGGTTCACGATGAGCGCCCGGCCGCAGATGCCCGCAGTCTGCCGCGAGAGGATTGCGGTGGGGACGAACTTCAGCGACTCCTGCCGCATGAGTTCGCCGAAGCCCGGCAGCAGCCGCGTGCACACCCGTTCCGTGGCCTCCGGCGTCACGTCGCGGGGCGCGGGGCCGGTGCCGCCGGTGGTCACGATCAGGCAGCACCCGCAGTCGGCGAGCTCACGGAGCACGGCGGCGATCGTGTCGAGGTCGTCCGGCACGATCCGCTCCCGCGGCTCCCACGGGCTCGCGAGCACCTCTTGGAGATAGTCGCGGATCGCCGGGCCACCCTCGTCGGCATACTCGCCGCGGCTGGCCCGGTCGGAGACCGTGAGGATGCCGATCACCGCGGTGGCGGGCAACGCGGCCGTCATGCCTGGTGCCCCGGGGACCAGGAGAACAGCCGGATCTTGTTGCCGTCGGGATCGAAGGCCACCAGTTCGCGGAAGCCCTCGGGGTTGGCCCGGGGCGGCGCGGCGGCGGCGCCGAGCCGGTGCCAGACGGCGTCGAGGTCGTCGGTCTCGAAGCCGAGGCTCCAGCGACCGCTGGGCGCGCCGGCCGTGGGGCGGCCCATGATCGCCAGCCGCGTGGAGCCGGCGTCGAGCAGGGCGTAGTGGTCGTCCACGACGCGCAGCAGCACCTTCAGGCCGAGGATGTCGCGATACCAGTCGACGAGCAGCTCCCACCGCGGCGTGCGGAGTTCGACGCTGAACAGCGACGGCGGATGGGGCGCGTGGGTCATGGGAGCGAAGCATTCCGGGCAGGTTTGATAAGTTTAGCGGCCTGTGGCACCCCACGGGACATCCACGGCGTCGGGTATGCTCGATGCCATGGCCCCATCACAGCTCATTCCGCCGCCCGATCTTGCTCCGCCATCGATCGCGGTTCTCGATGTTTCGGATCGCATCCGACTCTGGGCCGAAATGGTCGACGAGGGAGACCGGTTTTTGTTTCAGGGCTTTCTCGATCGCCATGGTTCAGAGGCGGCCGCTCGTCAGGCCTTTCTGGACTGGCTGAGCCGGCGGGAGGTCGATTCCACGGCCGCGAAGTTCCGCATGCTCAAGGGGGGGCGGGCAGTGGCGACGGGGAGACCTCATGGCCAGTGAGGCGGTCCTGGCGACGCTCGAGGCGGGCTGGAACGCGCTCGATGCCCGTGGCGCGTGCCGTCGTACGGCGGCTTCCTGGCAGCCATGGCCGCATTCGAGTCGTTCGTCCGGATGACCTGATCATCATCAAGCTGCTGGCGGGCAGGATGATCGACCTCGCCGATGCCGCGATGCTGTTGCGTGAGAATCGCGACGACCTGGACATCGAGCGATTGGCTCGGGAAATCAGCTCCCACGGCCTGCAGAACGAGTACCGGACGATCTGGGGCGAAGCGTTTCCGAACGACCCTTCGCCGGTGTGATCGCGGGCCGCCGCGGCCGGCCTTCTCGCAGACCGTCTCGGCGGCGACAATCCCGGTATCCCCTCCCCGCACCCTCGCGATATCCATGGCACAGCCCCACGATTCCGACCCTGCCGCTTCCGGGACCGCCGCGCAGCTCGAAAAGGCACGGCGGGACAAGTTCGACCGGCTCGTCGCGATGGGCATCGATCCCTGGGGCAAGCGGTTCGATGGCATCGTGCCGATCGCCGACGTGCGGGCCCGGGGCGACGGCCTCGACAAGGCTGCCGACGACGGGCCGACCGTCCGCGTCGCGGGCCGCATCATGCTCCTGCGGAGCGCCGGCAGCCTCGTGTTCGTGGACCTCCACGACCGCACCGGCCGTATCCAGCTGATGCTCGGCAAGAAGCAGGTTGGCCCCGAGATCTGGAAGATCGTCGACTGCCTCGATCTCGGCGACCTCGTCGGCGTGGACGGCCGGCTCGGCTGGTCGAAGACCGGCGAGATGACGGTGTTCGTCACGCACCTCGAGTTTCTCACCAAGTCGCTGGCCACGCCGCCGGACAAGTATCACGGGCTCGTCGATGCCGAACTCCGGCAGCGGATGCGGTATCTCGACCTGATCCACGGCGAGGGGGTGCGCGATCGGTTCGTGGCTCGCAGCCGGATCGTGGAGGCGGTTCGCCGGGTGCTGGCAACGCGGGGCTACCTCGAGGTCGAGGGGCCGACGCTCCAGGACTCGGCCGGCGGCGCCGCCGCGCGGCCCTTCGCCACCCACCACAACGCGCTCGACATGCCGCTGGTGCTCCGGATCGCCCTGGAGCTCCATCTCAAGCGGCTCCTCGTCGGCGGCATGGAGCGGGTGTTCGAACTCGGCCGCGTCTACCGCAACGAGGGCGTGAGCACACGGCACAACCCCGAGTTCACCATGCTCGAGGCCTACGAGGCCTACGGCAACTACGAGACGATGATGGACCTCACCGAGGCGATCATCCTCGAGGCCGCCAAGGTTGCCGGGGCGCCGACGAAGTTCGAGTGGATGGGCCGGCCCGTCGATCTCACGCCGCCGTTCCGCCGCGCCACATACGACGATCTCCTCCGCGAGGTGACCGGCTGCGATCCGGCCGATCCCGTGAGCGTGGCGGCCGCGGCCGCGGAGGCCGGCATCGAGACGGCCGGCCGGCATCCCGACGTGGTCAAGAGCGATCTCTTCGAAGCCACGGTCGAGAAGACGCTCGACGGCCCGGTGTTCGTCATCGACTATCCCGCCGCGATCTGCCCGCTTACCAAGCGGAAGGCGGGGCAGCCGCACGTGGCCGAGCGGTTCGAGCTCTACGTGGCCGGCATGGAGCTCGCCAACGCCTACACGGAGCTCAACGACCCCGATCTCCAGGAGGAGCTGTTTCGCACGCAGCTCGCCGGCATGGCCGCCGACGAATCGATGGCCCGGATGGACACCGACTTCATCACGGCCCTGCGGCACGGGATGCCGCCGGCGGGTGGCCTCGGCATCGGCATCGACCGGCTGGTGATGTTCCTGACCGCGGCGGCGAGCATCCGCGAGGTGATCCTGTTTCCCATCCACCGCCCGCGGGCCTGATGCCGCTCGTACTATCGCTCGTCAGGAAGCCCAATCGCGTGAGCGATGGGGATCTGCTCGCGCCGGACTTTCGCTCGTCAGGAAGCCCAATCGCGTGAGCGATGGGGATCTCCTCGCGCCGGACTTTCGCTCCATCAGGAAGCCCAATCGCGTGAGCGATGGGGATCGTGCTTGGTACGCCGCTCGGGGCTGCCCGTGCCCGTCGCCGGACGTTTGCCTCGGCCTTCCGGGCCTCGGCTCACTGCATGTCCGCTGCGCTTCGGCATCCTGCCTGCGCTGGCTCCCATAGCCCGGCTCTCGGGCACGGGCAGCCCCGAGCTCCGTGCTTCATCGGCCGTAGGCTCTGAAGTGGCCGTAGGCTCTGAAGTGGCCGCAGGTTTTCAACCTGCGGGATAGCCGGTTGGACGTGGCGGTGCGGCCGCAGCCTGGGCGATTTCGGGGTTTCGGCGGACTGGGCTGGGCTGCTATCGTCCCGCCCCCCCGAGAGGCCCCGAGTTCCCGATGTACAAGCTCCTGCTCTGCTGGCGGTATCTCCGCACCCGCTGGATCGCGCTGGCGAGCATCGTCAGCGTGACCCTCGGCGTGGCGACGATGATCGTCGTGAATGCCGTGATGGCCGGCTTCTCGTACGAGATGCAGACCCGGATCCACGGGATCCTCTCCGACCTCGTGTTCGAGAGCCACTCGCTCTCGGGATTCCAGGATCCCGCCTGGCACATGGCGGAGATCAAGCGGGCCGCCGGCGACGACATCGTCGGCATGACGCCCACCGTCGCGGTGCCCGCGATGCTCAACTTCCAGGTGCGCGGCCAGTGGATCACGCGGCAGATCATGCTGATCGGGATCGACGAGGCCACGCACGCCCAGGTGAGCGACTTCGGCCGCTACCTCCAGCACCCCGCCAACCGCGGCCAGCTCTCGTTCGGCCTCCGCGACGGCGGCTATGACACCGTCGACAGCCAGTCCGACACGAAGGCCGTCACGCGGCCGGCGCTCGAAGGCGCCGGCTGGCCGCATCGCCGGATGCGGGTGGCGCGGGAGCGCGTCTGGCGGGAGAAGCTCGAAGCCGATCGCCGCGCGGGCGCGACGAGCGAGCCGGCCGAGGCCGGTCCGGCCCGCTCGGTTGATCAGCAGGTCGACGCCGTCCTCGCCGCCACCTCGGCCGAGCCGCCGGCGGTCGTGGCCGAGCCGCCGCCCGCCGCGGACACCGCCGCCGGCCCGGCAAAGCCGGCCGACCCGTTCCGGCAGGCGCGGCCCGAGGAGGGCACGCGGATGGATCCGGCCAACGAGCAGTTCACCGGCATCGTGCCGGGCATCGGCCTGGCAAGTTTCCGCGACAACGCCGGCACCGACCGCTTCCTCGTGCTGCCTGGCGACGACGTGAAGGTCACCTTCCCCACGGCCGGCACCCCGCCCAAGGCGGTGAGCGACACCTTCACGGTGGTCGACTTCTACGAGAGCAAGATGAGCGAATACGACTCGAACTTCGTGTTCGTGCCGATCGCGTCCCTGCAGCGGATGCGGGGCATGATCGACCCGCAGTCGGGTCTGGCGAGCGTGAACTCGATCCAGATCAAGCTCCGTGACGGGGCCGACCTCGAGAGCGTCCGCGACCGGCTGCGGAAGGTGTTTCCCGCCGACCTCTACGCCGTCTCCACCTGGCGGGACAAGCAGGGGCCGCTGCTCGCCGCGGTGGACATGGAGATGTCGGTGCTCAACATCCTCCTGTTTCTGATCATCGCCGTGGCTGGGTTTGGCATCCTCGCGATCTTCTTCATGATCGTGGTCGAGAAGACGCGGGACATCGGGATCCTCAAGTCGCTCGGCGCCGGGGCCGGGGGCATCGGCGGCATCTTCCTGGGCTACGGCCTGTTCCTCGGCATCGTCGGGGCGGGGGCCGGCCTGGCGCTCGGCCTCTCGATCGCCTGGAACATCAACTCGATCCGCGCCGGCGTGGAGTGGTGCACGGGCGAGCGGGTGTTCGACCCGTCGATCTACTACTTCTACCGGATCCCCTCGATCGTCCACCCGTTCACGGTGTGCTGGATCATCGTGGGCGCCGTCGGGATCGCGGTGGCCTCGAGCGTGTTGCCGGCCCTGCGGGCGGCGCGGCTCCATCCCGTGGAGGCGCTGCGGCATGACTGAGACCTCCCCGGCCATCCTCCGCGTTCGCGACCTCCGCAAGAACTACCGCTCCGGCGAGACCACGCTCGAGGTGCTCCGCGGCGTCGACTTCGACCTTGCCGCCGGCGAGTTCGTCTCGATCGTGGGCCAGAGCGGCTCCGGCAAGAGCACGCTGTTGCACCTCATGGGCCTGCTCGACGCGGCCGACTCGGGCTCGATCGAACTCGACGGCACGCGGATCGACGGGCTCTCGTCGGTCCGCCGCGACCGGCTGCGCAACACCGCCGTGGGGATGGTGTTCCAGTCGTATCACCTCTTGCCCGAGCTCGATGCCCTGGAAAACGTGCTCGCCCCCCTGATGGTGCGGCACGGTGTGCTCGAGTGGCTGCGGGTTCGCCGCGAGGCCCGCGAGGCCGCCCGGGCGCTGCTCGACCGCTTCGGTCTCGGCGGCCGGCTGCGGCACAAGCCGCGGCAGCTCTCGGGGGGCGAGATGCAGCGGGTGGCGATCGCCCGGGCCCTGGTCACGCGGCCGCGGGTGCTTCTCGCCGACGAGCCGACCGGCAACCTCGACGAGGCCACGGGCGGCGGCATCCTCGAGACGCTCTGCGAGTTGAACCGCGCCGACGGCCTTTCTATAGTGCTCGTCACGCACGACGCGGCCGTCGCTCGGCGGGCCGACCGGATCGTGCGGTTGGCGGCGGGCCGCGTCGACGACGCCGCCGACCCGGCTGCCCGGCGCCTGGCCGGCTGAGCCCGTTCCGTGGCGGTCACGCCCCCTTCTCGTCCGGAGCCGTCAGGAGCCTCACCATGCCGCGGATCATCTTCATGAACGACCGCCTCGTTCCCGAGGAGCAGGCGGTGGTGAGCGTGTTCGACCACGGCCTGCTCTACGGCGACGGCGTGTTCGAGGGGCTGCGGAGCTACGCGGGGAAGGTGTTCCGGCTCGAGTCCCACCTCGACCGGCTCTACGACAGCGCCCGGGCGATCTGCCTGGAGATCCCGCTTGCGAAGGCGACCGTGGCGCAGGCGGTGATCGACACGCTCGCCGCCAACAACCTCGCCGACGGCTACGTGCGGCTGGTGATCACCCGCGGCGCCGGCAGCCTCGGGCTCGATCCCAACAAGACGAAGCACCCGCAGGTGATCGTGATCGCCGACACGATCAGCCTCTACCCGCGGGAGTATTACGAGAAGGGGCTACGGATCGTGACGGCCGCCACCCAGCGGACGCAGTCGGCCGCCCTCTCGCCGCGGATCAAGTCGCTCAACTACCTCAACAACATCATGGCCAAGCTCGAGGGCCTGCAGGCCGGCTGCGTCGAGGCGTTGATGCTCAACCACAAGGGCGAGGTGGCCGAGTGCACGGGCGACAACGTGTTCGTCGTCCGGGGCGGGAAGCTGCTCACGCCGCCTCCCGATGCCGGCATCCTCGAGGGCATCACCCGCGGCGCGGTGATGGAGCTGGCGACCGAGGCCGGCATCGACTGCCGCGAGGTCACGCTCGTGCGGCACGACCTCTACACGGCCGACGAGTGCTTCCTCACCGGCACCGCCGCCGAGGTGATCCCGGTCGTGGAGATCGACGGCCGCAAGATCGGGGCCGGCACGCCCGGGCCGATCACCAAGCGGCTCACGGACGCGTTCCACGAGCTGGTGCGGCGCTAACTGTCCGTGGACAAAGCCCTCCGTGGCCTTTGTTCACGTGGCCGACCGGTGGAAACGCCGAGGGTTTCCTCGGTCGGCATTCCTCGCATCCTGCTCGGGCAGACTTCTTCCGCAGGCTGCTCACGGGCTCGGTTCAGCCCTCGAGGAACGGCCGCACGGCGGCGAGAAACTCCTCCGGCGCGTCGGCGTGGAGCCAATGGCCGGCCCCGGGAATCGTCTCGATCCGCGCGGCGGGAAAGAGCCGCAGGATCGCCGCGTGCTGCTCGGGCCGCACGTAGGGAGAGCGTCCGCCGGCGAGGAAGAGCGTGGGGCCGGCGAAGGTGCGGCCCGGCGGCACGTCGGGGAAGCCGAGGATGTCGTCGAGATGCCGCGCGAAGGCGTCGAGGTTCACGCCCCAGGCGAGGCCATCAGGGCCGCTCACCACGTTGGCCGCGAGGAACGACCGGACTCTGGTATCGGGAACGTCGCCGGCGAGCGCCGCCTCGACATCGGCGCGGTGGGCGCAGCGGTCGAGCGGCACGCGGTCGAGCGCCCGAAGCATGTCGGCCGAGTTGCCGGGTGAGCGGGCGGGGGCGATGTCGACCACGACGAGCCGCTCGACGAGCTCGGGCCGCTCGAGGGCGAGCATCATCGCCGCCTTGCCGCCCATGCTGTGGCCGATGACGGCGGCGCGGCCGCCGAGTCGGGTCTCCACGAGCCGCGCGACATCGGCTGCGAGCGCGGGGTAGTCGTGGACGGGATCCCACGGGCTCGCGCCATGGTTGCGGAGGTCGGCGACGACCACGTGCCGCGTGTCGGCGAGCTGCCGCGCGATCGACCACCAGTTGCGCTTCGACCCGAACAGGCCGTGGAGGATCACGAGCGGATCGCCGGCACCCGTCTCCGAGATCGCGAGCTCGACGGTCATCAGGGCCTCATCTCCATGCGGTCAGCCCGGCCAGGCGCAGCGGACGGCGAACACGGCGGCGCACGGCGGCTCCGGGCCGTCGCGGCGGGCGGCGAGTCGGGCCGCGACCGCCTCGGCCTCGGAGAGCGTGCGGGCGAGCGCGAAGCAGGCGCTGCCGCTGCCGGTGAGGCGGGGGGCGAAGCCGCCGACGTCGGCGAGCGCCGAAAGCAGCCGGTCGATCTCGGAAGCGAGGCTCCGCGCCGGGGGCTCGAGCGCGTTGAAGAGGAAGGGCTCCGCGGCCTCGAGTCCGCCTCTGGCCAGCGCCGCCACCAGCCGGGCGGCATCGCCCGCCCGCGCGGCGTCGGGCACGCAGCGGCTGTAGACCGCGGCGGTGGAGAGCCCCGTGGCCGGGCAGGCGATCACGGCGGCGAGATCGGCGAGGCCCGTGACGGCCGCGATGTGTTCGCCGCGGCCGGAGGAGATCGCGGGACCGCCGCTGAAGAACCAGGGTACGTCGCTGCCGATGGAGCCGCCGACCGCGGCGAGCCGCTCGGTTGGCCAGTCGAGCCGCCAGAGCAGGGCGGCCGCGCGGATCATGGCCGCGGCATCGCTCGATCCGCCGCCGAGGCCGGCCCCCGATGGAATCCGCTTCACGAGATCGACATCGAGGCCAGTGGTCACGCCCGCCTCCGCTGCGAGCCGTTCGGCGGCGCGGACGACGAGGTTCGCGCCGTCGGTCGGCACGTCGCGGGCGAGAACCGCGCCCGGGCCGCGGGCGAGTTCGCCGGCATACGCCACCCGGAGGCCAACGCCGGGCGCGGCCCGCGGCCTCACGTGGAGCGTGTCGGCCAGCGACACCGGCACCATCAGGCTCTCGATCTCGTGAAAGCCGTCGGGTCGTCGGGCCAGCACCGCCAGCGAGAGGTTGAGCTTGGCCGGTGCCAGGATCGTCAGGCCGTCGGCCCCAGAGCCGTGGGCTTCGGGCAGGCTGTTCACCGCCAGTTGGAGACGAACCAGAGCGTCCCGAGCGCGAGGGCCAGACCGATCGCCACGAGGACCGCCAGGAGCACCGAGATGCTGCGACCTGCCCAGAGGTCTTCGTCGATCATCTCCACGCGGTCCGACTTGTCGAACGAGCCGTTCCAGACGGGGAACGCCCGGTCGTCGTAAACCCACTGCGTCCGTTCGTTGTAGTTTTTCTGGCTCATGGAAGGGGCCTCCACTCGGACGGCCGGACGGCGGGCTATGATGCGGCAACAGCCGAAATGTACCCCGCGTTCCCGGCACCCGCCAGTGCCGTTTCCCCCCTTCCGATGGCCGCCGATCCCGCATTCCTGCCCGTCGTCGAGCCCCCGGCCTCCCCGCTGAGGCACGTGCTCGACCCATCGTCGGGTCTCGCGGCCTGGCTCGGCCAGCGGGGTCAGCCCGCCTGGCGGGCCGCGGCGATCCGCCGTTGGCTGCACGGCCGCCGGGCGGCGTCGTTCGCCGACATGACCGACCTGCCCCGCGACCTGCGGGCCGACCTCGACGCCGACTTCCGGATCTGGACGACCACCATCGCGGTGCACAAGCGGGCCGACGACGGCACCGAGAAACTCCTCCTCGAGCTCGCCGACGGCCAGCGGATCGAGTGCGTGTTGCTCCGCGACGGCGACCGGCGAACCGTGTGCATCAGTTCGCAGGTGGGCTGCGCGATGGGCTGCGTGTTCTGCGCCAGCGGCATCGACGGCGTGGTGCGGAACCTGACCACAGGCGAGATCGTCGAGCAGCTGCTGCGGCTGGCGGCGCTGCTCCCGGTCGAGGAGCGGCTCAGCCACATCGTGGTGATGGGGATGGGCGAGCCGCTGGCCAACCTCGACCGCCTCCTGCCCGCGCTCGCCGAGGCCCAGGATCCGCAGGGGCTCGGCATCTCGCAGCGGCGGATCACGATCTCGACCGTCGGCCTGCCCCCGGGCATCGACCGGCTCGCCGCCGCCAACCCCGGCTATCACCTCGCCGTGAGTCTGCATGCGGCCGACGACGAGCTCCGCACGCGGCTCGTGCCGGTCAACAAGGCGATCGGCCTGGCCGACGTGATGGCGGCGGCCGACCGCTACTGGGAGACGTCGGGCCGGCGGCTGACGTTCGAATACGTGCTCCTGGGGGGCGTGAACGACTCGCCGACGCACGCCTCCGATCTCGCGCGGCTGATGGGGCACCGGGCGGCGCTCGTGAACGTGATTCCCTACAACGCCGTGGCGGGCATGCCCTGGAAGGAGCCCACGCAGCACGCCCGCGAGCGGTTCCTCGACGTGCTCCGCGACGCCGGCGTCAACGTGCAGGTCCGCCGCCGCAAGGGGGCCCGGATCGACGCGGCCTGCGGTCAGCTCCGCCGCGTCGCCGCCCAGACGACCTGACGCGCTCGCGTGCGGCTCAGAGCGGGATCGACAGGGTCTCAGCAGACGACCATCCTGGAGACGGCGATCCAGCAGACGGCGAGCTCGGGGCTGCCCGTGCCCGGGAGCCGGCGTTGCTGACCAGCGGAGCCAGGATGGCGAAGCGCAGTCAGCATCGAGCGAGCCGAGGCAGGATGCCGTAGCGAGTGTCCGGCGACGGGCATGGGCAGCCCCGAGCGGCGAGGCGGACTCGCGCACCGCAGGTTGCAAACCTGCGGCCACTTGGCGACGGGCATGGGCAGCCCCGAGCGGCGAGGCGGACTCGCGCCCCGCAGGTTGCAAACCTGCGGCCACTTCCGAGCACGCTGCTCCCCATCGCTTACGCGATTGGGCTTCCTGAGGAGCGAGCGACCGGGACCGCGCATTCGGCAGTTATGCCAGCCAGCTCACGAGCCACACGGCCACGAGCACGCCCCCGAGGATGCCGCCGAGCCAGCCGATCCATTCGAGCGTCGCCCGGCGGATCGCGGCGGGATCCTCGTGGTGCGTGGCGGCGAACACGATCGCGGCCACGAGCACCAGCGGCAGCCCGAAGGCGATGCCGGGCACGCGGTCGAGGAGCGTGAGGGCGACGAGCGCGGCCGGCGGGATCATCGCTTCCCCTTCTCGTCGCGCGAGGTCGGGTGCATCGGGCCCGACCAGGCGTCGTACACCACGAGGATGTTGAGCATCCCCGCGAGCATCGTGTAGAGCGTGCCGATCTCGAAGAACCGGCCGAGCCGCTTGTGCCACATCGAGAGCTGATCCGCCGGCGTGCGATCGAGCATGCCCAGGGGCGGCGCGGGGCGGAACTGCTGCCACGGGGGCAGGGGGCGGAAGTCGTCGGCCGTGATGTCGGGATCCGACTTCATGAGCGCCGCGGCGTAGGCCGGCGACACCGGTTGGCCCCGCGAGAGCGGCGGTGCCAGGAATGTGCTGGAGAATGCCGGCTGCTTCGCCGGACCCTCGAGCCGCCACGACTGGATCAGCGCGGGGATGGCGGCGGTGCCGATGCCCGCCTGACAGATGAACGCCCAGCGCTTCTCGCCCGGCTTCCACGAGGCGTAGACCACGCGGCCCTCGCCGAGCCACGCGCCGGCGAGAAAGGTGGGC
This sequence comes from Pirellulales bacterium, assembly GCA_040397585.1. Lineage (GTDB taxonomy): Bacteria > Planctomycetota > Planctomycetia > Pirellulales > UBA1268 > QWPN01. The sequence goes on from JBBAVS010000054.1 coordinate 12,774, forward strand.
ACGAGCGCCGCCATGAACAGCAGCCCCTTGAATCGCCGTCCCTGCACGATCTGGCCGAGGCCCGGCACGAGCCACGAGAGCAAGGCGGCGACCGCCGGCTGCTTGAGGTCGATCGTCGAGCCGTCGTCGGGCGAGATCGCGACCACGCGTCCGGTCGCGACTGGTTCCTGCTTTCCCAACGCTCGGCTCCTGCTCCTCGGGCGAACGCGACACGCGGTCGCTGGCCGAAGAGTGTAGGCCAAACCGTGTGGCGAGCGTCAGCCCCAGAGCTGTCGCACGACCCGAATCGGGGAGGCGGTGGTCGTGGCCGGCGCCATGGCATGACCCGCGGCGGCGTGCGGCTCGTCGCCGGGCACCAGTTCCCGCCAGGCGCGTTCGATGGTGCCGGCCTCGACGCGGTCGAGTCCCTCGCCGGCGGCTGCGAGCGCCGCCAGCCTGGCGAGGTGGCAGGCCGTGCGGGGCACGCCCGCCGCGAACCGCGCGAGCGTCTCGACGGCCGCGGGCGAGAAACAGTCGGCATCGGCACCGACGCGGTCGAGGGCGGCGGCCACGTGGGTGGCCACCTCAGCGGTGGTCCAGGGCGGCAGGTCGATCCGCACGGCGGAGCGGTGCCGGATCGCCTCGGGCACGGCGGCCAGGCCGGCGGGCGTGGTCGTGGCCACCACGCAGGTCGTGGCGAACCGCGGCTCACCCGCCGCGACCAGCCGGGCGATGCCGTCGACCGCATCGGCTGGGGCGTGGTCGAGGTCGTCGAAGAGGAGCACGGTCGGCCGTTCCATGAGCGTGTTTTCGCGGAGCCGGTTCTCGAGCTTGAGCCAGGGTCGCACCGCCTCGCTGCGGCTGGCGGGGTCGAGCGGCAGCCGGGCGAGCAGGAGGTCGAGCCATTCCCCGTCGGGCAGGCCGCGGAGCGAGAGCACGGCCGTCTCCGCACCGAGCCCCCCGAGCCGGCGGGCGGCGGCGGCGGCCAGGTGGCTCTTGCCCATGCCGGCATCGGCCACCACGAGGCCGCACCGCTGCCCCTTGTCGATGAGCCACTCGATCCGCGCCAGCGCCTCCTCCCGCGACGGCGCGGGATGGAAGGCCGCCGGGTCGAGATGGCCATCGAAGGCCGCTGCCGCCAGAACGAGTCGATCGCATACCATGGCGGGAGTGTAGCGGTGATCGCGCGGCCGGTCAGGAGAGACTTCGCCGCGTTTTTTGAGGTTGCAACGCCGCCCGGAGCACGACGGACGACCCCATGAGCGAGCGGTTCTTCCTGACGCAGCCGCCGCGCGACGGCCGGGCAGTGCTCACGGGCGACGAGGCCCGACACCTCGCCCGCGTGATGCGGTGCGCGGTCGGCGACGAGGTCGTGGTCTTCGACGGCTGCGGGACATCGTGGCGGGCGCGGGTGGCGACGATCGGCCGCGACGAGGTGGGGCTCGAGTTGGGAGCGGCCGCGATCGCGTCAGCCACGCCGCGGGTGCCGCTCACGCTCGCTGTGGCTCTCCCCAAGGGCGAGCGGCAGAAGTGGCTCGTCGAGAAGCTCACGGAGCTCGGTGTCGCGCGGCTCGTGCCCCTCGCGACCACCCGCGGTGTCGCCGAGGCCACGCCGGCGGCCGTCGAGCGGCTCGCCCGGGGCGTGATCGAGGCCTGCAAGCAGTGCGGCCGCGACGCGCTCATGGAGATCGCGCCGCCCCGGAGCGTGGCTGAGATCGCCCGTGATCTGGGGCACGGCGTCACGCTCGTGGTGGCCGACCGGGACGGGCTGCCACTCGACACCAGTGCCGGGGAAGGCCGGCCGATCATCGCGGTCGTCGGACCCGAAGGCGGATTGACCGCGGAGGAACTGGCGACGCTCGAGGCGGCCGGCGGCCGCCGGGTGTCGCTCGGGCCGCACGTGCTCCGCGTGGAGACGGCCGCGATCGCGCTGGCGGCGCGATGGGTATGACGTGGCCAGAGGTGATTGACCCGGGAGTCTGAAGTGGCCAGAGGTTGTTGATTGAGGAGCCTGACGTGGCCACAGGTTTTCAACCTGTGTGAGGCGCCGCGAGGGAAGGGGTTCCGCAGGTTGAAAACCTGCGGCCACTTCGAACCTGCGGCCACTTTCGGAACCTGCGGCCGCGGTGGGCGTGGCACGCGAGCATCGCGGCGATGGCAAGCATGAGTGACGGGCAGGGCTCCGGAACGGCCGCGACCGCGGCGGCCGAGGCGGGCGGGTTGTAGCCCCCGGCGTCGAACAGCCCCGTCGAGAGAAAGCTTGCCGCGTCGAGGATGTCGGCGATGCCGTCGTAGGTGAAATCCCCTTCATTCCAGGTGGCTGGAAGTCCCGAGTCGAACCGGCCACCGGCGAGGAAGTTGGCCGCGTCGAGAATGTCGACCTGCCAGTCGATGTTCGTGTCGCCCGGCGCGGCGTAGGCGAAGGTCACCGAGCCCGTGCCGTCGTCGAGCCAGCCGACCGCTCGCGGCACGCTCGCTGCCAGGTCGGCGGCCGCCGCGCTCGAGGTGATCCCGCGGCCGCCGTTCCACGAGCCGTCGCCGAAGCCGGCGAGGATCGCGGCCACCATGTCGGTCGCCGAGAGGCCGCCTCCGACGGTGATCATACCGCTGCCGACATCGATCAGCCCACCGGCGTTCGCCGCCAAGCCGCCGACGGTCGTCTGCAGGAAGGGCGTGACCGCGAGGGTGCCGCCGGCGAGCGGCACGATCGTGCTTGCGGCAAGTGCCGACGGATGCGCCAGCCGTAGCGTGCCTTGCTGGATCGTGGTCGAGCCGGTCAGCGTGTTGGCCTGATCGACGAGGAGCGTGCCGGCTCCCGCTTTTACGACTGGTGTTACGCCTGAGAGGAGCGGATAGCCAGCCTGGCTCTGCGTCTGCGTGCCGCTGCCGACCGTGATCGTGATCACGGGGTCGGGTAGCGCCGAGAGCCGCGTGACGCCGTCTTGATACTGCTGCTCGTCCTCGATGCCCCAGTTGAGGACGATCAGAAAGGGGCTGCTCGCGGTCGTGGCCCCGCCGGGATAGCTCGGCCCGGTCGCCGTAGCCTCGGCCCAGAGGCCGTAGAGTCCGGGGGCGTCGGGGGTGGCGAGTTCGTAGGCGGTGAGGTGGTGATGCTCGCCCGGAAAGCCGACGAACGTGTCGAGGAACAGCGGATTGGTGCCGCCGATCCCGGTCGCCGCGACGGTCGCGATCGCGGCTGCGCGATTGACGACGTCGATCGTGCCCGAAGCGACTGGCAGCGGGTCGAGCGGGCCCGTCGTGGGATTCCAGTACGTCAGCGGCGACGTGAAGCGGAGGGTCACCGCCGTGTTGGCCGGCAGCGTGTCGGCCCGGCTGAAGCCCGGATACGTCGTCGAGATCGGCAGCCCGAAGCCGGGCGTCGCGAGGTTCTCGTCGACGTTGAAAAAGTCGTAGACGCCCGGGGCCACGGTGAGCCGGTTGGTCGCCGCGGCATAGTCGATCACGAACGGTTCGCCGTGGCCGCGCGCCCGGTGAGCGAGGAGAGGCACGAGGCCGGCGGCCAGGCACGCCATGAGGATCGTGCGGTGAAGGACGTGCAGAGCCGATGAGGTGGCGGGGATAGCCATGGGGGAGCTCGTGTGAGGTGGCGGTGGCGTGTCGTGCGTGAGGCGACTCAGCCGCGGTCGCGGGGCATGGCGTCGGGCATGGCAAACGTGGGCTGATCGGGAGTGGCGACGGCGGCGGCGACCCAGTCGGCGATGGAGGCTGCGGAAATCGTCTCCACGTGGCCGTCGACGAAGAGATAGTTGGCCTGGCCGACGTGCAGCCGATCGGTCCGAGCCGTGCCGCCACTCGCAGCGGGTACGGCACAGTCGCCGAAGTTGGCCTCGCCTTGCGACGCATACCAGATCCAGCCCGGATAGCGTTTTTCCTGGGCGATGTTGCCGGCGGAGAACCAGTCGTTGGGATGGGCGTGGTCGTTGGCGGCCTTCGGCGCCATCCGCGGCGAGATCTCGAACGTGACGAGCGTCCGCGATGAGGCGGTGAGCTTCGACATCCGGTCGACCGCGCCGGGCACGGCCATCGAGACGTAGGCGTTGAGCAGGTAGCTCGTCGCGAGCGTCGCCCGCCGCTCCTCGGCGCGGCTGTCAGAGGGGCAGATGCGGATCGCGTCGCAGCTCTCGATCCACGGCGCCATCGTGAAGATCCAGGACTGCGAGCGGCCCTGGGCGTCCTTCTCGTGGTCGGTCCGGGGAAACCTGCCGCGGTGGGCCTCGGCGTGGCTAAGCCAGCCGAGGCCCACCTGTCGCAGGTTGCTCGCGCACTGCGTCCGTCGGGCGGCCTCTCGCGAGGACTGCACGGCCGGCAGCAGGAGCCCCACGAGCGTCGCGATGATCGCGATCACGACGAGGAGCTCGACGAGCGTGAAACCACGAGTCTTCATGCACGGCATGCTCGGCGGGCCGACCGGCGCCGCCGCCACTCCACGACCGCGGCGACGATCGCGCCGCTGCCAACCAGGGCCAGCGTCGTCGGTTCCGGCACCGATTGGATCTGGTTCAGCGGAATGCTCTGCGACGTGGCGAACGCCGCTGCCACGGCGTAGGCGTCGCCAAACGACGTGTTCTTGTAAAACACCATGTAGGCCGGATCCGACGCCCCCACGGCCAAGCCGCCCGCCGTCGTGGCGGTCGTCGTCACCTGCATGCCCTGCAGGTAGATGCCGTCGGTACCGACGCCCGCGGCGGACGGGGCGAAGCTTGTGCCGTCACCGAGGAGCCGGAAGCCGGCGTTTGAGTGAGGGTTCGTGCTCTGCGTCACCGCATTGACGGCCGAATAGGCGAGCGATGACCCGCTGGCCGTCGTGACGAACACCGTCGGCGCCGTGGTGGCGTCTCCGCGAAAGGCCTGCAGCTGCGTTGCCCCCGCGGCTGCCGCCGTGAACTGTGAGCCATCCCACTTGAGCACGCGGTCGGTGAACCGGTAGGTGAACACCGTGCCCGCGAGGTTGGGCAGCGACGAGGAATCCTTCCACGACCAGCCGGTGCCGGCGAGCTGGCCGCCTGTTGGTGCGGTCGTGTCCCACTGGTACGAGAGCCCGTTCCCCGAGGGATACATCGTGATGTCGGGCTGGCTGTACCAGGCAGCCTGCGCTGCCGGGTGAGCCGCCGGAGTCGTGCCATCAGCGACGAGCAGCGGCATCACGTAGATCCGCGTGAGGTCGGTGAGCGTTACCGGACGCGTATCGGTGGAGACGATCTGCCGCGTCTGGATCTTGCCCCCTACGGGATCGAAGGTGAGCTGGTACTCGACGCCGTGGCCGAACGAGACGGCCGCGACGGTGGGAACGAACAGGCACGCCGCGACGGCGGCGGGCAGGGAACGGAAACGAAACAGCGAGCGCATGGAAAACTCCTTGGGTATGGTTTCCGAACGCGGGCGTACGAAAGCCCGGCCGGAAGGGATGAGCCACCGCCGGACGGAGAACGAGCGTTCTCGCCAGCCCGGGGAAGCGACCTGAACGACGAAAGGAAAGGGGGTGTTCAGGCCCGAGGAGGCGGGACGTCGGGGGTTGGATCGATCGACGTGCCGACGTCATCGGCGAGCACGAGCCAGCCGCAGCGTGCCGTGGACCGCTCCACTCGCACGACGGCCGGCGCTGGCAGCGAGGTCGTCGCCGCCGACCAGCCGGCGAGGATGCCACCACAGGCGAGCATCGCCTTGAGCGAGATCCCCGTCACGGCCACGCCGTCGCGCGGGACGTCGTCCGCGGGCTGCTGCGGCGCGGCTGCCGCCGTGGCTTCACAGCACGAATCGCTGGCGGCGAGCGAGCGATACTCAGCGCAGACATCCTCCGCGGCGGGAGCGGGCGGCGTGGCGGCCGAGCAGCACACGGGGGCCGCGCCAGCCGCGGAGCAGCACGAGGCGGCGGCCGAGGCGGGGCGTGGATCGGCGGCCCGCTGCTGGAGAGCCATCAGCGTCGCCGGATCGACACGGTTGGCCTTGGCCCAGGCGAGGAGTTCGGCAGGCGTATTGCAGCAGCAACTGGACAGACACTGTTCGGCCGTGGCGCAGCCGCAGGTCTTGTCCATGCAGGGGAAGGGCTGCGAGCGATCCTTACCGGCGAGACGCTTGGCGGCAGGAGAGCCGGTCGCCGCGGGCGACCCGGCGAAGGGGAGCGGCACCCCGGAGACCACGAGCACGTAGGCGGCGAGCATGAGCCAACTGACCGCCCGCGCTGCCGAACTGCCGCGTGCCATGCGTGTGAGACTAGGTTCCGTGATGAGGTGTGTCAATCGTGCAGGCCAATCGGCTACAGCGCCGACAGCTGCGTGACCGCCTCGGCCAGTTCCGCGCGCCCGTTCCGGTCGTCGACGGGCTCCAGGCCGATCCAGCCCCGGTAGCCCCGCTCCTCGAGCGCCGCGAACACGGCCGGAAAATCGACCTGCCCGGTGCCGAGCACCACGGCCCGGCCGCGGCCCGCGAACGCACCGGCCACCGCGTCGGTGGCGTGGACGCTCGCCACGTGATGGCCGAGAGTCTCGACCGCCGCGGCCGGGTCGTGGCCGTGCACGACGAGCGACCCGGTGATGAGGTCGCAGGCGAGCGTGCCTTCCGGCAGCGCCGCAATCAGCCGCGCCAGGTCGGCAGGCGCGGCGCGGCCTGCCTCGGCGCAGAGGGTCGCCCCCACGTGGTGGCTCCAGGAGCCGATGTCGGTGAGCACGTCCACCAGCAGCTGCCACTGGGGCAGCGTGGCCTCGGCGGGAATGTCGCCGATGTGGTTGAGCACGAGTCCGGCGCCGAGATCGTGGGCGAGCTTCAGGGCTGCCTTCGTGGCCGCGATCCGTCCCTCGAGCCGGTCGGGATCGCCGTAGCCGCCGCGGGTGCGGAACGAGATCGCCGAGACGACCACTCCCTCGTCACCGAGCCACTTGCGAATCTGGCGGAGGCCCGTCTGGGTGACCTGCGCGGGATCGAGCCCGTGCCGCGCGTCGAACTCCACGCCCCGCACGCCCAGGTCGCGGGCCAGGCGGAGCGCCCGTCGCAGATCCTTGGCAAGCAGTGCCGCGGGGACGGAGATGCGGGATGGGTCCATGAGCTGGCACGCAGGCGACGGATCATGACGAACGCCTCATCATCGTAGTATCCTGCCCCCATGCCGACGCTCGAAGCCGTCACCGCCGCCCTGGAACACCTTGCCCCGCTGCGTTTGGCGGCCTCGTGGGACTCAGTCGGCCTGCTCGTGGCGCCGCGGCGGGAGGCGATCGCCCGGGTGCTGACCTGCCTGACGCTCACGCCCGAGGTGGCGGCCGAGGCCGTCCGCGAACGGGCCGACCTGATCGTCGCGCACCACCCGCTGCCGTTCCGGCCGGTGCCGCGGATCACGCCGGCCACCGGGCCGGGCCGCGTGCTCCTGGAGGTGATCGGCAGCGGGGCGGGCATCTGGAGCAGCCACACGGCGTGGGATTCCGCGGCCGGCGGGATCAACGACCAGCTGGCCGGGCTCCTCGGACTGGCGCACGTGGCCCCGCTGGAGCCCGACGCCGAACTGCCGCTCGTGGGATTCGGCCGCGCCGGCACCGCCCCCGCGGGCTGCCGCGTGGCCGACCTCGCCGCGCGGGCGGCCGCGGCCCTCGGCGTGCCGCACGTCCAGATCGCCGGCGACGCGACGCGGCCGGCCGGCCGGGTGGGGATCGTCTGCGGGTCGGGGGGCGACTGTGTCGATCAGGTGGCCCGGAGCGGCTGCGAGACCCTGTTCACCGGCGAAATCAAGCTGCACGAGGCCACCGCAGCGCTGGCGGCGGGGATGGCGGTGGTGGCGGTCGGGCACCATGCGAGCGAGTGGTTTTCGCTGCCGGTGCTGGCGGAGCGGCTGGCGGCCGCTGTTTCCGGGCTCACCTGCTGGGCCAGCCGCGACGAGCGGGATCCCCTGGGCTGGCTCTGACGGCCCGGGCGGCCGGCCCGGGAAACCAGGCTCCGCCGGCGCGTTGCCCCGCGCCCCGCGCGCGCCAATACTTGTCGGTGCGTCTGCCGACAGTCCGGCGACTCTCTCGAACGGCATGGGTGGCATGGCACGTTTTCTGACCGCTCTGCCGGTATTCAACGAGGCGGCCCACGTCGAGGGCGTGCTCGACGAGGTGCTCAAGCACACCAGTGACGTCCTCGTCGTGGACGACGGCTCGACCGACGGCACCTCGGCGCTGCTGGCGGACCGTGTCGCCCGCCGTGGCGATGTCCGCGTGGTGCGGCATCCGGTCAACGCCGGCTACGGCGCGGCACTGGCCACCGCCTTCCGCGAGACGCTCGCCGGCCCTTGGGACGGCCTGGTCACGATCGACTGCGACGGCCAGCACCAGCCGAGGCTGATTCCCGACTTCATCGCCGCGGCGAGCGATCCCGCCGCGCCGGCTGACATCGTCAGCGGCAGCCGATATCTCAAGCGGTTCGCCGGCGACAGCGTGCCCCCCTTGGCCCGGCGGCGGATCAACGCCGAGGTCACCGCGGAGATCAACGACCGGCTCGGCCTGGTGATCACCGACGCCTTCTGTGGGTTCAAGGCCTACTCGCGGCGGGCGCTTGAAGCCCTCCAGGTGACGGAGACCGGCTACGCGATGCCGCTGGAGGTCTGGGTGCAGGCCGCGGCAGCGGGGCTGGCGATCGTGGAGCTGCCGGTTCCCCTGGTCTACCTCGACTTGGCGCGGAGTTTCGGAGGCGCTCTGGACGATGCGGCGACCCGTCTGGCCTACTACCGCCGCGTTCTCGATCGGGCCGAGGCGGCCGTCGCCGCCGCGGCCGGAGGCCATGACGGCTCGGCGTGACGCGTCAGCCCATGGCCATGCCCTCGCGCCGCTACTCCGCTCCCGAGCCCTCGGGGGCCCGCATCATCGACCCGCCCGTCGTGCCCGGGCCGGGTTCCGGCTCCATCGAGGCCCTGGTCGACAACAACCGGCTGCTCCGCGCCGCGCTCGATCTGCGGATCGGTGACATGCGGCTCTGGGAGCTCGTCGCCGCCACCCGGCGCGAGGTGTTGATGGTGGCCGCGGAGTACACCGGCCACTACCGCCACGCCGACCGCCCCGCAGACGTCGCCGACTGGATCGCCCGGCCGATCATCATGGGAGGCCATCAGCCCGAACTCTTCCATCCCGGCGTCTGGCTCAAGAACGCGGCGCTCGACGCCTATGCCCGGCAGGTCGGCGGCACGGCCTTGAACCTCGTCGTCGATACCGACCGCTGCGGCCGCGTGACGGCTGCGGTGCCGGTGGGCACGCCCGAGGCGGCGCATGCCGAAGAGGTGCCCTTCGATTCGTTCACGGTCGAGGCGGCGTGGGAGGAGCGGCCGGTGATCGACGCGGAGTGTTTCGCCTCGTTCGGCGATCGCGCCTGCCGCGTGCTGGCGCCGCTGGTGCCGCGGCCGATCCTCCGCCCGTGGTGGCCGCTGGTGGTGGAGCGGGCACGGGCCAGCCATCGGCTCGGCCTCGGGATCGCGCAGGCCCGGCACATGCTCGAGGAGCGGTTCGGCCTGGAGACGCTCGAGCTCCCGGTCAGCGAGATGATGCGGCTGCCGACGGTGATGGTCTTCGTGGGCTGGCTCCTGGCGCACGCGCGGCAGCTGCACACCGCCTACAACGAAGCGCTCGTCGACTTCCGCCGCACGCGGCGGGTCCGCGGGCACGGCCGGCCGATGCCCGACCTCGCCGTGCGGCACGATTCGGCGGGCGAGTGGCTCGAGGTGCCGTGGTGGATGTGGTCGCGGGAGGATCCCCGCCGCCGCCGCGTGTTCGCCAGCACGTCGTCGCCGGGCGTTCTGGCGCTGTCCGACATGGAGACGCTGCGGATCGAACTGCCCATCGCCCCTGACACGTCGCCGTCGAAGTGGATCGACGCGCTCTCGCGGATGGAGGAGCATTCGATCCGCCTGCGGCCGCGGGCCATCGTCACCACGCTCATCTCGCGGCTCCTGGTGGCCGACGTTTTCGTGCACGGCATCGGCGGCGCCGCCTACGACGCGATCACCGACGAGGTGGTGCGGAGGCTGGTGGGATCCGACCCGCCGCGGCATGCCGTCGTCTCGGGCACGCTGCGGCTGCCGCTGGCCGCGACGTTCCCCACGCTCGACACCGCCGACCCCGTCGCGGAGCTGCTCGCGGCCCGGACCACGCTCCGCGACCTGCGGTACCATCCGGAGCGGCACCTCGATCCGGATGGCTCGCTGCCCGACAGCGTCCGCGACTTGGTCGTCGCCAAGCACCGCTGGATCGAGACCCACCCCACCGTCACGCTCGCCCGGCGGAGGTGTCAGGAGATCCGCGCGATCAACGAGCGGCTTGCCTCGGTGCTCGACCGGGAGCGAGCGGCGACCGAGGCACGGATCGTGCAGTGCACCGCGGCCGCGAAGGCGATGAAGGTGCTGCGATCACGTGAAGTGCCCTGGTGTTTTTTCCCGGAAAACGAGGTGAAAAGCTTCCTGCTACTGGAAAACGGTGCAGGCCCGGCATAGATTGTCCGCCAACGGACTGGTTCGAATGCGACTCCAGGGAAAGGAGGCATCATGCATCGGGTGGATCGTTTCCCGAGAAGGCGGCCCGGGGTGAAGGCCTGCGAAGGCGTGCGAGCGCTCTGCGGTGGCGTGTCGCGTCCCCGGCGGTCGTCTCGACCCGCGGCCCGCGAGCGGGCTGTGCCCGCCAACGTCCGCGAGGCGAAAAAGAGCCGGCTCAAGATCCGGGCCTCGACCCGCACCCCAGCCCGAGCCGCGGCCCGGAAGGCCGCCACCAAGCCGGCCGTGGACGTGAAGATCGCAGCCGGCACCGACCGCGAGCCCCAGGCCGAGGCCGCCGCGGCGCGAGAGATTTTGCGTGACATGCGGTCCGAGGCGGTGGTCGAAACCGTCGAAATCCGGCCCTCGGGCACGGTCATCTCGCGGCGGCCGGTCACCAAGCGGCCGGCCATCCAGCACGTGCCGCATCATCCCGTGCTGCCGCTCAAGCCGCCGGCCTGGATGCTCGAGGAGTGCCACGTGGCACCCGCCCGCGCGGGTGACCAGAGCGAGATTCTGCAGCTGCTCTCGGGCCTGCCCGCGCCCCCGTCGCGGGCCGAGTTTCACGCCGCGGTCGATCACCCCGAACACGATTCGGCCAACCGGCTGGTGGCCCGCCTCGGCGGCCGCATCGTCGGCCACGTGGAGATCGTGCCGCGCGACTTGATGGTCGGCTCGGCCGTGATCCGCGGCGCGGTCCTCGACCGGGTCGCCGTGTTGCCGGAGTGCCGCGGCGCCGGCCATGGCCAGCGGCTCGTCCGCGCGGCCGAAGACCGCATGCGGCAGGCGGGAGCGGCCGTGGCCTTCTCGCGGACCCGCATCGCGCCGTCGTTCCACGAACTCGGCTGGAGCGTTCTCGGCCGCGACTCGGCGACGCCCGGGCGACCGACCGACATCCTGGCGCGGCTCCTCGAGGGGTCGCAGCGGGCCGGCGAGAGTGTGACCATGCGGCAGTGGCGGCACGTCGAGCTGCCCGCGATCCTGCGGATCTACAAGCAGAACGTGTCGCGGTTCGTCGGCCCGCTCGATCGCAGCGAGAACTACTGCCGCTGGCTCGTGAGCCGCGGCGCGTTCGACTCGATCATCGTGGCCCTCGTCGGCCAAGACCGCTACGAGCTGCATGAGTCGAGTGCCCGGATCGTCGGCTACTGCATCCAGGCCGGCAATCGCGTGCTCGAGGTCATGGCCGATCCGGAGTTCGCCGGCCTGGAGCGGGAGATCCTCGCCCGCGTCTGCGCCGAGGCGATCGAAAACGACCGCCAGGAGATCGTCTACGAGTCGAGTGCCGCCGATCCGCTGCACGAGACCGTGGCCGGTGGTGCGAGCCTCGTGCAGGGGGGCGACCGGATGATCGTCGCCAAGGTGTTTCGCCCGCTCGAGGTGCTCTCGGCCCAGGCGCCGGCCGTGGCGGCCCGTGTCGTCGCCGCCGAAATCAAGGAGACGGTGGAGCTCGGCCTCGACGCCCCGTCGTTCCGCGGCTCGATCATCGTCGACGCCAAGGAGCCGCGCGAGGCGACGGTGCACCCGGGGCGGGTCGGCCGCAGCTACCTGCGGCTCTCCGACGACGAGCTGGGGCGGCTGCTGCTCGGCCAGAGCGATCCGGTCGAGGCGGTGGCCGCCGGACGCATGGAGCCCTCCACGCAGATGGCCCAGAAGCTGGCCGGTCAGCTCTTCCCGCGGACGCCGCTCTGGTGTCCGATGTGGGACGACCTGCCCGCCTAGGCAAACCTGTGGTGCCTAGAAGTGGCCGCAGGTTTTCAACCTGCGGTGCTTTGAAAGTGGCACAGGTTTTCAACCTGTGGAGAGTTCGCATGGCCGCCCCGCTCGGGGCTGCCCGTGCCCGTCGCCGGACGTTCGCGGATGCCATCGTGGCATCCGCTCTCTGCATGTCCGCGGCGCTTCGCCATCCTGGCTTCGC
>JBBAVS010000055.1:0-24931 GCA_040397585.1 Pirellulales bacterium
GTGCCGTTCCGCAGCCAGACCATGTTGATCGGCTTGCCGTCGGGCGCGCAGAAGTGGTCGATCGCCCGATCGACGCCTTGGAACGGGCGATCGCCGACGGCGTTGGCCACGACGCTCGTGCCGAAGCTCATGGCCACCGTGCCGGCGGCGGCGATCAAGGAGCCGGCGAGGGCCGACGGCTGATCCCCTTCCGCGGGCGCGACCGGGATCCCCTGCGGCAGGCCGAGGAGGCCGGCGCCGCGGGCGGAGAGCGTGCCGCCGTCCGCGCCGGCCCGGCGCACCTCCGGGAGCAGATCGCGGAGCGGCCTGACCGCCGCGGCCGGGCCGCTGCGGGCCACGAGGGCGTCGAAGTCGGCGAGCCGTCGCGCGTCGTAATCGAGGGTGGCCTGGTCGATCGGAAACATCCCGGCGGCGTCGCCGATGCCGAGCGTCCAGCCCCCCGTGAGCACGTGGGCGATCCAGCCCGACGGCGTCGTGATCCGCATCACCCGCGCCGCCTTGTCCGGCTGGGTGCGGATCGTCCACAGCCAGCGGGCGACCGTCATCCGCTTGGGCACCTTGGTGTCGAACAGCGTGGTGAGCTCGTGCCCCTCCGCCTCGTTGCGGCCGTCGCACCAGAGCCGGGCGGCGGCGAGCGGCACACCGGCGGCATCAACGAGCACCTCCCCGTGCATCTGCCCGGAGATGCCGATCGCGCGGACCTCCATCTCCACGCCCATCGACCCGAGCTTCCGCCGCAGGTCGGCGATCGCGGCGGCCAGCGCCTGCTCCCAGTCGCCCGGCCGTTGCTCCTGGCACTCCGCCGGCAGGTCCGGCACCATCTCGTAGCGGCCCTCCCCGCTGGAGAGGATCCGCATCGACTCGTCGGTGAAGATCACCGAGAGCCCCTGGGTGCCTATGTCGATGCCGAGGTAACCCTGTTTGTTCATCGAAGTGATCCCTGAACGCCGCGGTGCCCGATCGATTGATCACCAGCCGCCAGCGGCAGGATAGCCGACGCTGGCCGTCATCGCCCCGTGCCCTTCGCCTTCTCCAGCTCAGACGCGAAGGTCGGCACCGCAGCCGGCCGGAGCAATGATGCAGCGAGGGGCTGCCCGTGCCCCGGGAGCCGGGCTATGGAAGCAAGCGAAGGCAGGATGCCGAAGCGCAGCGGACATGCAGAGAGCGTCGGGCACGATGCCCGACGCGAACGTCCGGCGACGGGGCACGGGCAGCCCCGAGCGGTGCGGCGGCGAGATCCCCATCGCTTACGCGATTGGGCTTCCTGACCCCGAGATCCCCATCGCTTACGCGATTGGGCTTCCTGACCCCGAGATCCCCATCGCTTACGCGATTGGGCTTCCTGAAGGTCACGCATCCCAGCGGACGGCCGCCGTCGCGCCGTGCCCCCTGGTGCCGCAGAACGAGACCTCGATGCCGAGGTTCCGGGCCACCGCCGCCTTCAGCAAGGCCGCGCGATCGGCCCCCGCGGCGTCCTTCGCGTAGGCCACGTGCACGTGGTTGGCCTTGTGGCGGGCCATCATCTGATCGCGGGACACGCCGTAGGTGACCGCGTGCATGATCGGCCACTCCTTCGTCGTCGCCTCGAGCCGGCGGCGGGTCTCCTCGGCGGGCAGCGACACGACTTCCGCCCGGCCGATGTCCATGCAGAGCTTGTCCGCTGCGCCCCGGCCATCGACCCAGATCCGGCTCCAGACGATCTCGCCCGGCCGGCTCACGCCGGCGAGCGTGCTGCCGCCGAGGCGGAAGTACATCGGCGGCTGGCGAAAACCCTCGGCCCCCTTCCAGCCCTTCACGAAGTGCGCCGGGGGTGCGCCTCCCGAGATCTCGAACACCCACACCCAGTGGTCGGTCGATCGCGACTGGTCCCAGTCACCCCAGCGGATGTCGTGGAGCGTGTTCTCGACCGGCTCGCCGAGCGCCGCATGGACCCGCTCGGTGAGCAGGCCGTCGAGCCCCGCGCACTCGTCCACCTCGTTGAAGTGCACGAGCGGCTTGCCCTTGAACAGCACCCGCGACGTGCCTTCGGCCGTGACCGGCGGCCGCTTCGAATCGTTGAGCATCCCTTCCACGAGATCGCTCGCCGGGAGCAGGTCCTTGAGGCCCTGCTGGTATTGGATCCCGATGGTGTCGCAGCCGTAGCGGTCGGCGATCCGCAGGGCGGCCACGTACATCCGGCACTGGAGCAGCACCTGCTGCCGCGTGAGCTCGGTCTGCTCGTCGCGGCCGAAGTGGAACCGCATGCCCGCCTTCTCCAGCCAGCGGAACACCGCCCGGCCCTCGGCCTCGCTCGTTCGCATCGTCTCGTGGTAGAGCGCGCTCTGGCTGAGCCGTTCCTTGAACACGCCCGTGGCCTGCAGCAGCCGGTCGGGGATGATGGCGTTTTCCATGCCCATGCAGCCCTCGTCGAACACGCCCATCAGCGCCTTGCGCCCGCGGAGGTCGGCGGCGAGCGCCTCGGCCCGCGCGGCGAGGTCGCGGGGGATGCGCACCTTCTCCAGGGGCACCACGTGGCTCGTGTCGTGGTGGATCGCCCGCGTGCCGAGCCAGGCGTCGAGATGCCGCTCGAAGCTCGGGCTCGCGAAGTCGTCGGCCCAGATCGTGGCGTAGGGCACGCCCGCCTTCGTGAGCGAGCCGTTGAGGTTGAGCATGCCGACGAGGCCGGGCCACTGGCCCGACCAGTTGGCCGCCGTGAGGATCGGCCCGGTGTGCGACGTGAGGCCGGGAAGAACGTGGTTGGAATACTGCCAGACGGCTTCGGCCACGACGAGCGGCACGTCACGGTCGATCCGCGCGAACACGTCGAGCCCTTCGCGGGCGCTGGCGATGAAGCCGTGGCCGCGGGTCCGCGACACCGCATGGCCGCGCTCGAGCGTCCAGCCGGCGCGGGCGAAGGCGGCGGAGAGCGCCTTCTCCATCGCCTGCTGGGCCGGCCAGCAGACGCGGTTGGCCCGTTCGCGAAGGTCGCCGCTGGCGACGAGCACGGCCTTCTTCGCGGCGGAACGGCGGGCTGATGCGGATGAGGACGCCTGTGCCATCGAACGAACTCCCCGATCGTGTCACCGCCGAACGCCCCGCGGGCGATGGATTCGGCGGTTCGCGGGCAACTATACTCCCGTATGGGACTCCCATTCATCCTTGCCCCAGGTGGACTCGGCATGCCCGTCAAACTTCCATCGCGACACTGGTCGCTTCCGCTCGTGTCCGTCCTCGTGTTGATGGCGGGCGCGGCCATCGCGGCTGAGCCGGCTGGTGCGGAGCCCGCCGGCGACGCGACGCTCACTCAATCCAACCGCTGGGTGATCGCCGCCGACACCTCCCGCGACGGCCAGACGATCGTGACCGCCGGGGGCGACAGCCTGCTCTACCGGCCGGGCGAGGTGGTCGCCTGGAAGGTGGCCGACGGTTCGCGGATTGGCGAGTTCGCGGGCCATCCCACGGCGGTGTGGGCGGTGAAGTTTTCGGCGGATGGAAAGCTCCTCGCCACCGCCGGCTACGACGGCCTCGTGCGGGTCTGGGATGTGGCCACGCGGCAGCCGAAGCACGATCTCAAGAAGCACAAGGGTTGGGCTCGTGCGGTCGCGTTCTCGCCCGACGGCACGCGACTGGCATCGGCGGGCGAGGATGGTGCGATCGTGCTCTGGGATCCGGCAACCGGCGGCGAAGTGAAGTCGATCGCCGCCCACGAGGGCGCCGCCACCTGCCTCGCCTTCTCGCCCGACGGCCAGACGCTCGCCAGCGGCGGCAGCGACAAACTCGTGAAACTCTGGAATCCGCTCGATGGCACCGAGAAGGCGAAGTTCGAGGGCCACGGTGACGCCATCTGGACCGTCGCCTATTCGCCCGACGGGCAGACCATCGCCAGCGGTGGCGCCGATCGCACGCTGCGGCTCTGGGCCGCTGCCGACGGCAAGCCGCTCGCCACCCTCGCCGGCCACAAGGACTGGGTGACGTCGCTCGCCTTCTCGGCCGATGGCTCGCGAATCGTCAGCGGCGGCATGGACGGCGTGGTGAAACTCTGGGACACCGCCGCTCGCGGCGAGCAGGAGGGTCCCGAGAAGGCGGCGGCGAGCGTCTGGACGGTGGCGTTCGCTCCCGATGCCACATCGCTCTTCGTCGGCACCCACCACGGTGCGCGTCTGGTGGCAACTCCGGCGCCGAAACTGCTGCCGCCCCCTCCGGCACCCGCTCCTGCGCCCCCCTCCCCTCCACCAGCCGCGGCGAAGGTGGACTCGGCGCCCCAGCCCCTCGTGCCCACGCAGTTCACGAGCATGGCCGGGGGCACCGCCGCGATCGCGGCCGATGGCACGGTGACGGTGTCGGGCACGCTCGCCAAAGACACCTACACCCTCAAGGCCACGCTGCCGGCTGGCGGGAAGGTGACCGCGTTCCGGCTCGAGGCGCTCACCGACGACGCCCTCCCCCAGAAAGGGCCGGGCCGGGCCGGCAACGGTAACTTCGTGCTCAGCACGTTCGCCGTTCTCACCGGCGCGGCCGGCGCGACCGACACGCCCACTGCCGTGCGGTTCTCGGCGGCGCGGGCCGACTTTGATCAGCCGCAGTACGGCGCCGCGGAGGCCATCGACGACAAGGCCGATACCGGCTGGGCGATCGCCGGCGGGATCGGCCAGCCGCACGAGGCGATCTTCACCGTCCACCCCGACACCAGCCTGGCCGCCGGGGCTCCGATCACGATCACGCTCGACCAACAGTATGCCGACGGGCAGCATGCCCTCGGAAAGTTCCGGCTCTCGGTCGTGCAGGAACCCGCCCCGGCGCCCTGAGGTCGGCGGTCGCCCGCTCCGCCGGCATCGTCTCCAGGATCGTCTCGAGGATCGTCTCCAGGAAGGAATCCCGCCGATGACACGCTCGCTCCAGTTCCATCACTGGCCCACCGTGGCCATCGCCCTCGCCGCGGCGGCCGCCGGCGCGGCCTGCGGCGTCGGCTGGCAGGCGGCAACGCCCCTCCCGCGGGTCGCGGCGATGACGTCGCTCGCCCACGAGTCGTTCGCCGTCTGCACGGCACCCATCGACGGGTCGGTCGAGGGGTTCTTCATCCTCGACTTCGAGACCGGCGACCTGACCGGCGGCGTGCTCAGCGCCGGCTCGTCGAAGTTCGGCGCCTCCTACCGCTGCAACGTGCTCAAGGATCTCGGCTTCAAGGCCGGCAAGGTCAAGAACCCGAAGTTCCTCCTCGTGCCCGGCATGGCCAACTTCAACTCCGGGGGTGGCGGCCGGATGGCCCAGTCGGTGCTCTACGTCACCGACGCGGCGACCGGCGTCACGGTGGCCTACGGGATTCCCTGGAGTCCGCAGCAGACGGCCGGGGCCACCGGGCCGGTGATGGCGGAGCTGGTGCCGCTCGACGTCGCCAGGCCGCGTGGCGGCGGCGCCAAGGTCCAGTAGGATGGCGTCCGACCCCTCACCGCCGCAGGCTGGCATCGACGTCACGGTCAACGGAGTCGGCCGCGCGCTGCCCGCAGGCTCGTCGCTCGGCGACCTGATCACGGCGCTCGGATTCGCCGGCCGACCCATCGCCGTCGAGGTCGATGGCGACGTAGTGCCGCGGGCGGCGCTGGCCGGCCGCGTGCTCGTCGGCGGGGAGCGGATCGAAATCGTGACCTTCGTAGGCGGCGGCTGACGGGAGACGAGACATGCAGCCAGCGGACATCGCCAGCGACCCATCCGGCCTTGAAGACTCCCCGCTCGTCGTGGGCGGCATCACGCTCGCCAGCCGGCTCGTGGTGGGCACCGGCAAGTACGCGACCTACGCCGAGATGGCCCGCTGCCTCGACGTGTCGGGCACCGACTGCGTGACCGTGGCGGTCCGCCGCGAACGGCTCGTCAACGCCGCGGGGGAGAACATCCTCGACCACCTCGATGCGGCGCGGTATGCGCTCCTCCCCAACACCGCCGGCTGCTACTCGGCCGCCGACGCCGTCCGCGTGTCCCGGCTCGGCCGCGAGCTGCTCCGCGACATGGGCTCGGCGACGTCGGAGTGGGTGAAGCTCGAGGTGCTCGGCGACACCAAGACCCTGCTGCCCGATCCGGTCGGCACACTCGAAGCCACCGAGCAGCTGGTGGCCGACGGCTTCACCGTGCTCGTCTACACCAGCGACGACCCCGTGATCGCCAAGCGGCTCAAGGGCCTCGGGGCCGCGAGCGTGATGCCGGCGGGCAGCCCGATCGGCTCCGGCCAGGGCGTGCTCAACGCCAACAACCTGCGGATCTGCCTGGAGTATCTCAAGGACGGCGACCCGGCCTATCCGGTGATCGTCGATGCCGGGGTGGGCACCGCGAGCGACGTCGCCTTCGCGATGGAACTCGGCGCCGACGGCGTGCTCCTCAACACGGCGATCGCCCACGCGCAGGATCCCGTCCGCATGGCGGCGGCGATGCGGGCCGCCTGCCAGGCCGGCCGGCAGGCCTTCCTCGCCGGCCGCATCCCGCGCCGGCTCTACGCCACCGCGTCGAGCCCCGACGAGGGGCGGATCGTTCGCCCCACCTGACGCCCCGGGAGCCAGCGCGGTGCTCGCGAAACGAATCATCCCCTGCCTCGACGTCGATCGCGGGCGGGTCGTGAAGGGGACGAAGTTCCTCGATCTCGTCGATGCCGGCGACCCCGTCGCGGTGGCGGCCCGCTACGAGGCGGAAGGGGCCGACGAGCTGGTGTTCCTCGACATCACGGCCAGCCACGAGGGCCGCGGCATCATGCTCGACGTGGTCCGCCGCGTGTCGGAGACGGTGTTCATGCCGTTCACCGTCGGCGGCGGCATCCGCACGCTCGACGACGCGGCGCGGCTCGTGCAGGCGGGCGCCGAGAAGGTGAGCATCAACTCGGCGGCCGTCCGCACACCCGAGCTCGTCACGGCCGTCGCCGACCGGCTCGGCAGCTGCGCCACCGTGGTCAACATCGATCCCAAGCGGGTCGTGAAGGACGGCCGCGAGACCTGGGAGGTGTTCGTCAACGGCGGCCGCGTGCCCACGGGCCTCGAGGCCGTGGCCTGGGCCCGGGAGGTGGAGCGGCTCGGCGCGGGGGAGATCGTGCTCACCTGCATGGACCGCGACGGCACCCGCGAGGGGTACGATCTGGAGATCACCGCGGCCGTCAGCCGGGCGGTCGGCATCCCGGTGGTGGCCAGCGGCGGGGCCGGCCGGCCGGAGCACCTCGCCGACGCCGTCGAGCGCGGCGGGGCCGACGCCGTGCTCGCCGCTGGAATCTTCCACTTCGGCCAGTGTACGATCCGCGAGGTCAAGGAGCTCTTCGCCCGCCGCGGCATCCCCGTCCGGCCCGCCCCGTAGGTTTCCCTTCGCCCCCCTTCGCGCGGATCCTGCCATGTCCACGATCGACGCACCGCCGACCGACGTCGCCAAGCCCGTCGCCGCCAACGGCTACAAGTTCGAGGTCGACCGGCTCTTCGAGGCCCTGGTGAAGCTCAGCGGCAGCGACCTCCACCTCAAGGCCGACCAGCCGCCGATCATCCGCGTGAAGGGCTCGCTCACGCCGCTCAAGCACCCCAAGATCGACGACGCCCGGATGCGGCAGCTCTGCATGCCGATCATGAGCGAGCGGCAGCGGAAGATCTTCGAGGAGGAAGGGGGCGTCGACTTCGCCCACACCTGCGTGGTCGACGGCGTCCGCTGGCGGTTCCGCGTCAACCTGCTCACCCAGCAGGGGGCGATGGGCATGGTCGCCCGCCGCGTCAACAACACGATCCCCGACTTCAAGGGCCTGTTCCTGCCCGAGAGCATCGAGCGGCTCTGCGTGCTCGATCAGGGCATGGTGCTGCTCGCCGGCGTGACAGGGTCCGGCAAGAGCACGACCATCGGCTCGATGCTCAACTACATCAACCGCACCTACCGCAAGCACATCCTCACGCTCGAAGACCCGATCGAGTTCGTGTTCACCGAGGACAAGTGCCTGATCAACCAGCGGGAGATCGGCTCCGACGTCAAGAACTTCGAGATCGGGATGAAGCACGCGGTCCGCGAAGACCCCGACATCATCCTCGTGGGCGAGCTCCGCGACGTGGAAACCTTCAAGACGGCGATCCACGCCGCCGAGACGGGGCATCTCGTGTTCGGCACGATCCACGCCGCCAGTGCCTCCAGCTGCATCGGCCGCATCCTCGACCTCTTCCCCCAGGAGGAGCATGCCTCGATCCGCAGCGCCATCGCCTTCAACATGAAGGGGATCATCGCCCAGAAGCTCCTCAAGTCGATCAAGCCGGGCGTGAGCCGCGTGCCGGTCTGCGAGGTGATGTTCATCGACGTGCTGATCCGCAAGTACGTCCTCGAGGAGCAGGATCACCTGATCGCCGACCACATCAAGAAGTCGTTCCGCGACGGCATGCAGGATTTCACGCAGAGCCTCAAGAGCCTCATCGATCAGCAGCTGATCGACCGCAATGACGCCATGGAGATCGCCCCCAACCGCGAGGCGCTCGAGATGGCGCTGAAGGGCATCGGGGTGACGTGATGCACGCAGGCCGCTGCCTCTTTCCCACGACGGCGGCCCGCGCGGCCGCCGTGCTCGCCGCCGGGCACGCCCTGACCGCGTCGCTGGCCCTGGCCGACGCCGGCTGGCCGCAGCAGCTCCCCCCGGGCTGGGACGGCCGCGGCGGCGGTGGCGGGCTTGCGATCATCCCCGCGGTGGCCTGGTGGCTCTGCGTGTTGGGGTGGATGCGCACGGTCGATTGGGTGAGTCGCGACGCCACGAAGCACAAGGGACAGCCTGCCTTCTGGGGCATGGTCTGCGGCCTGCCGATGTTCCTCGCCGCGATCATCGCCTGGTGGATCCCGTCGTCGCTGGGCGGCCTCGCCCTGATGATCGTGGCGTGGCTGGCGCCGACGATCGCCTACACCACCGCCCGCAACAAGACGGTGGCTCCTTCGGAGCAGGTGCTGACCGTCGGCCACGCGCGGCGGATCGCCGCGCGGCTGCTGGCTCCGTTCGGCATCGAGATCGCCACGGGATTCGACGAGGCCGAACTGATCCCGAAGGTGGAGTTCGCCGCGGCCGGCGGCAAGGATGCGACGGAGAACGCAGCCCGGCTCGAGGCGGCGACCAAGCTCGCGGGCTTCGAGGAGGCGCGAAAGACGATGCTCGGCGCGGTCATGGCCCGGGCGAACACGCTGGTCATCGATCTGGAGCAGGCCGGCATGGGTGTGCGGCACGAGGTCGACGGCGTCTGGGAGAAGGCGAAGATCCGCCAGCCTCCCAAGAGCCGGCGGGAGAAGGAATCGTGGGTCGAGGCCCCGAAGTCGAGCCTCGAGGTCGGCCAGGCGGTCGCGGCGGCCGTCAAGGCGCTCTGCGGGCTGCCCGCCGGGGCCAAGGAAGCGAAGGCCGCGCCCTTCGTGCTCCAGGTCGACGGCAAGCCGCGGAACTGCCGGCTCTCCATCGGCCGGCAGCCGTCGGGCGAGCAGCTGGTGGTGAAGATCGACCCGCCGGCCACGATCTTCAAGAAGCTCCCCGACCTGGGCATGCCCGCGGCGCTCGCCGACAAGCTCGTTGGTCTGACCGCCGTGGAGAAGGGCGTGATCCTGGTGTCGTCGCCGCCGGGATCGGGCCTCACCACCACCTTCGACCTGCTCGTGCTCTCGGCCGACCGCCTGCTCCGCGACTTCATCTCGATCGAGGATGCGGCGACGCCGTCCCGCGAGATCCAGAACGTGAAGCCGGTGCCCTACGACGCCCGCACGGGCGTGACGCCGCTGGCGGCGCTCGACGGCGTGCTGCGGACCTATCCCAACGTGATCATCACCCGCGACGTCCGCGACAAGGAGCTCGTGGTCAAGCTCCTGGAGCTGGCGGCGGACGACAAGTTCGTGTTCCTGAGCCTCAAGGCGACCGACGCCACCGACGCGATCGCCCGGATCCTCGCCTGCGGCGTGCCGGCCCAGGGGCTCGCCACCACGCTCGTCGGCTCGGTCTCGCAGCGGATGATCCGCAAGCTCTGCCCGAAATGCCGCGAGGAGTATCCGCCCGATCCGGAGCCGCTGCCGAAGGTGCTGGCGCAGCTCAAGCTCACCCCCGAGCAGCGGGCCCGCGTTCGTAAGGCCTCACCGCACGGCTGCCGGCTCTGCAGCGGCACCGGCTACCTGGGGCGGGTGGCGATCTTCGAACTGGCGAGCGGCCCGACCGTCCGCAAGGCGATCGCCGCCGGCACCGACGCGGCCACGCTCCGCAAGGCGGCGATCCAGGACGGCATGGCACCGCTCGTCGAGGCGGGCAAGGCGCTGGTGCTCGAGGGCGTGACGTCGATCGACGAGGTGCAGCGGGTGTTTGCCACAGCGCAGCCGCAGCAGCCACCTCCTGCGGCCAGCGCCGCCAAGGGAGCCCCCAGGAAATGACACTCAGCCTGATCTTGCTGGGCCTGTTCGTCGCGGTGACCTTCGCCCTGTGGCGCGAGGGCCTGTGGAGCACGGCCATCATGTTCCTGAACATCCTCGCCGCGGCGACGTTCGCCACGGCCTGGTACGAGACGCTGGTCGCCTTCCTGCTCAAGCGCGGCCTGTCGAGCTACGACTACCTGCTCGACTTTCTCTGCCTCTGGGGGCTGTTCGCGGTGATCCTGCTCGTGCTTCGCGAGACGTCCGATCGCGTCTCGCGGACGAAGGTCCGCTTCCGCAAGCCGGTCGAGATGTTCGGCTGCCCGCTGGTGGCGGCCGCCGCGGCCTGGGTCGTGGTCTGCTTCACGGCCGCCTCGCTGCACACGACCGCCCTGCCCCGCGACGTGATCCAGGCGACACCCGAGGCCCGGATGTTCTTCGGCCTCGCCCCCGACCGCCGCTGGCTGCAGTGGGTGAGGGGCTCCACCCTCCGCGGCCCGTTCGCCCGGAAGGAGCACGCCTTCGACGCGGAGGCCGACTTCGTCGTCCGCTACGCGACGCGGCGCAAGCAGCTCGAGGCGGAGCAAGAGCTCCGCGTGAGGCGCTGAGCCGGTGACCTCCGAGCCGCCCACCGACGCGACGGCCGACTACCGGCCCGTGAGCCCGCTGGCGGTGGCGGCGCTGGTGGCGGGCTGCTGCTCGGCACTGGCGCTCGTCACCAGGTTTGCGTGGGCGCTGCCGCTGGTGGGCACGGCGCTGGCCGCCGCGGCGCTCGCCGATGTCGCCCGGCCGGAGGCCCGCAAGGCCGGCCGGCTGGCGGCGCTTGCCGCGCTCGCGCTCTCGCTCGGCTTCGGCGCCCAGGCGATCTCGGGGCTGCTCGTGGACCGCTGGATCATGGCCGGCCGGGCGAAGGCCGCCGCCCAGACCTGGATCGACGCGGTGCGCGAGGGGCGGACGACCGAGGCCCTGGGCCTCTGCACCCCCACGGTGCTGCCCGTCTCGTCGCTGCCTCCCGGCCTCGAGCACGAGGAGGCGGAAGCCGAACGGCTGAAGCGGTTCGCCGAGATGCCCGCGGTGCAGGCCGTGGCCGGCTGCGGGGCCACGTCGCCTCCGCTTCTAAAGCCGGCGGCGGCCGGCACCGACGACGGCGCGTGGACGGTGCAGGCCGATCTGGCCACGTGCGCCGCCCCCGGCACGACGCTGCGGATCGCGGTGGTGCCCCGGAAGGTTCAGGGCACCTCGGGGACCGTGGAGCAGTGGCGGATCATCGGCGTGGGGCTGGAGCGCTGACGCTCACGCCTCCCCGGTGAAGCAGCGGACGGCGGCGATCGAGTCGGCGCCCGCCGCGAGCATCACCAGCCGGTCGAACCCGAGCGCCGCCCCCACGCCCTCGGGCATCGCCTCGCCGTGGGCGGCGAGCAGCCGCTCCGGGACGGGCAGGATGCCGCGGCCGTCGGCCTCCCGCGTGCGATTCGCCGCGGTGATCCGGGCGGCGAGCAGCTCGCGGCTCGGGTCTTCCTCCCAGCCGTTGGCGAGTTCCACACCCTCCACGAAGAGCTCGAACCGCCATGCCACGTCCGGGCGCCGCGGATCAAGCCGGGCGAACGCCGCCTGCGACGCGGGCCAGTCGACAAGCATCGTGGGCCGGCCACGACCGAGCCGCGGCTGCACGACCTCGGCCAGCAGGAGCTCGAAGGCCCGATCCCAGCGTTCGGCCAGCGACGCTGTGCCGCACGCCGCGGGGGGCATCACGCCGTGCCGCGCGACGGCGTCCTCCAGGTCGGCCGCGGACGCAGCGAGCGGGTCGACACCGGCATGGGCGGCGAAGGCGTCGCGGCATGTGATTCGGTCGAGGCCGCGGCTGCCGAGTGTCGCCGTGCAGAGGGCGTCGAGCAGTCCGGCTGCGTCGTCGAGCGTGCTGCCCGGCTCATACCACTCGAGCAAACAGAACTCCACGTCGTGCTGCCGGCCCCGCTCGCCGGCACGAAACGACTCGGCGAACTGGTAGATCGGCCCCGCCGCTCGGGCGAGCAGCCGCTTCATCAGCGCCTCGGGGCTCGCCTGCAGGAACCGGGGCCGCTCGTCGCCGTCGAGGAACACAGGAATAGGGTCGATCTGGGCCTCGGGCAGCACCTCCCGGGAGAGCACCGGCGTGTCGACCTCGACGAACCCGCGGCCGTCGAACACGCCACGGAGCCCACGGCGGATCCGGGCGCGGAGTTCGAGGATCGGTCGGGACGTCATGCGCGGGGAGGCGTCAGGCCGGTGCGGCCGCCTTCGTCTTCGCCAGTCGTGACGGGGTCTCGCGGTAGACCAAGACCGGGCACGGCGCCCGGCGGACCACCACCTCGGCGACGCTCCCCATCAGGAGCCGCGTGACCCCGGTTCGGCCATGCGTGCCCAGCACGATCAGCTCGGCCCCCTCGTCTTCGGCGATCCGCACGATCTCACCGGCGGGATCACCCATCGTGAGCCGGTGGGTGAACGGCACGGAGGCATCCGCAGGCTTCACGTCTTCGAGCATGCCGAGGATCCGCGCGGAGTCGGGCTCGGGGAGACCGTAGTAGAGCTCGCCTCCGCCGTAGGCGAGCGGTGGCTCCTCGACGTGCACGATCAAGAGTGCGGCGCCGGTCGACTTCGCGAGCGCGGCAGCGTGCTCCAGGGCCGCGTCGCTGGCGGTGGAGAAGTCGGTGGGAAACACGATCGTCTTGGCCATGGCACACCTCCGCTGAGTGTTGGTGACGGCTCCTGCCCCGGAACGATTCTCCCTCCAACCATCATACCGTCCGGGCAACCTCAGTGGCCCCGTCGCCGGACGTTCGCCGGCAGGAAGCCCAATCGCGTCAGCGATGGGGATCTCGGCCTGTCTCACCGCTCGGGGCTGCCCATGCCCCGTCGCCGGACGCTCGCTCCGCCCATCCTGGGCTTCGCTCGCTCGGTGATTCCTCCGCTTCGCCATCCTGGCTGCGCGGAGGAATCAAACGCCGGCTCCCGGGGCACGGGCAGCCCCTCGCCACGCGACCCCGGGAGGCCAGGGATGGCCCGGCAGCCGTGAAGTCAGTGCAGCCGCATGCCGGGCAGGGCGCCGGCATCGGGCGAGAGCAGGTAGACACCCGTGGCGCCCGCCCCGCTGGCCGCCACCACCATGCCCTCGCTGAGGCCGAACTTCATCTGTCGCGGCGCGAGGTTCGCGACCACGACCACGAGCCGGCCGACGAGCGCCGCGGGCTCGTGGAAGCCCTTGATGCCGGCGAACACCGTCCGCGTGACGTCGCCGCCGAGGCTGATCGTGAGCTTGAGAAGCTTCTTCGCCTCGGGCACCTCCTCCGCCGCGAGGATCCGGGCGACGCGGAGATCGATCTTCGCGAAGTCGTCGATCGTGCAGGTCGCGGCGAGGGGCTCGGCGGCCAGGGGTTCGGCGGAATCGGTCGTCACGGTGGAGGCTCCTGCGGACGTGGAGGGGGCAACGGATGACGCGGCGGCGGGCCCGCTGGTGGAGAGCGAGGCGGCCAGGAGGGCCTCGAGCTGGTTCGCTTCGACACGCCTGGCGAGCGGCTTGAACGGGGCGACCGGCAGACCGACGAGTGGCCGGCTCGACTCATCCCACGAGCGGATCGGGCCGCCGACGAGGGCGGCGGTCTCCGCGGCGAGCGTGGGGAGCACAGGGGCCAGATAGACGACGAGCTGCCGATAGAGGTTGAGCGCCACGGTGGCCACGTCCCGGAGCCGTTCGGCCGCCGCGGGCCCCTGCTTGGCGAGCTTCCACGGCTGCTCGGCATCGACGTAGGCGTTGGCGCGGTCGGCCGCCGCCATCACGATCCGCATGGCCCGGGCGAAGTCACAGTCCTCGTAGGCGGCGGCGATCCCCTCGCCGTCGGCGGCGGCCCGGGCGAACAGTCCGCCGTCGTCGGGATAGCGGTCGGCGAGTCCCGTGGCCTCGAGCCAGCGGGCCGTGCGGCTGGCGAGGTTCACGACCTTCCCCACCAGGTCGGAGTTCACCTTGGCGGCGAAGTCGTCGAGGTTGAGATCGATGTCGTCGATGTCGCCCGAGAGCTTCGCGGCGTAGTAGTAGCGGAGCGCGGCGGGGTCGAGCTGCTCGAGGTACGTCCGCGCGAGCACGAAGGTGCCGCGGGCCTTCGACATCTTCTCGCCGTTGACGGTGAGGAACCCGTGGATCCGCACCTTCGTCGGCAGGGCGAGGCCCGCGGCCTCGAGCATCGCCGGCCAGAACAGGGTGTGAAAGTAGGTGATGTCCTTGCCGATGAAGTGGTGGATCTCGGCCGCCGGTGTATTCGCGCCGCCGCGGGTCCACCAGTCGTGCCACGAACCGCCACGCGCCGCCGACCATTCGTCGGTGGCGGCGATGTAGCCCACCGGCGCGTCGAACCACACGTACCAATAGTGGCCGGGTGCGTCGGGAATCTCGAACCCGAAATAGGGGGCCGGCCGCGACACGTCCCAATCGCGGAGCGGCTCGCCGAGAAAGTGGCCGGCGAGATAGTTGGCGATCCGCGGATCGAGCGCGGCGGACGTCTGCGTCCATTCCCGGAGAAAGTCCTGCATCGGTTCGAGCCGCACGAAGAGGTGCTCCGCCGACCGCACCTCGGGCGTGGCGCCGGAGAGCGTGCTCCGCGGGTCGATGAGGTCGGCGGGGCCGTAGGTGGCGCCGCACTTTTCACAGGCATCGCCGTACTGGTCCGCCGCCCGGCAGCGCGGACAGCCGCCGCGGACGAACCGGTCGGCCAGGAACACGCCTGCCTTCGGGTCGAAGAGCTGCTTCACCTCGCGGCTCACCACGAGCCCCCGCTCGCGGAGGCTCCGCCAGATCGCGTCGCACCGTCGCCGGTTGGCGTCACTGTCGGTGCTGCCGTAGTGGTCGAACTCCACCTGGAAGCCGGCGAAGTCGGCCAGATGCGCCGCCCGCATCTCCGCGATCAGCTCCCGCTCGCTGCGGCCCTCCGCGCGGGCCCGGATCATGATCGCGGTGCCGTGGGTGTCGTCGGCGCACACATAGACGCAGTCGTGCCCGCGAAGCTTCTGGAACCGCACGAACACGTCGGTCTGGATGTACTCGACGAGGTGCCCGAGGTGGATGTGCCCGTTGGCGTAGGGCAGCGCCGAGGTGACGAGGATGCGGCGCCGGGGGGAGGAAGGCATGCGGTGGGCTGCACGGGCGGAGGGGCGGAAACCGAGCGGATTGTAGGAACCCACAGGGAATCGAGGGAATGCCGGCCGACTGGGCAAGGAGCCGGAGGTGAAAGTGGGCTTGTCGCCCTCCGGTGCCCCGGGCAGTATCCCGCCCCCGCGCCGGCCCTGGCGGCCCGCGACGGCGACGGCAACGCCGCCCCTGATCCGTGGAGTGACCGATGATCCGCCTGCTTTCGCTCGCCGCCGGGATCGCCGCCTGCGGCCTCGTGGCCTTCACGAGGCCAGCCGTGGCCGACCCCGCCGCAGCCGCCCGCTCCGGCGAAGTGCTCCTGCTCGATTTCGCGGCGTCGTGGTGCGGACCCTGCAAGCAGATGGCGCCGATCGTCGCCGAGGTGGCCGCCGCCGGATGGGTGGTGCGGCCGGTCGACGTCGATCGCGAGACCGACCTGGTGCGGCGGTTCGGCGTGACCGGCGTACCCTGCTACATCCTGCTGGTGAAGGGGCATGAAGTGGGCCGCATCAACGGCGCCACCACCCGTGGCGAACTCGAGGCCCTGCTCGCCAAGGCGGCCGTCCCGCTGGGTGGCACGCCCCCGGTGGCCGCGGCCTCGGCGACGGCCGAGCAGCCCCCGATCGCCGGCGTGCCCGTGCCGCTCGCGCCCGCCGAGGCACACCTGGCCACCGACTCGCCCCCCACGACGCCGGCGCGGAGCGTGCCCTCCGAGCCCTCGATGCCGCGATCGTTCACGCCCGTCGCCGCGCGGCCCGAGCCGGCGGCTTCACCCGCCGCCATGACCGCGGCCGCGACCGACTCCGGGAGCCGCGCAGCCCTCGAACAGCGGCTCCTCGCCGCCACCGCCCGCCTGCGGGTCGAGGACTCGTCGGGCGTGTCGTGGGCCACGGGCACCGTGATCGACTGCCGGCAGGGCGAGGCGCTGATCCTCACCTGCGGCCACGTGTTCCGCGACTCGCAGGGCAAGGGACGCATCGAGGCGGACCTCTTCGGCCCGCAGGGACCACGCGGCGTGGCCGGCCAGGTGATCTCCTGGGACTTGAAGCGCGACCTGGCGCTCGTGAGCATCTTCACCGAGGCGACGATCGACCCCGTCCGGGTCGGCGGAACCGATCGGGCGACGCCGGTCGGAGCGGCGGTCGTCACCGTGGGCTGCAACGGCGGCAAGGATCCGACGATCCATCACAGCCGGATCACCGCCGTCGACAAGTACCTCGGGCCCTCGAACCTCCAGGTGGCGGGTCAGCCGGTGCAGGGCCGCTCCGGCGGCGGGCTGTTCGCCATCGATGGCACGCTGATCGGTGTCTGCAACGCCGCCGACCCGGCCGACAACGAGGGCCTGTTCGCGGCCCTGCCCTCGATCCACGACCAGCTCGACGAGGCCGGGCTGTCGTTCGTGTATCGCAACGTTTACCCGAGCGGCGGCCTCGACGTCGCCGCCGCCGGCCCGCGGCTGCCCACCATGCCGGCGGAGATGCCGAACGTCTCGTTCGATCGCCGCGATCGCGCCGACGCCGTTCCCACCGCCTCGACCGGCACCCTGCCCGACGCCGGATCGATGCCCGCCGTGGCCGCGGTGTCGGCCGCCAGCGCCGCGGCGGCGACCGTGCCGCTCGCGAGCGGCCGAGCGGAGGCGCCGCCGACGGCACTCTCGTCCGGCGAGGCTGCGCTGATCGATCATGTCCGCCAGCAAGGCGGCAAGGCCGAGGTGATCTGCATCGTCAGGCCGCACGGTTCGGCCGACGCGTCGAGCGAGGTCTTCGTGCTCAAGGGCGCCCGGCCCGACTTCGTGGATCACCTCTCGCGGGCCCATCACGGCCAGACAGCCGAGGCGGCCCATCAGCCGCCGCAGAGCCGCTCCGACGTCGCCGTTCTCCCGGCGGCGAACCCGCTGCGCTGACCACCGGTCCTGCACGCCAGGAAGCCCAATCGCGTCAGCGATGGGGACCTCGGCCCGCCCGAAGTGGCCGCAGGTTTTCAACCTGTGTGCCCCACCGCTCGGAGCTGCCCGTGCCCCTCGCCACGTGGCATAGGTTTTCAACCTGTGTGCCCCACCGCTCGGGGCTGCCCGTACCCCATCGCCGGACGCTCGCTGCGGGCATCCTGCCCTGCGCTCGCTCGATGCTGACTGCGCTTCGGCATCCTGCCTGCGCTGGTCAGCAACGCCGGCTCCCGGGGCACGGGCAGCCCCTCGCTGCATCCACCCTGGCAGATGATTCCGGGACGAGGGAGCAGCCGGCCGGAGGCACGCGCAGAAGCCGGTGACACTTGTGGACGCCAGGCGCCGACATTCCGTCAGAGCCTCGAACTCACAAGTGCCGCCGGCGCCGAGCATGCCTCCGGCCGGCTGCGGCAACGCTCCGACCTCGCCCTGCTGCCGACCGCCAACCAGCTTCGCGCGCGACCCGAACTCAGTCGCCGACCTGGCAGTAGGCGGGATGAACACACCGTCGGTGATGCAGGTGTGGAGATGCGCGTGGCGGCCGACGGCATCGACCGGCCGCTGCCCGCGGCGAAAATCGACGAGTTCGTGCGGCAGCCGGTCTCGATCATGCCGGGCGACCTGGTGACGCTTCTCTCCGTCGACGACCTCGTCGATCTCATGAGCTGGCTCGAGACCCTGAAGACGAACTGACGGAATCCGTCCGCGCAACAAACCGACGTGAGGTGGACCCCAATTGTTGGACAGTCGGGGGCCTTGTTCAAGGTGTAGCGCCACTGGGCGGTGGCCCGCGAGACCCCTACCAAGGGTCTCGCGCGGCCACGAGGCGGTTTACGGGTTGTGTTCCGTTTGATGTTCCTTCGTTCTGAGTCCGTCTCAACGAAGATTTGAGCGCGAACGTTTTTGTCGCGTCAGCCCTCTGTGTAGACCTTCGATGGCGTGCGGTAGCCAAGGGCCTGGTGAGGCCGCTCGTCGCGGTAGAAGTCGAAGTTTTTCCCCAAGGACTTCTCGGCCTGCCAGCCATCGAGTTGGCCACGCCGCTCTTTTCCAATCGGCTCGTGAAGGCCATCGCCGTGAACTGAGCTCCTGGGTCCCGAAGTGCTCTCGGACCTTCCGCGTCCCGAAGTACGGCCGCTTGAACTCAGCCGACCTCGGCAGTTTTTTTCAACCATTCGAACTCCATCTTCAGGCGGCCGATCTGCTCGTAGAGTTCCTGCTCGTCAGTCGCCTGGTCGGCACGCCGCTGCCGCCCGTCGGCGAACAGTTCAGCCACCTGGGCCATGAGCTGCTTCTTCCACGCCGTCATCTGGCTTGTGTGGATGCCGAACTGGCTCGCCAGTTGAGCCGTCGTCCGGTCACACTTGGCGGCTGCCAGAGCCACCTTCGCCTTGGATGCCGCCCTACATACTCGTCGCTTTCCAGCCATCGTCCTGCTCCTGATAGGGTGCCTCACACCCACGGAGTTCCACCTTATCAAGGCGCCCGAAAACCGGGGTCCACCTCAGACCATCCGTGGGTCGATGCGAGCCGCGTGTTTGAAACCAGAGGGTTTCGTTACGAAAGACTATTTATCGCTGGAAACAGGGGGTCTGCGGGGCCGCTCGTTGCGCATCCCTCTCGTTGCAAAATCGAGATGTACTTGAATATGATTGTGGAACCCGGCCGGGGGGGGCGAAGACCGGGGGTGCGAAGAATCTCATTGCCTTCTTGAGGGACGTGATGTTTGAGCATTATTACGGAAGCTTCGCGGGTGGGCCTGCACGACAAAGCACTCAGAAGCGTCATTCCGCGGTGTTCGCGATCAACGGGGCAGGGCGAGCCTTGACCACTTCAATCGGATCGAGCGTCTCGTGTGTTCGCCCGGAAACGCGTCGCCGCGGTACGTCGGGCCGCTGTCAGAGTCCGGCGACCGCCGGCTTCATCTCTGCAGGGGCCTTCGGCCAACCGTCGCTTCTGTCGCTGATCGTGCGGTGTGCTCGTGCCGTCCTCCGCCGCCTCGAAGAGGCGGCGGGGCGGTTGGATTCATCTCTTCGCGGTCACCGACTCGACGTGGTTCACCCGACGTGCGGGCGCACCAAAAAGCTACCGCCGCATGATCAGTCGTTGTCTCCTGGCTTGTCGCATGGAATGTCCTTGTCAGGCGGGCTGAACGGCACGTGCCGTTCGCTTGGCCTTGGCCAGCGAGCGACTCAGCTGCCGCCAGTGGCGGCCGAGCGTCTGCAGTTGCATGAGCTGCGGGTCGGTGATGTCCATGCGGTCAGCGCGCGGCGTGTAGCGGTCGATGAACCACTCGACGAACGGGCCCGCCTCGACCGCCATCCACTTCGGGCCAGGCAGGCTCGCGATCCACTCCGCGATGCGTTCCACGCACTTCGTGTTGCAGGTGAGATGCCCGAGCAACTCACCGTCAGCACGAACCGCTCGCAGCGTCACCGAGCACTTGTGCAGATCCACTCCGATGAACGTGGTGTAGGCGGCAACATCCATTCTCATGGTCGTAAACTCCGTTTCAGGGGTCGAAAAAAACATCACGCATTGAAGGAGGTTACGCCCTCCTTCCGGCCCCTACACGGTTTCACGCTGGTTGAACTCCTGGTCGTGATCGCGATCATCGCCACGCTCATCGGCCTCCTGCTCCCGGCCGTGCAGACGGCCCGCGAGGCGGCCCGTCGCACCCAATGCAAAAACAAGGTCAAGCAGATGGTGCTCGCCGTGAACAATGTGGTTTCCGCCCACAAGATCTATCCAACGGGCGGCGTTGAACCGTGGCCGGATCTCGAAGACTATGCCCCGAGAGGCGTCGTGTTCGGGCCGGAACGGCAAGGACTGAGTTGGGCGTTCCAGATCCTTCCGTTTCTCGAAGAGGGAGCGGTTCAAAACATCACGTCGACAGCCAAACTCAGGGATACTCCGGTCGGCCTCTATTTCTGCCCCTCGCGAAGAGGGCCGACAAGAGACCCCAGCTCGGGGGCTTACTTAATGGATTACGCCGCGCTGACTCCAATTCAAGGGAGGAGCCAACTTGGCGATAAACCCTTCAGCAACTTGATTAGCTCGGCCTTTCCGACCTTGGGCGCGTGTGCGACCGGCTACGGATTTTGGGGAACGACTTCGGCCAACAACGGTCAGTTTCCCAAATCTGCCACCGAGTTGAAGAAAGACTACAAGGGCTTCTGGGGGGTGATCGTCCGCAGCAGTTATTGCGTGGAACGGTTTTCAGGTGGAACAGTGAAGAACCTCGAGTATGGCAGGCCGATCAAACCGGCGCAGATTACGGACGGCATCAGCAAGACCGCCATCGTGGCCGAGAAGCGTCTCCCTCCCATGTATTACGAGCCGGGGCAGTTTGCCGCGTGGTATGACGATCGGGGTTGGTCCGACGGGTGGGATCCCGACGCGATGCGCAGCACGGCCTGCTGGCCGCAGATCGACGGCAACAAATACTTCCTACCGAATGGTGACGAATCCATGTGCGAGGGATACGTCGCCGGTTCTGCGCATCCGGGGGGGTTCAACTGCGGCTACGCCGATGGCGCGGTGCAAACGTTGGACTACAACATCGACCTCGAGGTGTTCAACAATCTCGGTCACCGATGCGACGGCAGCCAATGATCACTGGAAGCGTGGCAGGCGAGTTGGGGCTGTCGTGTCGACCCTTCCCGCCCGTTTTTTTGTTTTTCTTGTGCGCAATGCTTGCAGGTTTCACCTGTGCCGGCTGCTCCGCTCGTCCGGATGCGACAGCCCGCGGATCCGGTCACGCCGTGCTGGCGGAAGTCACCAGGGCCTATGTGAACCACCTACGGAACTCTAAATTTCGCCCGCCTGCCGATGAACAGGAGTTCAAGAAGATTCTCTCCCAGGCGGGTGATCAGGCGCTGAAAGGTGCGGGAGTCAGCTCGGTCGATGAATTGCTTGTCTCGCCCCGCGACTCGAAGCCCTTCGTGATCGCGTACGGTCAGGACGCCAGAAACTTCCTGGGCCGCGGGATCGTCGCTCTCGAGCGCGAGGGCGTCTCGGGCCGCAGGTTGGTCGGCTACAGCCTCGGGTACGTCAATGAGACAGATGCTGCTCTTTTCAAAGATCTTTTGGATCGCTAATGCAGCTCAGCCCGATTGCCGGCCGCAGACCGGAAAACTTTCCTCGAAAAACTTGACACAGCAAAAACCGGGTGTACCTTGTCGACCCAGTGGGCGGGGAATATCTAGTTACTTTTGCGCGATCCGTCGTCTCGGCTCTGCGATCAGTATTTTTCACACTACACGCCAAGAAAAGGTTGTGAATATCCCATGAGAAATCGAACCTTGTTCCGTACCCTGCTCACCGCGACGGTGGTTGCGGTCGCCTTCGGAGCCGTTTGGTGCCGCCCGGCTTTCGCTCAGATCAACTGGAATGGCACGACGAACACGAGTTTTCTCGAAGGCTCCAACTGGAGTGGGGGAAACGTTCCAGGGTCTGGAAGCGGCGAGGTTCGATTCGGGCTCAATGCACCGACAAACCCGGCGTCGGTGTACTCCGGCAGTTCGTCCGTTGTGGACCTGATGGTGTTTGGATGGAACAACTACAACGGCCTGTCGCTCACCGTGAACAGCGGCACGCTCGGGACGGGCGGCATCAACATGGGCTGGTCCGACGGCATCGGCACGGCGACGGGGACGGCCTCGCTCACCATCAATGGCGGTCGCCTGTACACGCAGCAGGTCAACGGCGGTGGCAATTTCGACAGTAATTTGACGGTCGGTACGAAGACAAACTTTGTCATGACGGGAGGTGCGTTCGACGTCAACGGAAGCAACGGCAGCCGGACGCTGCGGTTTGCCTCGAGGGACGACTTCGGAGCAAACGCCCCCGGCACGGTGACCTACCTCACCATGACGGGCGGAACGATCACGAGCAACACACGAATCATTTTCGGGCGAGGAAATAACAACGTTGCCACGAACGAAAACGCCCGTGTCACAGGCACGATGAGTGGTGGGTTGATGGTCGCTCAAGGTTCCGGCGGCAATGGCACGCTCGAGTTTGGAGGCGGAAAGCTTCTTCTGACCGGTGGCACCATCCGAGGCAACGATCTCTCCTGGCGTGACGGCTTCAACCGGCAGGTGCAGACTGGCAGCGGATCAGGCATTTATGTCAACCAGGATGCCGGGGTCTTTATGCAAGGCGGCGTCATCCAGGTCGTCAACGGTTCCAAAGAGAGCAGTGTTGTCACCTACCCCATCGGGAGCGATCCCACGAACTTCACTGCCGTATACAGTGCCTTCCGAGGTCAGGCCCGCAGTCTTCTTGGGGGCTCCAGTGGTATTGCGTCACTGATTGATACGACAACCGGAACGTGGTCGACCTTTCAGAAACTTCAATCAGGTCTCCCCGACCATGCCGTCAGAGTGCTGATGACCACTTTCAGCAGTACGCCCATGTCCAACACGTTTGCGAGCATCAAGGGAGACTACAACCTTGACGGCCAGGTCAACTATGCCGACTACAATCAATGGCAAACTGAGAATGGCAATGCGTATGCTGACAGCAATACGAGCACCTACAGCAAGGTTGCGTACTGGGGTGCGGACGGCAACGGCGACGCCCAGGTGGACGCTGCAGATGTCACCGTGTGGCAAAGCCAGTTGGGCCAGAGAACAGTCGGCGGGCCCTATACCGCGGCCGCTGATGTTGAGTTCAACGTGGCCAGCGGTTCTCAAAGCCAGGGCAGCGCCCTGACTTTCTTGGACACGAAGAATGTGTCGAAGACGGGGGCTGGCACCGTGGTGTTCGACGGAGCCAACACGTTCACGGGAACCACGACGGTGTCGGCGGGTACGCTGCAGGTGAGCAACTCCGCGGCGCTCACATCGAGTGTGGTGAAAGTGCAGTCTGGGGCCGCGCTGAAGGTGGATAGTGGTTTCACGATGCAGGCTTCGAGCGTGACGCTCAACGGCGGCACGCTCGATGGCGCGGGAGCGACGCTCGTGGTCGATCCGTTCGTGGGAATCGGCAGCCTCGAGATCAAGGCGGGCAACGTGACGGGAAGCCCCAGCATCTCCGTCGGCGGCAGTGGGCCCGTGAAGGGTCAGGTGACCCTGTCGAGCACCTCCCCGCTGGTGGTGAACGTGTCTTCACTCTCCGTCGATCAGGCTGCCGGTGGCAAGGTCGATCTGGGCCGGGGCCTGATCAA
The DNA here is from genome assembly GCA_040397585.1 of Pirellulales bacterium. Lineage (GTDB taxonomy): Bacteria > Planctomycetota > Planctomycetia > Pirellulales > UBA1268 > QWPN01. The sequence continues at coordinate 23,605 of JBBAVS010000055.1, forward strand.
CATCGCGTCCGGCTCCGCCGTTGACCTCGTGGCCGACATCGTCGCCGGCCGCGGAGACGGATCGTGGAACGGCACGAGCGGCATCACGTCCAGTGCGGCCGCGACGAGCGGCGGCTTGCGGACGGTGGGCTGGCTCGACAACGGCGATGGCTCGCTGGCTGTCGCCTACGCGGCCGCAGGCGACACGAACCTCGATTGGATGGTCGACATCCTCGATGCGGCTAACTTCCTGTCGGCCGGCAAGTTCGACACGAGCAACCCGGCGACCTGGAACCAGGGCGACTTCACCTACGACGGGGTCGTCGACATCCTCGATGCCGCCGACTTCCTCTCGACGGGCCTGTTCGATGCCGGCACCTACAACGCGCCGGTGAGTTCGATCTCGGCCGTGCCGGAGCCCACTTCGACCGGCGTCATCGTCGGCCTGGCGGGGCTCCTGCTGGGCTGGCGGCTCCGCCGGCGGACGGCCTAGCCGCCGCCCCGGGGTCGTCGCGGAGACACGCTACGGGGTCCTCGGCCGACCGATGGAAGCACACCTGCTTCTATCGGTCGGCCCCCCGGCGCGGCCGGATCGTCGTGAAGGCGGTTCGCTGTGGATCGGGGCCATGGCCGCACTCCGGTGCGGCCCCCGATCCGGCATCCCACGGACTACGGCACTGGCCCGCGTCGGCGTGAAGGATAGCTCGGCCAATGGCACTCATGGCCTGCTTCGCTGCAATGCGTGCCGCCCCGTCTCCATCGGCAGGTACATGTGAAGCCGATCGTCCGTCAGACTGCGAAACCCAAATCTGGCATAAAAGGACCGCGCGGCTTCAGCTTTGGCGTCCACCTCGATGACTGCCGACGTGATCGACTCCGCCCCAGCCACCGCCACGCGCAAGGCGTAGGCGAGCAGCGCCGCCCCGATGCCTCGACCTTGCCACAGCGCCCGAAAAACGATCCGGCTCATCGCATTCATCACCGATCCGGGGCCGATCCGGAAGATCCTGACACACCTCGGCGAACCGCTCGAGCCGCCTCCACTTTCGCCTGCCCGCAGCCCGCCCCACCGCTCGGGGCTGCCCGTACCCCTCGCTACGTGGCATAGGTTTTCAACCTGTGTGCCCCACCGCTCGGGGCTGCCCGTACCCCATCGCCGGACGCTCGCTGCGGGCATCCTGCCCTGCGCTCGCTCGGTGATTCCTCTGCTTCGCCATCACGGCTTCGCAGAGGAATCAAACGCCGGCTCCCGGGGCACGGGCAGCCCCTCGCTGCATCCACCCTGGCAGATGATTCCGGGACGAGGGAGCAGCCGGCCGGAGGCACGCGCAGAAGCCGGTGACACTTG
>JBBAVS010000056.1:0-20746 GCA_040397585.1 Pirellulales bacterium
TCCTGAAAGGCTACGACCGCACGAAGCGTCTCATGCAGGAGGTGGTCGATCTTCCGGCGCGGAAGCTCGACTTGTTCATTCGCCTCTGCCAGCAAAACGGCGGCACGCTCTCGACGGCAAAGCGTCAGTCACAGTTCCCCCTCCTCCGCGACGACGAGATCGCGCGACTCGAGGAGGCGGTGCGGAAGGGATTCTCCCCGCCCGACGGCGACGGGCCGGAGGATAGGTCGGGCAATGGCCCTTCGGCACGCGTCGGCTGAGCGGTGCGGACCGTTGAGGAGCAACAGCCGGGCCTGGTCGGGCTGGATGCGGCCCTCACATGGCGGTGTCGAGAAGCCGCTGCATGCGGAACCACCGCACGACGCCAAGGCCCGCGCCGCCCTGGGCGCTACGGCGCGGTCGAAGCGGGCGGTGGCGGAGTCGTCCGGGCGCGTTTGAAGGGATCCACCGTTCCCCCGCCCGGTCCCGGGGGCGGGTCGTTGGCCGACTGGCCGAACGGCACGAGCTTGGGCCATTCGAGATTCATGCCCGGCCAGGCCTGCGGCTGGGGCGGCGGCGCCGGCAGCGGCGGCCGGCTGGGGCCCGCTGCGGCGGCCGTCGGCGGCGGCGCGAGGAGATCCTGCGGCGTCGGAAACCCGCCGGTCTGGCCGCCGCTGGAGACGGGCGTGGCCACCACGCCGGAGCCGCCGCGATCGACGGTGCGGATCGAGACCTCATCGATGAAGGCCTCGCCGAGTCCCGTGAGCGCGAAGGTCACGGTGAGCGGCTCGCCGGCCGAGTCCGCCGGCACGATGCGGTGCAGCACCAGCCGACGCCAGGTCTTTGTGGCGGCGACGCGCTCGCCGAGGGCGGGCCCGCCGAGCGAATCGAACACGAACAGCCCGTCCACGCTGCCGGCCACCGGCTTCGACACGAGCACCTGCGCCGAGATCTCGACGAGCTTGCCCGGGGGCGGCTGCAGCGGCGGTGTCGTCACCCAGAGTGGCGGCGTCTCGACCACGACCGGCGGATCGTCCTTGCTGGCGGGCCGGGCCACCATTCGCAGGCAACCCTGGCCGGAGGCCGGCTTCGCGAGCGAGATCTCGAGTTTCGTGACGATGTCCGATGGCGTGCGGGCGAAGTGCCTCCAGCCTCCCCCCGAGAGGTCTTCGATCCGCTCCATGCCCCCGCCGCCGAGGAGCTCGGGACCTTGCACGACCGCGGCGCGGGCCGCCACGAACTGCCACTCCTCCGCCAGCGCCGTGTCGGAGGCGAGCAAGGGGCTGGCGACCATCGAGCCCTCCGCCTTCACGCCGTTTTCCCAGACCCGCCGCTCGAACTGGCCGGCGATCGCCGCCGCCCGCCGCAACCGCGCGATCGCCGTTCGTGGATCGGAGACCGACAGGGCCTCTCCCTCGGCGGCGAGACGGCCGGCCTCGGTGAGCATCGGCACGGCGCTGATCGGCGGCGGGCCCGAGAGCGCCTGCGGCGGCAGACGGCCGAGGAGGTCGCCCGAGGCGGCCAGGGCCGTGGCGGCGACGGCACGGGCCGACGAGAGCTCGACGGGCAAGAGCCCCCGGATCCGATCCTGCACGTGCGCGGTCACCGCCGGCTCGCCGCTGAAGAGGATGATCGAGTGGGTGAGGAAGTCGTCCACGGTCACCGACACGCCGCCGGTCACCCGCTGCTGCCGCAGCGGCTTGAGCCCGCCCGGCGCGACCTCCCAGGCCTGATGCGCCTCGGGAACGCCCGGCACGAGAATCGTAAGCGGCGCCTCGCTCGGCGGGATGTCGCTGCCCGCGTAGCGCCGGGCCACGATCTGCGCGCCCTGCACGCACCGCCAGGCCACCACCATCCGCGCCCTCGCCGCCTCCATCACGAAGGCCTGCACCTCATCGCTGCTGGTCTGGGCCTGGGCGGCGAACCGGCCCGCCGCGCCCCAGGGCTCGAGCACCTGGAGCCGGAGGTTCATCTCGCGGCACGCCGTGGCCCGGGCCCGCGCTTCGCGGTCGTCACCGTCGAGCCGGCGAGTGGAGGTGAAGAGGATCCCGCGGGTGCCGGCCGCGACCGCCGAAAACGCCGCCAGCGACAGGCTCTCACCATCGACCGCGAGGCCGCGGCCGCCCACGCCGGCGAGCGCCGCCGCCTGCCGGGCCGCCCGCGGATCGATCTCCGTCGAGATCGTTGCCAGGAGCGGCGTGCCGGGCCGCGTGAGCCGCGGCCGTTCGCGGAGCCACTTCAGGTAATCCACGAGTTCCAGCGACGTGCCGAGCACCGTCTTCCGAGCGACGAGCATGTCGAGGTGCCGCGACACGGTGCGGAGGCCCGAGTCGGCGGAGCCGATCAGCGGCCGGCCGGCCCGCTGGTCGCAGGCCCGCACCCGCCGGCCCCGCTCGGCGAGCGCCTCGACGTCGTCGTCGGCGAGTCCGGTGCCGAGGTCCCACATCAGCACGCGATCCCAATGCCGGAGGATCGGGAGTGAATCGGGCTCGCGGACGTCCACGTCGGGGATCGGTGGCGGCGGGCAGACCACCCACAGGCCGGCCTTCCGCGCGGCGGCGAGCTGCTCGGCCGAGGCGGGTTCGGCGAACCGCACGCAGTTGAACCCGAGCGCCGCGAGCGCCTCGAGCGGCTCGCCGTTCCAGTCGATCGACCGCGGGAAGAACGGCAGGCCATCGACCTCGAGCACGCCCCGCGAGAGCCCGGTCGGTGGATCGACCGGCACGGCCAGCGCGCCGGTCGCAGGCTGCACGAGCGGATCGGCAACGTGCCGGGGCGACGCCGCGGCCGCCGCGACCTCCGGGGGCGGAACGAGGCCCGTCACATGGAGGTCGTCGATCGCGATCTCGAAGCGTCCGGGCGTGGGGGGCGCGTCGAGCACGAGGTGTGTGGCCCGCGCGCCGGCTGTCTCACCCGGGCCATGCTCCAGCCGCAGCGGCGGCAGCTGGCGGGCCAGTGCCGCGGGCAGGCTCTCCACGTCGAGCAGCTCCCAATGGTCGACGTCGCGAGTGGTGCCGCCGCGAATGAGCACTTCGACGGGCCGGCCCGTCCTCTGCGACACCCATGCCGGCAGGACCACGCGGACGGCGATCCGCACGTCGGGCCGGCTGGCCCGCACCCAGACCGAGGCGCGGAGCTCGTCGAGGAGCGCGGCCGGGCCGAACGGGAGTTCGATTCGCAGCGGCTGGCCCGCGGTGGTCTCGAGGACGAGCCGTTCGCAGGCCCGACCGCGGTGGGGCGAAGCCTCCGCACGGTCGTGCACCAGCACCCGGCCGGCGGCGGGGTCGGCGGTCCACGTCGGTGTCGGGCCCTCGAAGCCGTCGTGCAGGTCGCCGCCGCGGGCCCATGACCCGCCGCCGAGGCCGGCGGCCACGAGCAACGCCGCACAGGCGCGCACGGCGGTCACGAGGGTGGGGAAACGCACGGCCATGGGAATCCGGGAAAGGTCTCGCCACCGGGGCTTCTAGCAGCCGCCGGCACACCGGTTCCAGCCGAGATGGGGAAAATGGGCGAGACGGTCGCAAAATGGGCAGATCCGTGGTTTCATGGGGGCTGGTGCCTTCCTCGATCCGCGCTGTCCGCGGCTGATCCGCTCATGAAGCCGTCAACGGCCGAGAACCTGCTCCACCTGGTCGGCGATCTGGAACTCGTCCCGGCGGCCGCGCTCAACGAGGTCTTCGCCGACGCGGGCGGCCACGCGATCGACGCGGCGGCGTTCGGCCAGGCCTTGGTGCGGCGCGAGCTGGTGACCGGCTTCCAGCTCGAGCGGCTGCTGCGGGGCGAGCGGGGCGGCTTCTTCTTCGGCCGGGCGAAGATCCTCTACCAGATCGGCGCCGGCTCGTTCGCCCGGGTCTACCGCGCGATCCACCGCGACACGTCCGCCGTGCTCGCCGTGAAGGTGCTCCGCAATCGGTTCTCGAGCGACCCGGACAAGTGCCGCGCCTTCCAGCACGAAGGCGAGATGGGCCGCCTCCTCCGCCATCCCAACATCGTGGCGATCGAAGACGTGGGGCAGGAGAACGGCGCCAGCTACCTGACGATGGAGTTCGTCGAGGGGCAGACGCTCCGGGAGCTGGTGAAGATTCGCGGCGCCGTCGACGCGCGGCGGGCGGTGGACCTCATCCACCAGGCCGTCTGCGGGCTCGAATACGCCCATCGCCGTGGCGTCACGCACCGCGACATGAAGGCCTCCAACGTGCTCATCTCCTCGACCGGCCGGGCGAAGCTGGTGGACTTCGGCCTGGCGGGCGTGGACGAGTCGGGGGACAAGGTGCTCGGCCGCGTGGAGAAGCCGCGGACGATCGACTACGTCGCCCTCGAGAAGATGGCGGGCGTCCGCGACGACAGTGTCCGCAGCGACATCTACTTCCTGGGCACCGTCGCCTACCTGGCCCTCGCGGGGGCGGCGCCGCTGACGGAGTCGCGCGACCGGAGCGTGCGGAGCGACCCGCGACGGTTCACGCAGGTGGTGCCACTGGGACAGCGGTGCCCCGAACTGCCGCGGGATGTCGTCGAGGTGATCTCGCGAATGATGCACACGGATCCGCTGGAGCGCTACCAGACCGCGACCGACGCGAAGTTCGCCCTCGAGACGCTGCTCGCCCGCCTGGGATCGGGCGAGGCGACGGCGTCGGCCGGCCCGGCGGTCGCCGTGGCGAAGCCCCAGCCGCCGGCGGCCGCGGCGGCGGCCGCCAAGGGCACCGTCATGCTCGTGGAGTCGGGCGAGAAGCCGCAGCAGGCCCTCCGGGAATACTTCTCCAAGCTCGGCTACCGCGTGCTGCTCACGGAGAACCCACAGCGAGCCCTCGCCCGGTTCTCATCGATACCGCTGCCCGCCGACTTTCTCGTGATCAGCGCCCGGGAACTCGGGCTCGCGGCTGTGGATGCCTTCAACACACTCTCCAAGGAGTCGTATCTGGCCGACGTGCCCGCGATCCTGCTGGCGAACCCGAAGCAGCCCCAGGTGTCGGCCGCCGCGAAGGTCGATGGCCGTCGCAAGCTCCTGCCGCTGCCGCTGCATGCGACCGAACTGGCGAAGGTACTCGGCGAGATCCTGCCGCGCAAGGCCTGACGGCACGCCGCCGCCGGCCGCGGCCGGGTTGCGAGGCCGCGGGCGTCGGGTATCCTGCGTGCCACCGCGGCGGCCTGCGAGGCGGCCGGACGTCGCGGCCGCTGCTCCCTCTTTGCGAACGGCCGCCATGGATCTGCAGGCGTATCAGACCGAGGGCTTCCACGACGAGCTCTTTGACCAGTCGCTCGGACCCAGGCCGGGCGCCGAGTTGCTCGTCAGCCGGCTGGCCGCCTCCTGCGACGGCGAACTCGCCGAGCGGCAGCGGGCCGCCGACAAGATGCTGCTCACGATGGGGATCACCTTCAACGTCTACGGCCACGAGGCCGGGACGGAGAAGATCTGGCCCTTCGACATCGTGCCGCGGGTGATCGACGCCGGCGAATGGGGGGTGATCGAGCGCGGCCTGAAGCAGCGGATTCACGCCCTCAACCTGTTCATCGACGACATCTACAACCAGCGGCGGATCGTGACCGACGGCGTGGTCCCCGACTGGCTCGTCGACTCGGGCAAGTGCTTCCGCGGGCCCTGCGCCGGGCTCAAGCCGCCGCGAGGCGTGTGGTGCCACATCACCGGCACCGATCTCGTCCGCGGCGGCGACGGCGTGATGTATGTGCTCGAGGACAATCTGCGGACGCCCTCGGGCGTGTCCTACGTGCTCGAGAATCGCGAGGTGATGAAGCGGACATTTCCGCAGCTCTTCGCCGGCCAGCGGATCAGCCCGGTGGAGAACTATCCCGAGAAGCTGCTGGCGATGCTCGAATACATCGCCCCGCCGCAGGCCCGTGATCCGACGGTCGTGGTGCTCACGCCCGGGATCTACAACTCCGCCTACTTCGAGCACAGTTTCCTGGCGCGGCAGATGGGCGTGGAGCTCGTGCAGGGGTCCGACCTCGTCGTGCAGGGCGACGTGGTTTATATGCGGACCACGCACGGCCTCGAGCGGGTGGACGTGATCTACCGCCGCATCGACGACGACTTCCTCGACCCGCTCGCCTTCCGCGACGACTCGCTCGTCGGCGTGCCGGGGCTGATGCGGGCCTACCGGGCGGGCAACGTGGCCCTCGTCAACGCGCCGGGCACCGGCATCGCCGACGACAAGGCGGTGTATGCCTACGTGCCCCAGATCATCCGCTATTACCTCGGCGAAGACGCCATCATTCCCAACGTGCCCACCTACGTCTGCGGCGAGCCGACGCAGTGCGACCACGTGCTTGCGAAGCTCGGTGAGTTCGTGGTCAAGCCGGCCAACGAGAGCGGCGGCTACGGGATCGTGCTCGGCCCCCGAGCCACGAAGGAGCAGCTCGAGGACTGCCGGGCGCGGATCAAGTCCAATCCCCGCAACTACATCGCGCAGCCGATGCTCGCGCTCTCCCGCGTGCCCACGGTGGTGGGCGACTCCCTCGAGGGGCGGCACGTCGATCTACGGCCCTTCATCCTCTACGGCGAGGAGATCTTCGTGCTCCCGGGCGGGCTCACCCGCGTGGCCCTCGTGAAGGGGTCGCTGGTGGTCAACTCGTCGCAGGGGGGTGGCAGCAAGGACACCTGGGTCGTGCACGAGGGGAGGCGGTAGCCATGCTCTCCCGCGTCGCCGACAGCGTCTACTGGATGAACCGCCAGATCGAGCGGGCCGAGAACGTGGCCCGGGCCGTCGAGACCACGCTCGACCTGGCCCTCGACGGCACGATCAGCCCGGGGCGGCTCTGGAACGCGCTGGTCTGCACGTTCGGCGACGAGGCCGACTTCTGGGCCCGGTTCGGCCTCGCCAACCAGGCCAACGTGATCTCGTTCCTCGCCTTCGATCAGACCAACCCCAACTCCATCACGTCGTGCCTGCAGGCGGCGCGGGAGAACGCCCGCACCGTCCGCGACATGATCAGCACGCCGATGTGGGAGGAGATCAACAAGGCCCATCTCTACGTGCGGTCGGCCGCGGCCGCCCACGCCGAGATCGACGACCCGCGGGAGTTTCTCGACGAGATGAAGCGGGCCAGCCAGCTGATCACGGGCGTGGCCGATGCGACGATGTCGCACGGCGAGGCCTGGCACTTCGCCCGGATGGGGCGGCTCATCGAGCGGGCCGACAAGACGAGCCGGGTGGTCGATGTGGAGCACTACTTCCGGCCGGCGGCAGCGCGAATCACGGCGCCGGCTTCCGAGACCGAGGCGAGCTTCGAGGTGGGCACCGATGCGGTGCAGTGGTCGGCCGTGCTCGAGAGTGCCAGCGCCCTGGAGATGTATCGCAAGGCCTACGGCGCGGTCACGCGGCGGAACGTGGCCGAGTTCCTGATCTTCGACCGCTTCTTCCCGCGGGCCATGCACTTCTGCCTGATCAAGGCCGAGGAGTCGCTGCTCGCGATCACTGGCGGGTCGAAGGGTGCCTACACCAACCCCGCCGAGCAGCGGCTGGGGCGGCTGCGGTCGCAGCTCGACTACGGCGCCATCGACGAGATCCTCGGAGACGCCGCCGGCCTGCACGGGTTCATCGACGCCTTCCAAGCCGGGCTGAACCGGGCCAGCAACGCGATCTTCGACACCTTCTTCGCGCTGCGTCCCGTCGGGTCGGCCGCGGAAGCCGCCGGCTGATCGATCGTGGCCGGGAGCCCCTGCTTCGATGTCCACCCGCATCGCCCTCTACCACCGCACGGTCTACCGCTTCGATCGCGACGTGCGGCTCGGGCCGCACTCGATCCGGCTTCGGCCGGCGCCGCACTGCCGCACCCGGGTGGCGAGTTATTCGCTACGGGTCGAGCCCGAGGGGCACTTCCTCAACTGGCAGCAGGATCCGCACGGCAACCATGTCGCCCGGGTCGTGTTTCCCGAGCAGACCCGGGAGCTGGTGCTGGAGGTCGATCTCATCGCCGATCTGGTGGCGATCAACGCGTTCGACTTTTTCCTGGAGCCCGAGGTCGAACAGCTGCCCTTCGCCTACGAGCCCGCGCTGGCCGCGTCGCTCGCGCCGTGCCTCGTGCTGCCCCCCGGCGGCCCGCTCGTCGATGAGTTCGTCGAGGCGTTCCGCCGCGGACTGCCCCCCTCGGGGGCGCGGACGGTCGACGCGCTCGTGGCGGTCAACCGGGCGGTCTACGACCGCGTTCGCTACCTGATCCGCATGGAGCCGGGCGTGCAGGATCCGGAGGCGACGCTCGCGCTCGGCAGCGGAAGTTGCCGCGACTCGGCGTGGCTGTTGGTGGCGGTCCTGCGGCGGCTCGGACTCGCGGCCCGCTTCTGCTCGGGCTATCTCGTCCAGCTGGCGGCCGACGTGAAGCCGCTCGACGGCCCGCCGGGGCCGACGCGCGACTTCACCGACCTGCACGCCTGGGCCGAGGTGTTCCTGCCGGGAGCGGGCTGGGTGGGCTTCGATCCCACGAGCGGCCTGCTCGCGGCCGAGGGGCACCTGCCGTTGGCGGCCACCCCCGATCCGGCCGGGGCCGCGCCGGTCACGGGGGTCGTGGACCCGTGCGCGAGCGACTTCGAGGTCGAGATGCGGGTCAGCCGGCTGGCGGAGTCGCCGCGGACCACGCGGCCCTGCGGCGAGCCGCAGTGGGAACGGATCCTCGCGGTCGGTGAGCAGGTCGATGCGGCGCTCGTGGCGGGCGACGTGCGGCTGACCTGCGGTGGGGAGCCGACCTACGTCTCGATCGACGACTTCGACAGCCCCGAGTGGAACGTCGCCGCCCTCGGCGCCGACAAGCGGGCCCGCGCCGGCGAACTGGCCCGGCGGCTGCTCGACCGGCTGGCGCCCGGCGGCGTGCTCCTCGAATCCCAGGGCAAGTGGTATCCCGGCGAGCCGCTGCCGCGCTGGTCGCTGGATCTCGTGTGGCGCGATGACGGCAGGCCGATCTGGCGGCACCGCGGCTTGATCGCCCCTGAGCCGCATGTCGCCTCCGGGATCGAGGGCACCGATCGCGGGGTGGCCCGCGGCGTTCTTCGCCGGCTCGCCGAAACGCTCGGAATCGATCCGACGCTCGTGATGGAGGCCCACGAACTGCCGTCGAGTGATCCGCTCGCCGCGCCGGTCCCCGACGCGGGGCCGGTGGCCCACGTGCTGCCGCTGATGCGATTCCGCGGGCCCGGCGCGTGCCGCTGGAGGTCGAGTCGCTGGCCGATGCCGCCCACCGGCGTGCCACTCGTGCCCGGAGACTCACCGGCGGGTCTCCGGCTGCCGATGGCGAGTCTGCCCTGGCCCGACGAGCAGGGGCTTCGCGACGGCACGTCGATCGTCCGCACGGCGCTGGTCACCGAGGTCCGCAGCGGCAGGCTTCACGTCTTCATGCCGCCGCTCGAAACCGTCGCGGAGGAGAGCCGTGATCCCGCCGTCGTCGACCCTGCCGGCGACGACTGGCTCGATCTGGTGGCCGCGATCGAGCGCGTCGCGGAAGAGCTCGACGTGCCGGTGGTGCTGGAGGGCTATCCGCCGCCGCACGATCGGCGGTTCCGGCGGCTGCACGTCACGCCCGATCCCGGCGTCATCGAGGTGAACGTGCCGCCCGCGGCGACCTGGCGCGAGCTCGTGCAGCTTCGCGAAACGCTCGACGAGGAGGCCCGGGCGACACGGCTGGGCGCCGAGAAGTTCGAGATCGACGGCCTGCACACCGGCACCGGGGGCGGCGACCACATCGTGCTCGGCGGCCCCACTCCGGCCGACAGTCCCTTCCTGCGGCGGCCCCGCCTGCTGGGCGGGCTGGTGGCCTATTTCAACAACCATCCGGCGCTCTCGTACCTGTTCGCCGGGCGGTTCATCGGACCCACGAGCCAGGCTCCGCGGATCGACGAGGCCCGCCACGAGAGCCTCTACGAGCTCGAAATCGCGCTCCAGGAACTGGCCGCCGCCGGCGGTGACGTGCCGCCATGGTTCGTCGATCGCGTGTTCCGCCACCTGCTCACCGATCTCTCCGGCAACACGCACCGCGCCGAGTTCTGCATCGACAAGCTCTACTCGCCCGACACCGCCGGGGGCCGCCGTGGACTCGTCGAGCTGCGGGGCTTCGAGATGGCGCCGCACGTCCGCATGGGACTCTTGGCCCAGCTCGTCGTGCGGTCGCTCGTGGCGTGGCTGTGGCGTGAGCCCCGGCCGGCGCGGCTGGTCCGCTGGGGCACGTCGCTCCACGACCGGTTCCTGCTGCCGCACTTCCTGATGGAGGACTTCGGGGTCGTGATCGACGACCTGCGGTCCGCCGGCTTCGCCTTCGAGCGCGAGTGGTTCGAATGCTTCGCGGAGTTTCGTTTTCCGCGGCTCGGCGAGGTGACGCACGACGGCGTGCGGCTCGAGCTGCGGTCGGCGCTCGAGCCGTGGCACGTGCTCGGCGAACAGCCGCTGGGCGGAGCGATGTCGCGGGCGGTTGACAGTTCGCTCGAGCGGGTGCAGGTGCTCGCGGCGGGGCTCGTGCCCGGGCGGCACTTGATCGCGTGCAACGGCCGGCGGGTGCCGCTGGTGGCCACCGGGCGGCCCGGCGAGTTCGTTGCCGGCGTGCGGTTCCGGGCCTGGCAGCCGCCGAACTGCCTCCACCCCATGATCCCCGTGCACTCGCCCCTCGTGTTCGACGTGCTCGACACCTGGAGCGGTCGCAGTGTCGGTGGCTGCACCTGGCACGTCGTGCATCCTGGCGGCCGGGCGTTTGAAACCCGGCCGGTGAACGTGCTCGAGGCCGAGAGTCGGCGGGTGAGCCGGTTCTTCGCCACCGGCCACACTCCCGGTCCGTGTGCCGCTCCCGCGGAGGAGGCGAATCCCGAGTATCCCTGCACGCTCGACCTGCGGCGGCAGCCCGGCTGAGCGGGCAACCCGAGGCGAGTGGGCCGGATCAGCCCGTCCGCTGGCGGGTCACGAAGGCGGCGTAGTCGGTTGGGGTGTCGATGCCCCGGGCGGCGTGGTCGATCCTGGCCGCGGCGATCGGGATGCCGGCCTCGATCACCCGCAGCTGTTCGAGGCTCTCGACCGCCGCCAGTCGCGAGTCGGGGAGGTCGTTCCAGCGGTCGAGCACGCTGCGGCGAAAGGCATACAGCCCGACATGCTGCCAGTAGAGGGGCGGCTCGAGGGTGAGCAGGGCGTCGCTCCACTCGCGGGCGGCCGGCACGGCCGCGCGGCTGAAGGTGATCGCCCGCCAGCACCCTGGCTCGCCGCGGCCGTCGGCCTGTCGCCAGGGCGTGAGCTCCGCCTTCACGCAGGCCGGGTCGCGGAGGTCGTCGAGCTTTCGCAATGGGGTGACGAGCGTGGCCATGCCGGCCTCGGGGCAGCGGTCGAGGAGGTCGATCGCGGCGTCGATCGCGGCGGCGGCGAGTTCCGGCTCGTCCCCTTGCACGTTGACGATCACGTCGGCTGCCGGAAGCCGGGGGAGGGCCTCGACGATCCGGGCCGTGCCGCTGGGGGCCTCGGGCGACGTCATCACGGCGGTGCCGCCGAACGCCGCGACCGCGGCGGCGATCTCGTCGCTGTCGGTGGCCACCACCACGGCCGCCGCGGATGCCGAGCGGCACGCCGCCTCCCAGGTGTGGGCGATCAGCGGTCGGCCGGTGTCGGCGAGGAGCATCTTCCGCGGCAGACGGGTGCTGGAGAGGCGGGCGGGGATGACGATCACGGCGGATCGAGCGGCGGGCATGGCGGCGGCTCCGGGGACGGCGTGGCGACGCCGGGATTGTGCGTGCCGGCGGCTGCGGCGGCTACGGCAGCCGTTGCTTGCGGGCGGAGCGGCGGCTGCTACGATCACGGGTCCACTCGCCCGAGTGGCGGAATTGGCAGACGCGCAAGATTCAGGTTCTTGTCCAGGTAACTGGGTGGAGGTTCAAGTCCTCTCTCGGGCATTCGGCCGACTGGTCGGCCAGACCGGCTGGCGCACCGGCGCTACCTCACCGGCAGCAGGCGGATCTGCCGAATGTCGCAGGCCGCCTTCTTCGCGATCCGCTCCGGCTTGACCCGCAGCACGTGGTCGCCGGCCTCCGCGATCGTCACGCGGCCGATGGTCCGCGGGCGAAACTCCTGAAAGCCCCCGGTGTCCTCCACGACGAACGGGAGCGTCGTGGCCCGATCGCCAACGGGGTCGATCGTGACCCGCATCTCGCTGCCCCCCTGACCCGTGCCGCAGCCCTGCAGGACTTCCACGTCGAACGTGCCCGGGGTGCGGACTGCGAAGCTCCACGAGGCGGCATCCTCCACCTTTGTCCAGAAGCCGAGCGTTTGCTTCTTCTCCTCCGGCTCCCAGCGGAGCGTGGTGCCGTGGATCGTGGCCACGCTGCCGTGGAGCAGGATCGTGCCGTCGGCCGCCTGGGTGACGGCGGGAACCGGGGGTTGCGTGACCGCCGAGACGGCCGGCGCTGCCGCAGGCGCGGCGTTGGCTGCCGTGTCTGCGGTGACGGCCGCCAGCCCGACGATCATCGTGAGCGTCTGAATCCAGCGCATGCCGATGTCCTCCTCCCGTGTGTTGCCCGGCCCCGGGCCGTCGGTAGGATAACCCCTGAGGCTGTAGCTCAGTCGGTAGAGCATCGGACTTTTAATCCGTTGGTCCTGGGTTCGAGTCCCAGCAGCCTCACTCTTGAAACCTGAGGTGGACCCCACTTGGTGGACGGTCGGGAGCCTTGTTGAAGGTGTAGCGTTACTGGGCGGTGGCCCGCGAGACCCCTTCCAAGGGTCTCGTGCGGCCGCGACCATCCATCGAGATGGCCACGCCGCTCTGCTCCAATCGGCATGAGCCGCCGAGTCCTCTTCCGGTTGATGCCAAAGTGTTCCCGTGACCGGGTTGGATTTGCTGTACCAAGGGGATATGAGTGAAAGCCGCTGGGTGTGGAAGCTCTCGGCGATCAGCCTGGCGCGAGGCTTCAGTTCGCAGGGCTGGAACAACGCCACGAACACGCTCACGACCCGGTCTGACGCGATCTCCGGCAACAAGTATTGCGGCTTCGATCTCCGGCTCGCCACCGGAGGCTGTGGCGAACCTTGTAAAAACTCCGCTCACACCACAGCCACCCGATCGCACCGTGTGCGGTGCCGGCGCCGAGGCGAGGTGACCCTCCGTGCGTGTCCACGGATCGGGACGCTCGCGGCGTATACTTTCGCCGCGCCGCCACCGCGGCGGGTGAGAGCCTTTCGCGTCAGCCCCCCAGCCCGAGGACGCCATGCGCCACGATCTCTCCCGACGACGCTTCCTCGAAGCGGCGACGGCGCTCGGCGGCCTGGGCGTTGTCGGCATGCTGCCCCGGGCGCGGGCCGCCACGAAGAACGGCCGGCTCGCCATCGCCACCATCGGCATGGGCGACCAGATGATGAACTACCTGGTCAAGGAACTCGAGAAGGTCGATCAGGACATCGTCGCCGTGTGCGACGTGGACCGTGGCCGACTCGCCGCCGCCGCCAGCCACGATCGGCTGTCCAAGGCCCGGGCCTACGCCGACTATCGCGAGCTGCTCGACAGGGAGACCGACGTCGATGCGATCGTCATCGGCACCCCCGACCATTGGCACGTGCCGATCGCGATCGCGGCGCTCGACGCGGGCCGGCACGTCTACTGCGAGAAGCCCCTGGCCCACTCCGTGGCCGAGTGCCGCGCGCTCGAGCAGGCGGCGCGGAGCCGGCCCCACCTGGCCACGCAGACCGGCAACCAGGGCTGCTCCACCGAGGGCTTTCGCCGGAGCATGGAGGTGATCCGCTCGGGACTGCTCGGCCAGATCACCGAGGTGCACGTCTGGCATCCGGCGCACCGCTGGCCCAATGGCGTCGACCGCCCCGAGGACTCCGACCCCGTGCCCGCGGGCCTGGACTGGGAGTTTTGGCTCGGGGCCGCCCCGCCCCGGCCCTACAAGAGCGGCATCTACCATCCGGGCCAGTGGCGGGGCTGGTACGACTTCGGTGGCGGCTCGCTCGCCGACTTCTGCTGCCATGGCTTCCAGCTCGCTTACCGGGCGCTCGACCTCGACCCGCCCTCGCGCGTCGAGGCCGAGGCCGATGGGCTGGGCCACGAGACGTTCCCGACCCGCTGCACGGTCACGTATCACTTCGCCGCCAAGGGCGACCGCGGCCCGCTGCGGCTCGTGTTCCGGTCCGGCGACGCGAATCTACCCCCCGCCGAGGTCACGCTGGGTCAGGCCAGCCCCACCGGCTGCGTCGTCGTGGGCACGGAGGGCGCGCTCTCCGCCGGGCTGTGGAACACCGACTGCCGCGTGCGGCTGGGCGACGAGAGCGAGTTCGGCGGGATGGACCGGCCGGAGGTGGCGCGGATTCCCCGCACCGAACCGCGGATCAACGCGGCAGCTCTCGCCTGGGACGGAAAGAAGTCCGCCGCCGGCGAGCGGCCGCGGTGGGGTGCGGTGAACAACTCCCACATGTTCGAGTGGGTGCGGGCCTGCGCCGGTGAGGGCCGCTGCTACTCGCCCTTCGAGATCGGCACCCGAATGACCGAGGCGGGCATGATCGGGCTCCTGGCCCTGCGGCTCGGCCGGCCGATCGAGTGGGATGCGGCAGCCCGCCGCGCGACCGGCCTTCCTGAGGCCGATCGGCTCATCGACCCGGCGCCATCGACGACGAAATTCTTCCGCACGACGTGAGCCGCCGCTTCCACCGCGGGCGGCAACCCGTAGCGCCCGATGACCATTGCCAAGGCCCCGCCCGTTTCAACCGCCATCAACGACCGCCCTTGCAGAAGAACCCCATGCAGATTCCCCTGCCGTTCTCCCCATTCCCGTGCGGCTTCGCCGCCAATTCGCGACGGTCCTGCCGCGTTCGGTGCGCCGTCTTGCTGGCGGCCGCGATCGGCGGTGCGGTGGTCGGGCCACCGAAAGCTGTTCCGGCCGCCGAACCAGTCCTCCCTCCGCCCGCCTCCGCTGCGGACACGGCCAGCGCCGCCGCCTCCGGGAGGCGACTGCTCTTCACCTCGCAGGGCAGGACGGGCTTCGTGCAGTCGAACGGCGCAGGCCTGCGCTACCTCGACCTGCAGCGACCGCTCCAGGTCAGGTGGCAGCCGGGACCGGTGATGCCGGACGGAGCGCGGGCCGTGTTCCTGAGCATGGAAGAGCGGCGCGACGGACCGGGGCGTCCGTTCGACGAGTTCTACACGCAGACGCCCTGCCACCTCTGGCTCTACGACTTCGATCACGGCACGCTCGAGGAGATCTGCCAGCGCGACCGCATGGCGCCGTTCATGACGCCGTCCCTGCTCCTCGGCGACGAGCGGATCCTGGTGCAGGTGGTCCGCGATCAGGTGGGACTGATCTACAGCATGCGGCTCGACGGCAGCGACGCGCGGGAGTTCACGCGGGCGGGAGAGGGGATGCCCTACGGGCTGAGCCTGAGCCCCGACGGCCGGCGAGTCGCGTTTCATCTGGCGTGTCCCGAAGGGTATCAGGTCTGGACGAGCGACCTGGAGGGCAAGGATCGCGTGCGCGTCGCCGCCGATCCGACGCACCTCTACTTCGGCACGCAGTGGTCGCCGGACGGACGGTGGATCCTCTACGTCGACTGCCATCACGAGCACGACCCGGGCCACGACTGGGCCGACGTGTGCATCGGTCGCGCCGACGGCGGCGAGCACCGGGTGCTGACCGGCGGCCAGTCGATGTGGTTCGCGGCCACGTACGGCGACCGGAAGACGCGGGGCGGCGGTTCGAACGTGCCGACCTGGACTCCCGACGGCACGATCCTGTTTCCGCGCCGCCTCCCGGATGCGAAGGTGGCCTGGGAGTTCGCCCCGAACCGGCCCGACGTGGATCACTTCAATCGCGACTTCAAGCCCGAGCTCGCGCGGGGCGGCAGCGAGATCGTCGAACTCGACCCGCGCGACGGCTCCATGAAGGCGCTGACGCACAGCGACCCGCCGGTGTGGGATTTTCGCGCGACGATCTCCGCGGATGGCCGCGAGATCGCCTTCTGCCGCGCCGCCACGGGGGAGGCCCCGTCGCTGTGGGTCATGCAGCGCGACGGCAGCCGGCCTCGACGGATCACGCAGGGAATCAACGACGGCGGCGTTGATCACCCGCTCTGGCTGCCGGTGCGCTGAGCGTCGCGATCCCGTGATGGCGGTCAGGCGACGACCGCCGCCTTCCGCCGCCGGCGAACTGCGGCAGTCGCGAGGGTCGCCAGCCCTGCGGCGGCGAGGGCCAGCGTGCCCGGTTCGGGCACGGCCACCAGGGCGAGCTGGTTGCCGCCGAGGTAGTTGTAGTCAACCGTGTAGCCGGTCGGCAGGCCGAGGATGCTGCCGAACGTGCCGGCGAGCGTCCCGTAGGTGCCGAACACGTAGGCCGGTTCGGTGAGCGGGCTCCCCACGGTGAAGCTCACCGTCGAGGCGGGGTCGAGCGAGACCGCGCCGGCGACCGCCGCCAGGTCGGTCGCGGTACCGCTGACGTCGATGGCCAGCGTGCCCAGCAGGCTCAGGGTCGAGTTGAACGTCAGGGTGGCGATCGCCGCGCCGCCCGGCGACACGACCGAACCCGCCGCCGCCGTCACCCCGCCGCCCACCGTGCCGGCTCCCGAGAGCGTCTGGCCCGAGGCCAGGACGAAGCCGCTGGTCACGCTCGACACATCGAGGAACGAGGCCGCGGAGACGTCGATCGTGCCGCTCGACGCGATGTTGTTGGAGGCCGCCGCGAGGGCCAGCGTGCCGGAGGTGACGTGGGTGGAGCCGGTGTAGCTGCTCGAACCGCTCAGGATCGTCTTTCCGGCACCCCGCTGAACCACCAGGGTCGACCCGGTGATGGGATTGGCGAACGTGTAGCCGCCGGACGTGTGGTTGAACACGACCTGCCCGCCGCCGAATGGCGCATCGATCGCGGCGGTCGGACTGACGAAGCCGGGGGCGCCGCCGAGCCCAACCTCGAACGTGCCCGCGGGCCCGAGCTTCACCGACGCCACGGCGAGCGTGCCGGCATCAGACACCGACACCACGTTGGAGGTGCCCGTCCCGTAGGAGATCACCAGGTCGGCGGTGCCCGACGCGATGGAGAGGGTCGAGCCGCTGCCCGAGATCGAGATCGAGTTGCCGCTGACGACGCTGCTCAGCGAGGTGCCGCCGACGAACACGTCGCTGGCGACGTTCACCGCGCCGCCGGCGGCGATCACCAGGGCGTTGCCGCCCCCGTCGGAGCCGACGCGGAGCTTGTTGGTGATCGTCCAGGTGGTGCCGGCGCCGTTCACGGTGCCGGTGTTGCCGATCGAGCCGGCGTTGAGACCGAAGCGGCCGTTGGCGCTCGAGACCTGCGCGCCCGACGTGGCCACGAACGAGTTGCCGGTGCCGCTCCTGCCGATGACGAGCGCGGCCTGGCTGGAGAAACTGCCGCCGGTCACGACCAGGCTGTTGCCGTTGGCCGTCGCCCCGTCACCGACGATCACGTCGTTGGCGAGGCCCGTCACCGCGAGGGTGCCGCTCGAAACCTGGAACGAGTTGCTGGACGAGGCGAGGCCCACCGTGAGCGGACCCGCATTCGTCCACTGGCCGCCGGCCGCGACGGTCGCCACGTTGGCATCGGCACCGGTCTGGTAGCCGAGGAAGGTCTGGGGCGACGTGACGATACCGGAGACCGACAGCTGGTTGGCGCGACCGCCGTAGCCCACGATCACCGCACTGGTCGCCGCGAGGGTGCCCGTCGCCGCCACCGTGGCCGAGTTGCTCGCGGATGTCGCCACCCCGCCGACCCACAGGCTGCCGACCGCCGCGCTGCCGCCGGAGCCGACGTCGAGCAGGTTGCCCGTGCCGTCATAGCCCACGTTGAGCGTGCCGGGAATCGACAGCTGCGCGGCCACCGACAGGCGGTTGGCCGTGTTGCCCCCGGAGATGCCCACCGTCGCATTGGGCGACACCACGCGGCCGCCGCCGGAGATCGTGAGGGCCGCGGAGCTGGAGTCGACGTAGAGATTGTCTGCCAAGGTCAGCGTGCCGCTGGTGAGCGTGTAGGTGCTGGCATTGGCCGTGAGACGATTGGCGACCGCGGCACCCGGCAGGGTGATCGTCGCGTTGGGCGCCAACGGGCTCGGCAGGAACACGTTGTCGGCCGCCGTCGGCACGCCTGCGGTCCAGTTGCCGGCCGTCGTCCACGCCGCATCCACGGCACCGGTCCATTGCGTATCGACCGCGACGGCGGAAGACAAGCCACCGGCGGCAGTGGTGACCAGGATGGCGGTGACGAGCAGGTGGTGGAAACGGTTCATGGTGGATTCCTCAGGCGGGAGACGTGGGACACGGGCCACCTGAGGGAGGTGCACGTCATGTGCCATGCCGCGCAGAGAACCGTCGGCGGGCGACGAAAGCCAGCGCGCATGCGCCGAGAAAAAGGCATGCGGAGGGGGCCGAGCTGTTCCCCCAGGAATCATTTTCGACCGGCGTGCATTCGCCATTTCTGCGAAAGCCGGTTCGCAGTTCTTGCGAAACCGATTCGCAGATCATGGGAAACACATGGCTGCCGCGGAGCCGAGCGGAGGCCTCGGTGCGGCGGCTCGCCGAGGGGGCCGTCTGCTACGACGGCTTGGCCGCCGGAGCCGGGGCTGGCACGGCCTCGAGCACGTAGGGCCTGCGAAATTCCCGCGGGCCCAGAAACGCGTTTGCCATGTCGGCTCCTGGGCCCACGAATCGCTCCGCGGCGGCGTCGATCGCCATCCGGGGGCTGAGCGTCAGGGCGTCGGCAGGGATCGCCTGGCCGTAGGCCGCGACGTGCTCGTTGAGGAGCCGCTCGAGGGCCACGGTCGGCTGGCCACCAGGGACACTTCCCGCCGGTACCAATCCGTCGCCGTTCGCCGACCGCCAGGCGGCGTTGATGACGTGGCTCCAGTTCGTCGAGTCGTGGCCGACGACCACGTCGGCGTTGAGCCGCTGCGGGTCGCGTGACCGCACGGCATCGAAGAAGTTGGTGTAGTGCTCCTTGCCGCCGGTGGTGCCCTTGAACTCGCGGATCACCTTGCCCGCCGGATCGACCGCCACGCCGCCGCCGCGGCGGCCGTGGTAGGAGCCGCCCTTGCAGTGCACGATGTAGCCGCTCTGGGTGTCTTCGAACTGCAGCGGATCCTTCGTGCCGGGGCGGCCCGGCAGGTTGCTCAGGGCGAAGATCACCGGCGCGGTTGCGGTCTCCAGCACCGCGAACATCAGGTTCGGCGTCTGCCCGGCGTCGTTCCAGACCACGCGGCCACCGCCGCAGGTGACGGCCGAGGGGAGCGACACCGTGTCGCGGAAGGCCACGTTGCGAACGTCATCGAGCACGTGCACGCCCCAGTTGGCGCACTCGCCGTTGCCGGTGTTCCAGTCCCAGTGCCAGTCGTAGTTGACCTTCGATCGATACATCGGCAGGTCGGCGGCCGGCCCGAGCCAGAGATCCTTGTCGAGCGTCTTGGGCAGCTCCAGCGGCGTCTCCCGTTTGCCGATGCCCTCGCGGACGCCGAATCGGGTGACCGACACCGACTCGATCGGCCCGAGTGCCTGCTCGTCGTGCAGGAAGCCGCGGATCTCGCGCTGCATCGGGTCGCTGCGCTGCTGGGTGCCCACCTGCACGATCCGCCCATGCGTGCGGGCCGCGTTGATCAGCTGCCGGCCCTCCCACAGCGTGTAGGAGAGGGGTTTTTCGACATACACGTCCTTGCCCGCCGCGCAGGCCCAGATGGCCGCGAGGCAGTGCCAGTGATTGCAGGTCGAGATCACGACGGCATCGACGTCGCGATCGTCGAGCAGCTTTCGGAGGTCGGCGTAGGCCTTGGCCCGCGGAGCCTTCTTCTGGGCGGCGTCGAGGAACTCGGCTTCGGGATCGCAGAGGGCCACGACCTCGCAGTCGGGGCGGGCGAGCAGGTCGCCGAGGTGCTGTCCGCCGCGCCAGCCGACGCCGATCAGCCCGAGGCGAATCTTCTCGTTCGGGCTCGTCGGGGCGGCCCGCAGCCCCGCGGAGGCCCCCAAGCCGATCACGGCCGCACCGGCCACCGAGTTTCTGAGGAAGGCCCGTCGATCGCAGGCCCCGCGAGCACCGTGCAGCATCATGGATTCACCCCCTGCAGCCAAGAAAACACCTCGATTCAACCCTCCCAAGGCTATCCGGTGCGCCGCGAAAACGCGATGGCCGACCGGAGCCGCGCCCCGCGGGCTTCCGTCAGGCTGCCGAGCCGGGCTCGATCAGGCGTCCGTTCCGCCACACGCGCACCCCCGCTTCGTCCGACAGCTCCACGCACTCGGGCGCGATCGTCTCGCACGCAATCAGGCCGACGGTCGGTAGGCCGGCGCGGCCCATCAGATCGGCCCAGCGGCGCACCCGGGCAACGTCGTCGGTGTCCGCGGTGGCGGAAACCTCGACCACGACGTGCGTCGTGACGCCGTTCACGACGCCGATCGCGATGGCGTCGGCCCGCAGCAGGTCGGCGAGTTCGTCGCGTGACAGCCGCGGCTCCAGCGAGTCGATCAGGTCGCCCACGTCGACGAGCCGGCAGCGGCGCATGAACAGGCCGAGATAGGAGGCGATGCGGTCGCGGAACTGGAGTTCGAAGGTGCGGCCGACCAACGCGTCGGTGCGGATGGTCAAGCGCTTGATCGCATCCTGCATCTGAGCTTGCGACTCGACAAGACGAGCCACGACCACCTCGGTGCGGGCTTGGGCCTCGGCGAGTTCTTCGACCCGGGCTTCGGTGCGGGCTTGGGCCTCGGCGAGTTCTTCGACCCGGGCTTCGGTGCGGGCTTGGGCCTGGGCGAGTTCCTCGACCCGGGCTTCGGTGCGGGCCTGGGCCTGGGCGAGTTCTTCGACCCTGACTTCGGTGCGGGC
>JBBAVS010000056.1:20846-24739 GCA_040397585.1 Pirellulales bacterium
GCTTGGGCGAGTTCTTCGACCCTGGCTTCGGTCCGGCCCTGTGCCTCGGCGAGGTTGGTCAGGGCTCGATCGAGCCGCGAGACGTCGGAGCTGATGGATTCCCGCAACACGCGAAAGTCATCGCGGGTGACCGACTCGTGGAGTTCCGTAAACACCTCCGCAAAGGTCCGGGTCAGGCAGCGGGCCGCCTCGTCGCCGAGCGGGCCGCGGAGTTCCTCGAAGATGTGCTTGGTGTCCATGTCAGCACCCTGCCACCGCGGGGCGTCGCGGCCCGTCCCTTGGGCCCCAGGCATTCTATGCCGGAATCAGGCCACCCGGGAAACTGCCGGGTAGTGTACGGGCGTACACTCATTGGTCAAGGGGCGTCAGGCCCCCTGGAACACCCGCTTGAGCGTGCGGACATTGGCGCCGAAGTTGCCGCGGACGTTCCGGGCGTCGGCGGCATCCCGCGACCGTTCCACCACGAGCCAGCCCGACCAGCCGAGCGCGTCGAGCGTCTGCTTGACCGCCGGCAGATCGAGCGCCGGATCCTTCTCCAGCCAGACGCCGTCCTGGTTGCTGGCATGGATCTGGCAGATGCGGTCGGCTCCCAGCGTGCGGAGCTCGGCGTGCAGGTCGCGGCCGTTCTGCAGGGCGCTCGCGAAGTTGAAATACGAGCGGATCGCCGGCACGCCGATCTCGTCGAGCAGGGCGGCCTCGCCGGTCGCGTCGAGGGCGGTCTCCACGCCGATCGTCACGCCCGCGTCGGTGGCCCTCCGCCCGGCGTCTCGGAGCCGCTCGACCACGGCGGGCCGCAGCTCCGGGTGGGCAGCGAGGTCGCTCCGCACACCGAGCGGCAGGAAGATCGTGGTGACCCCCATCGCCACCGTGGTGTCGATCGCGTCTTGCACCACGCGGCCGATGCCCTCCCGCTCGGCGAACGACTGCGCGTAGAAGCCCGACATCGCGATCGACGAGATGCGGAGGCCGAGCGCGTCGGCCTCGGTGAGAAACTGCTCCCGCACGGCGGCGTCGGCCAGCTTGTTGTCGAACGTGGGCCGGTCGCCGAGGCCGCCCATGTCCACCTCCACACCGTCGGCGGCGATCTCGCTGGCGAGCTTGAAGGCCCCGAGCCGCTGCCGCTTGAGGATCATCCAGTCGCAGACGCCGACCGGGAACCGGGGCCGCGGCGCCGAGGCCGAGGTGGCGGTCGAGAGGCCCGCGCCGAGTGCCGTGCCGCCGGCGAGAGAGGCGGCGAGCCAGCGGCGACGGGACCAGTCAGTCATGGGAAACCCCTCCGGGAAATAGCCTGTTTGTACGCGAAATCATGGGGTCCGGCAGACGGGGGGGATCGAGGGTAGCGTTGCAGGCAGCCCCCTGGACGTGGCTGCGAGGGGGGTGGAACCGGGGTTTTCACCGTTGTTTTCGCACTGGCTCCTCAGTCGCGCGCTCGCCAGAATCCCCGCCCTCGAAGACGGGCGTGGTGCCCGTTCCACGCCGCCGCGCAAGCCACGCATGAACGCCACGTCTCTCGGCATCTCCGCGATCGCTGTCCACCAGCCGTCGTGGGAGCTCGACAACGCCTGGTTCGGCGAGGCCATGCCCCGCAAGTTCTCGCACCACACCGGCATCGAGGCGCGGGCGATCTCGCTCGACGACGAGGTCACGATGGGCGTGGCCGCGGTGCGGAAGCTGCAGCGCGAGACGGGCTGCAACCTGGCCGACTGCCGCGGCATCGTGTTCGTGTCGCCGTCGTTCATTCCCGCCTCCGTGGCCCGCCGGCATCTCGACGCCGCCGGGGCCGCCCGCGAGCGGCCGGGCCGGGCCGCCCGCCAGCTGGTCCGTGAACTGGGCCTCATCCGTTGTCGCACGATCGGCATCAACTGGTTCTGCTGCGGCTACAGCCGCGGCCTCGCGCTCGCCAGCCGACGATGGGCGCCGCTGCTCGGCCTCCGGCGCGAGGAGTTCGTGCTCGTGGTCGTCGCCACGCGGATCAGCCGGATCACCGACTACTCCCACGTGCAGACCGCGGGACTGTTCGGCGACATGGCCTCGGCCACGCTGCTCGCCGGCCCCGCCAACCGCCGGCATCCCGTCCACTTCGAGATCGTCCACGCCGACGCTGAGAAGCAGCCGGCCCCGAAGCCGGCGTTCGACTTTCACGTCCGCGCCCACGTGCCGGTGCCCGCCCCCGGCGGCGGCACGCAGCACCACGACGAGCGGCTCGTCTATTCGCTCGACGGCATGGCGATCGCCGAAATCGCCCCGCGGGCGATGTCGGCCGCCGTGGCCAAGGCGCTGGCCGAGTCGGGCCTCGCCGGTGGCGACGTGAAGTTCGTCGTGCCCCATCAGGCAGGCACGGGGATCGTGCGGTTCACCGGCATGCAGCTGGAGTCGCTCGGCGTGGGCGGCGAGCTCGTCAACGGCCTCACGCGGCGGACCGGCAACGTGAGCGCCTGCTCCGTGCCCCACGCGCTCAAGGAGACGTGGTCGCGACTGACCGGCCTGATCGCCTGCCCGACGGCCGCGGTCGGCAGCCCGGGCCGCCCCGAGGTGCTGCAGGGCTGCGTGCTGCTCCGCTCAACCGCGGTCCACGATCGTCAGGCCACGGTCGCCGCCTGACGCCGGCGGCGGCAGGCCAAGGCCACCCCAGCCGCGATGGCCACGGCCGACAGGCTCGGCTCTGGCACCGCAACCACGCCCGGTCCCACGCCGGCGGCCGCGGACGGGATGTAGGGGCCGGCGTCGAACAGGCCGGTGGAGAGGAAGTCGGCGGCGTCGAGGATGTCCACCACGCCGTCGTAGCCGAAGTCGCCCTCGTTCCAGCTGGCCGGTGCGCTGGAGTCGAACTTGCCTCCGGCGAGGAAGTTGGCGGCATCGAGGATGTCCACCGTGCCGTCGATGTTGGTGTCGCCCGGCGCGGCGAAGCCGAAGCTCACCGAACCGTCGCCATTGTCGAGCCAGCCGATCGCCCGCGGAATGCTCTGGGCCACCGCGGCCGCCGCGGCCGATGACGTGATGCCGCTGGTGCCGGTCCAGTCGCCGCTCGCGCCGCGGCCCTCGAGGATTCGCGCCACGAGCTGCATGGCCGACAGCCCCGCCGTCACGGTCATGCCGCCGGTGGTCACGTCCACGAGGCCGCCGGCCGAGAGGTCGAGGCCCGCGGCGGTGGCGGTGATCCCGGGGGCCACCGTGGCCTTGGCGCCCGCCGCCACCCGCAGCGTGGAACTGCCCACGGCCCCCGGGTCGGCGAACTGGAGCGCGCCGGCCGACACGACCGTATCGCCCGTGTAGGTGTTGGCCGCGTCATACACGAGCGTGCCGGTGCCGGTCTTCGTCACCGACGACGCGATCACGATGGTGCGATAGCCGGCCTGGAACTGCGTTTGCTGGCCGGCGGCCACGTCGAGCGTGACCGGCGGCGGAGCGATCCCGGCGAGGAACTGGTTCCAGACCGCCGTGTTGAACGGGGCCATCGGCACCCCGGCCCCGACCACGGCCGACCGGGATCCATAACTGTTGATCCAGGGCTGCAGGTCGGCGAACGACACCTGGTTGTCGCCGTTGTAATCGCCCTGCGTGAAGCCCTGCGACGTGGTGTCGTAGTTGCCCTGCATCACCAGGAAGTCGTTGAAGTCCACCACGCCATTGAGGTCGGCGTCGGCCTGGATCGGGAGGCTGGGCACGATGCGGCCGGCGAGGGCGGGATCGGCGACGTAGCCCAGGAAGCCCTCCACGATCTGCACGTCTTTCCAGTCCACGGTGTCGTTGCCGTTCATGTCGAACGTCAGGTCGGCCACGTTCGTCTTCACCTGGCCGCGGATCGTCACCTGGGGCACAAGCAGTGCCAGATCGGCCGCCGTCACCGTGTTGTCGCGGTTGAAGTCGACCGGCTTGAAGGCGGTGGCCCCGGC
>JBBAVS010000057.1:0-19264 GCA_040397585.1 Pirellulales bacterium
GAATACGACGCCGGGGGTGGTGCTTGTGCAGGTTGAAAACCTGCACCCACGTGGGCAACAGGTGGCCGCAGGTTTTGAAGTGGCCGCAGGTTTTTAACCTGCGGAATACGACGCCGGGGGTGGTGCTTGTGCAGGTTGAAAACCTGCACCCACGTGGGCGGCACGTGGCCCGTCAGGGGGCCGCGTCGCGGAGGTCGGCCGGGAGGTCGGGGAGGTCGAGCGCGGCGTCGGCGGCGGCGAGTGCGGCGTATGACGCCACCACCGCCGGCTCGGCGGCGGCCCGATCGGTGGTCTCATGCGGATCGGCGACGAGATCGTAGAGCTCCGCCTCCCCCTTCTTCCGCACGATCAGCTTCCAGCGGTCGCCGATCACGGCACGGCCGTTGCGGTGGACGATGCAGACGGGCTTCGCGCGGGCCGCCGCCTCCGGCAGCCCGCGGATGGCATCCCAGCGGTCGAGGCCGTCCCAGGCGAGCTCCCGCTCGGGCCGATAGCCCACCAGGCCCGCCAGCGTTGGAAACCAGTCGGCCGCATGCACCACCGCCGGGCACTTCGCCGGGGCGAGCGTGCCCGGCCAGTTCGCGAAGGCACACACCCGCGTGCCCCCTTCCCAGAGCGTGTTTTTCTGGCCGCGGAGCGGATCGTTCTCGCTGTTGAAGGGCGAGTCCGGCACGTCGCTCACGTAGTGATTCTCCACCGACTCGATGCCGCCGTTATCGCTCGTGAACACGATCAGCGTGTCGCGGCGCTGGCCCGTCTGGTCGAGGGCGTCCACGAGCCGCCCGATCGCCGCGTCGAGCTGCGCGATCATCGCCAGCATCCTTAACCGCGAATCGTGCCGCTCGGGATCGGCATCGAACCGCTGGCCGTCGTAGAGCCGCTTGAACGCCTCCGGCGTGTCCACCGGCACGTGCACCGCATGGAAAGAGAGCGCGAGGTACCAGGGGCGGCGGGGCTCGTCGTCGGCCGTCGCTGCGGCGCGAATCCGTCGCTCGGCCTCGGCCGTGACGAGCTCGGTGGCGTTGCCCGCCTCGTCGAGGCGAACGCCGTCGCGGTGCCAGGTGTCTTCGAACGGGCCGGCGCGGTATTTGTGGCCCTCGGGATCGGCGGCGCCGGTGAGCGTGCCGTAGGAGTGATCGAAGCCGTAGGCATTCGGACCCCACTCCGGCCGCGAGCCGAGATGCCACTTGCCGATCTGACAGGTGGCATAGCCGAGCGACTGGAGCGCCGTGGCGAGCGTGACCGTTTCCGGCGGAAGGGCGCGGAGGTTGCTCGGGGCGATTGCCTGCGGCCCGAATCGGCCCGGGTAGCGGCCGGTCATGAGGGCGGTGCGGGTGGGGGTGCAGACGGGCTGCACGTAATGGCGGTCGAGCTCCACGCCCGCGCGGACGAGCCGGTCCATGCAGGGCGTTTTGCCCGGGCCGCCATGCCAGCCGACGTCGCCCCAGCCGAGGTCGTCGGCCACGATGAACAGGATGTTGGGCCGCGGCGGCTCGGCGGC
The DNA here is from genome assembly GCA_040397585.1 of Pirellulales bacterium. Lineage (GTDB taxonomy): Bacteria > Planctomycetota > Planctomycetia > Pirellulales > UBA1268 > QWPN01. Next base: position 1,502 of record JBBAVS010000057.1, read on the forward strand.
CGACGCGGCGGCGGACGCGCAGGCCGCGATGATTCCGGTGGCGAGCCAGAAGGCCGAGCGTCGGCGGTCACGCGACATGGAGTTGGTATCCGCAAGATCGGAGGAGGCGCGGCGCACACTCCTGCCGGCCAGTCTACCGCTGGGCGGCGGGCCGTCAGGGTGTGGCTCCGTCGGTGACGCGGCCGTATGGTATTGAGAATCGCAGCCGGTGTCGTTGCCGGCGCGGCGGTCGTTGCCGGAGCATCGTGCGATGGGGTGTGGCAGAACGCTGTCGATCCTGGGCGTCGCGGCGCTGCTCGTCGGTCTGCCGTCCAGCCGGGCGGCGGATCCTTTCCAGGGAGCGGATCCGCTCTGGAATCTGCTCCACGAGCCGGCCGTGGCCCGCGACCTCGGCCTCGCGCCCGCGAAGCAGCGGGAGGTCCGTGGCCTCCTCGACGACATGGACGCCAAGTTCTTCCCGCTCCGCAACCAGCCGCCCGCCGCGTCCCTTCCCGCGGCCGACGCCCTCGTGGCCGAGACCATGCGGCGGCTCGACGGGATGCTCTCGCCCGAGCAGCTGCGGCGGATCACCGAGATCGGGCTCCGGCAGCGTGGCCCGGCGGCGCTCGTGCAGCCGATGCTCGCGGAGCGACTGCGAACCACGCCGCGGCAGCGAGAACGGCTCGAGGCGGTGCTCGCCGAGACGCAGGCCGCGACCCGCGACCTCGAGAAACGGCTCGCCGCCGGTGAGCCGAGGGAGCCGCTCGACGAGGCGTATCGCGAGCTCAAAGTGGACGAACTGCTCCGGGTCAGCGAGATCCTCGCGCCCGCCCAGCGGACGACATGGCGGAAGGCCATCGGCGCCGACTTCGACTTCGCCGCGCTCGGCCGCCCTGTGTTCAAGGCCCCGGCACTCGTCGATTCGGGCGCCTGGGTCAACTCGGAGCCGCTCACGCTCGAGGCGCTGGCCGGCAAGGTGGTCGTGGTCCACTTCTACGCCTTCAGCTGCAGCAACTGCATCCGCAACTATCCGACCTACGTGGCGTGGCAGGAACGGTTTCGAGACCAGAACGTGGTGATCCTCGGCGTGCACACCCCGGAGACGCCCACCGAGGAAGACGTGGAACGCGTCCGGCAGAAGGCCGAGGAGGCCGGGTTTCGGTTTCCCGTGCTCGTCGATCGCACGAAGGCCAACTGGGATGCCTGGGGCAACTCGATGTGGCCCTCGGTCTATCTGATCGACAAGCGGGGCTACCTCCGCCACTTCTGGCCCGGGGAGCTGAAGTGGCAGGGCGCCACCGGCGACGCGTGGATGCAGGACCGCATCGAGGAGCTCCTCGCGGAGCCGGCCGCGGCCGACGCCGACCGCTAGCCGGTAACGCCGAGTGCCTCTGGTGGCGCGACACCAAACACGTGCATCCCGCGTGCGATCTCCGTTAGACTCCGTCCCTCGCAGCCTCGTGCCGTCGCGAGCCGTCGAGTCCAGGAGTGCATGCCATGTGGTGGGTCCGATCTTCGTCGTGGCGAGCGGGGGTCTGCTGCCTCGTGACCGCCGTCGTGCTCGGGGCCGTCGGCCGGGTGCAGGCCGCCGACACCGTCGCCGCGGTGGAGGAGCTTCGCAAGGCCTCGGCGGCCTATGCCGAGGCGTTTTCCAAGAACGACTTCGCGGCCCTGGCCGACCAGTGGACGCCGCGGGCCACGCTCGTGGAGGGAGGCACGCGGCTCGAGGGCCGCGACGCGATCGTGGAATCGATCAAGCTCTGGCGGGCACGCCATCCGCAGGCGACGCTGGCCATCGAACTGAGCGACGTGGAACTGGTGGCGGAGCCGATCGCCCGGGTGGCGGGCGTGATGCGGTTCACCAAGAAGCCCGGCGACAAGCCGGTGGAATCGCGGTTCTCGGGCCTGCGGGTCAAGGAAGGCTCCGTCTGGCGGCTGGCGGAGTCGCGGGTCACGCCGGCCCATGTGGCGGCGCTCGACGACCTCGACTGGATGCTCGGCACGTGGCGGGCCGAGGTGGGGGACCGGGCCACGATCGAGATCGCCTACGAGAAGGCGCTCGGCGGCTACTGCATCGTGGGCAAGACGAAGATCACTCCCAAGCCAGGCAAGGCCACGCTGCTGCCGGGCGGCATCGAGGCGCTGGAGGTGATCCATGCCGACCGCGATGCCGGACTGATCCGCTCGTGGGTGTTTGACTCCACCGGGGCGAAGGCCGAGGGCTTCTTCGAGTTCGACGGCACGTCGTTCGAGAAGGTGATGGCGGGCACGCCGTCTGACGCCGTCCGCGGCCGTGCGGCCACGTGGGTGCAGGTGATCGCGCCGTCGGGCGAGGGCAAGGCGACGACGCACATGATCGAGCGGACGATCGACGGCGTGGACCTGCCCGATGCCGAGCCGCTGACGTTCAAGAAGATCCGCTGAGCCGGAGACGATTCGGTCGAGAAACAGCCCGTGGTCGCAACCCGTTTCGGAGAACTCGCGATGCCTCGTTCGATGATCAAGCCCCAGGGACGGTTCGGCGCGGTGGTGGTGGCGGCCATGATCGCCTGCCAGGCGGGCGCGCCGGCAATCGTCTGGGCACACGGCGGCGGCGGTGGCCATGGAGGCGGCGGCTTCGGCGGGGGTGGCCGCTCGATGGGAGGCGGCGGTTTCGGTGGAGGCGGCCGTGACTTCGGCGGCGGCGGCGGCCGCGATTTCGGCGGCGGGGATTTTCGCGGCGGCGATTTCGGCGGTGCCCGCGACTTCGGGGGCGAACGTGATTTCGGCGGTGCCCGCGACTTCGGCGGCGACCGCGTCGTGGACGGCGGCAGGATCGACGGCGGCAGGATCGACGGCGAACGAATCGATGGCGGCCGCCCGCTCGACGGGGGTGGACGGCTCGACGGCGGCCGTCCGCTCGACGGTGCTGCGGCCCGCGACCTCGGTGCCGGTCACTTCGCCGGCGGCGCGGGAGAACTCACACGGTCCGACTTTCAGCGGATCGCCAACCAGGGCGTGGCTCGCGACGCGCTCGGCCGCGGCGCGGTGCGGCCCTACACGGCCGGCGCCCTCGCCGACCGGGCCGGCACGATCCGCAACAACTTCTACAACGGCGGCTGGTACGGCGGCCGCGGCTGGTATGGCAACCACTTCGGCTGCTGGTGGCCGGGCGGATGGTGGGGCGGATGGGGCTGGGGCCTCGGCGCCGGCATGATGATGGGCCTCGCCTGGGGCGAACTCGCCGGCTGGGGCGGCTATGGCACGGCGCCCGTGGCCTACAACTACGGCACCACCGTCTGCTATCAGGACGACGGCGTGTACGTAGAGGGCACGCGGGTCGGAACGCCTGAGGAGTATGCCCAGCAGGCATCGGCCATCGCGTCCCAGGGCGGTCCCGAGGTGAAAGTCGCGGCGGACGACCAGTGGCGGCCGCTGGGGGTGTTCGCGCTGGCCCGCTCGGAGGAGACGAACCCGAGCACCTTCCTGAGCCTCGCGATCGACAAGGACGGGCTCCTGCGCGGCACCTACTACGACGCGGTGTCGGACTCGACGATGAACATCACGGGGAAGGTGGACAAGAAGACGCAGCGGGCCGCCTGGACGATCGGCGACAAGAAGACGCCGGTTTACGAGGCGGGCCTCTCGAATCTCACCCAGCAGCAGACCACGATCCTCGTCCACCGCGACGGCGGCAAGGTGGAGCAGATGATGCTCGTGCGGGTGGACGACAAGGCGGCTGCCGAGAAGGGGGCCGCCGCCGGCAAGCCCGCGGCCGCGCCGCCGGCCGCCGTGCCGGTGGGCTCCGCTCCCGGCGACGACGGCGACTCCGACGCGGATCCGGGCTGAGCACGATGGTGGCGCGATCCTTCCTCGCGGCGTCGATTGTCGGCGTGCTGGCCGCCAGCGTGCTGGCCGAGCCGCCAGCGGCGGCCCGATTCGCGGCGGGCACGTGGCTCGATCTCACGCACGCGTTCGACGCGGCGACGATCTACTGGCCCACCGAACAAGGCTTCCAGTTCGAGCCGGGTCCCAACGGCCCCACTGCGAAGGGCTACTACTACGCGGCCAACCGCTTCGCGACGGCGGAGCACGGCGGCACCCACCTCGACGCCCCGCGGCACTTCGCCGAGGGGCGGCACACGTCCGACCAGATCGAGCCCGAGCGGCTCGTGGGCGAGGCGGCGGTGATCGACGTGCGGGAGAAGTGTGCGGCGAATCCCGTCTACGAGGTCACGGTCGACGACTTCGTGGCCTGGGAGGCCGCGCATGGCCGGCAGCTCGTGGATGTGATCGTGCTCGTGCGCACCGGCTGGTCGAACCGCTGGGGGGATCGCGCGGCCTACCTCGGCACCGCCGTGAAGGGGCCGGAAGCGGTGCCGCTGCTGCGGTTTCCCGGCCTCGCACCCGAGGGGGCGAAGTGGCTCGTGGAGCACCGCCGCGTGAAGGCCGTGGGGATCGACACGGCGAGCATCGACCACGGTCCGTCGTCGCTCTTCGGCTCCCACGTGGCCCTCTGCAAGGCCGACACGCCGATCTTCGAGAACCTCGCCGGCCTGGAGCAGCTCCCGGAGGCAGGGGCGTTCGTCGTGGCCCTGCCGATGAAGATCGCCGGCGGCAGCGGCGGGCCGCTCCGCGTGCTGGCGCGTCTGCCCGACGACGAGTGATCCGGCGCCGCCGCGATCGAGGGGGGCTCTGAGCGACGCACGCGCGGGCCGCGCGGCGTCAGTTCTTCTTGATCCACCAGTGGTTCTGCTTCATCTCCTTCGCCGGGCATTTGGCGAAGGCCGGCGGCTGATTGCCCTGGTACTGCTGGTGGCAGTAGTTGCATTCCCAGAGGTGCGTGGCGGCCTCGAGGAGGCCCGCGGTGCCGGCCGCGGCGGCGACGGCGAGGGTGGCGATCGCGAGACGGCGAACGACGTGGCGGCGACAAGGGTGCATGGTGAAAAGGCTCCGGAACGAGGCAGGGGTGAGGACGCGGCGGAGGCACGTCGAGTGTGTGGCTCCCCTGACTGGCGGGAGCTGAGTATAGCGGCGCGGCCGACAGGTGCTTTCCGTTGACCGACGCTGCCACGGCGGGCATCATCGCGAAGCGATCCAGCGGATGCGTTTGGATCGCGGCGGGATCGATTCCTGAGAGACCGACCGGGAGCCATTCATGAACCTGCCGTCGCTCCCGCATCGCGACAACATGATCGACCGCAGCCGTGAGGCGTGGAAGCCCCCGATCTTCCGGCCGGAGCAGGGCGCGGTCGCGTCGATCGTCGCGGCCGTGAGGCGGTTTCTCGATCTTCAGGCGGGTTCGATCTGGCGGGACCTGAAGTCGCTCGTGCCGCACTGCGAAGGCACGGTTCTCGACGTGGGCTGTGGGGCACAGCCCTACCGTTCGCTGCTGTCACCTACGGTTCGATACATCGGGATCGACCGAGCGGCGGCGGCGGAAGAGTTCGGCTACCGGGTGCCGGACACCCTCTCCTACGACGGGACGAACTGGCCGATCGACGATGCAAGCGTCGACACGGTGATGGCCACGGAAACCCTCGAGCATGTGCTTCGACCGGAGGAGTTTCTCGCGGAGGCCGCGCGCGTTCTCAGGCCTGGCGGCTGGCTGCTGCTGACCGTCCCCTTTGCAGCCCGATGGCACTACATTCCCTACGACTACTGGCGATTCACTCCCAGCGGACTGGCACGCCTGGTGGGCGATGCCGGATTCGGCAGACCAGTCGTCTACGCCCGCGGGAACGAAGTGACGGTCGCCTGCTACAAGGTGATGGCCCTGGTGCTCGTGCTGCTGATGGGGGATATCCGCCCGGCGCCGCGGAAATGGGGGGCGCGGTTGTGCGGAGTCGTTCTGTCACCGCTGCTGGTGGGGTTGGCGATCATCGGAGGATGGTCGCTGCGGTCGCGGGGTGGGAATGATTGCCTCGGCTACACGCTGCTGGCATCGTTCCCGGGCAGGGATGCGGACCTTGCAGGAGCTCAGCGACCAGAATCTCGATCCTGAACCGGGCCTCCGCAGAGCCCCGAGCGGTGGGGAGGGGATTCGGCGGTCGGCTCATAGTCGGCTTCGAGCCCATAGGCCCGCTTCGTGGCGGCCGTCTCCGCGGCAAGATCCAGCAGCGATGGCACTTCCGTCTGCATCCGGTAGGCGAGTTCCTGATTGGCGATCGCGCTTTCCAGGGCGTCGGGCGGCGCAACGCCGGCGGGCGGAGTCGGCCACCGCCTTCCGCGCCCAGCGGGCGGCCTGCTCGGCCACGAAGGGATCGTTCATCAGCGCTAGCGACTGGGACGGCACGTTGGTGACGTTCCGCCGGCCCATCGCCTGGAAGGGAACCGGCGCGTCGAAGGCGAGCAGGAACCCGGGAAGGAAGTTGCGGCGGACTCTGACGTACAGGCTCCGCCGCCCCGCGCCGTCGAGGGGCCCCGGCTTCGGCCGGCCGCGGCCCTGCTAGAACTCCGTCAGATACACCTCCACCGAAGGGCCGCTCGACGGTCGCCACCGCCTCCGCGACGCACGCGTCTCCCGTGATCGCGGCGTATTCGACGTGCACCGTGTGGGGAGCATTCCAGGCCATGTCCTTGCGGAGATCCTGCCGCACCCACTGCGATTCGCCCTTGGTGTCGACCGTGGTCAGGTGGCTGCCGTAGAGGGGGCCTCCCTGGAGCCTCACGTAGCCGTCCACCACCACGTAAATCTGGAGGGTGCCGCGGACGCGATGCCAGATCACGCCCTGGTCGCACCGCACCTTGGGCGTGCGGAGCACGCGGCCGGCGCGTCCGCCGCGTCGATCGTGGCGGCGTCTTCACCGACGAGCGATGCCACGAGGGGCAGCAGCGTGCGTTGAGCCTCGGCATCGGCGGCGGCGAGTTGCCGAGCTACGCGTGCGTTGGCCTCCAGCGCCTCGAACGGCACCTGGCGGTAGCTGCTCGCCATGACCATGCCCGCGATCGCGTAGTAGTCGGCGGCGGAGACGGCGTCGAACTTGTGGTCGTGGCAGCGGGCGCAGCCGAGTGCGAGGCCGAGAAAGGCCTTGCCGAACGTGTCGACGCGGTTGTCGATCCGGTCGGCCTCGTCCTGGGCGATGTTTACGGGGGCGTGGATCTCTTCGCCGAGCAGCCAGAAGCCGGTGCCCACGACCGAGCGGTTGGCGCCGGAGTGCGGATCGAGCCGCGGCAAGTCGATGAGGTCGCCGGCGATCTGTTCGCGGACGAACTGGTCGTAGGGGAGATCGTCGTTGAAGGCCTGCACGACCCAGTCGCGATAGCGCCAGGCGTTGGGGATCGGATAGTCGAACTCGTGGCCGCGGGTCTCGGCGTAGCGCATGTCGTCGGGCCAGGCGAGGCCGCGGCGGACCCACTCCTCGAGATCGCGAATCGCCTCCGGCGGAAGCTTGCCGGCGGGAGGCATCTGCAGGTCGCCGTCGTAGCGGACGGCCTGGACGAGCAGGCTGCGGTCGGGGTCGCCCGCCACCGCGACGCCGGCAGCCGCGAGGAAGTCGGCCCGCGAGTCGAACGACAGGTCGCCCTCGGGATCACCCGCCTGCCGCGAATGGCACTCGCCACAGTGCTCGGTGAGGAGCGGACGGATCCGCGTCTCGAAGAACTCGAGGTCGTCGGCGGCCGACACGGGCAGCGGCGTGCAGGCCGCGAGCAGCAGGGCTTGAAGGAGAGTCGCGGTTCGCATCCCGCACCGCCCCCGTCGCTGCATCGCATCGCACCACACCGAGGATCACGGAATCACGCCACAACCCCGCGACCCAAGCATAGCCACGCCGGCGGATGCCGCGGTCAGCCCGGCGACGACACCGGCGCGTCGCGGCCCGGAATCCGGCCGTCGCCCGCGGGCAGGAGGTTCATCGGGAAAAAGGGCTCGATGTAGAGATGGTCCGGGATGCGGTGGGCGATCGTGGCGTGGAACTCCGGGAGCTTCGACCAGTGGAGCTTCGGCTTCACGTGGTGCGCCGTGTGGAAGCCGAGGTTGCCGGTGAGGATGTTGTAGGAGCGGTGCATGATGTTGTGGGACGCCTCGTAGGGGTTCTCCGTGTCGAGGCCGGCGTGGTGGCAGTAGGTGTGCCAGCAGGTGATCACGTAGCCCGCCGCCATCGGGATCGCGAACACGAACAGGGCGTTGAGCGGGTTCCAGGCGAAGGCCGCCGCCAGCAGCCCGAGCACGACGAGCCCCATGCCGAGGAAGCCCGTGCGCTGGCGGGGGTAGCGCCGGGCCACGCGGAACGCGCGGAGGTAGCCGGTGAGCGCGATGACGGCTGTGTATTCCAGTTCGCCCATGGTCGAACCGTCGCGCCGCTTCCAGGCCGACTCGTCCTTCGTCTGATCGAGGTAGTTCACGTGATGCCCGAGCACGTGGTGGAGCACCCAGGCATTGGTGGTGATCCCGGTGTGGAAGGCGTAGCAGAGTTCGAGCAGCCGGTTGAGCACGGGCTGATGGAAGGTGAAGAGGTGCTGGTGGTGATGGTTCCAGGAGCAGATGCAGGCCTTCGGGCCGATCACCAGCACGAGCCACGCCACCAGCGGCCAGATGCCCTGCGCGGAGAAGAAGACGACAAGGTCGAGGAGGCTCAGGCTCACGATGCAGAGCACGGGAATCATGTCTTCCCGGTAGCGGAATAGCGTCATGGCATCTCGGTGGGCGGCGGGGGCCGGGGCACGATCAAGAATCTTACGTGAGGTCGGCTTGGGGGCGAAGCGGTCGGGGGCCCGCCCGCGACTTGGACGCGAGTTGGACGCACCGCAGCGGGTCGGAGACATGCTCGGCGCCGGCGGCACTTGTGAGTTCAAGGCTCTGACGGAATGTCGATGTCTTGCGTCCACAAGTGTCACCGGCTTCTGCGCGTGCCTCCGACCCGCTGCTTGCCGTGACGGGAGGCAGCGGACGAGCACACACGAAAAGACGAGCGAGGGGCTGCCCGTGCCCGTGAGCCGGGCTCTGGAAGCAAGCGAAGGCAGGATGCCGAAGCGCCGCGTACAGGCAGAGAGCCGAGGCCTGGAGGGCCGAGGGGAACGTCCGGCGATGGGCATGGGCAGCCGCGAGCGGCGCGGCATGCAGATCCCCATCGCTCACGCGATTGGGCTTCCTGGGGAGCGAACGTCCGGCGACGGGGCGTGGACAGCCCCGAGCGGCGCGGCACCGCAGGTCCCCATCGCTTACGCGATTGGGCTTCCTGGGGAGCGAACGTCCGGCGACGGGCCTATAAAATAAAACGACGCATGCGGTTGGCATTTCGCGGTGCGGAGGGCAGAATCGTGCCGCGATCACGGGGTGGCGCGACGAACGGCCTGAGCGGTTCGCGCGTCAGCACCGGTCTGCACGAGTCCTCGAGCGAGATTCCATGCCAACTGCCAAGCAGATCGACGCCGCCTACAAGATCGCCCGCGATCGCTACGAGGCCCTCGGCGTGCATGCCGACAAGGCCTGCGCGGCCCTGGCGAGGATACCGATCTCCCTCCACTGCTGGCAGGGAGACGACGTCGGCGGCTTCGAGAATCAGGGGGGCGCGGTGGGAGGCGGCCTCGCCGTCACCGGCAACTATCCGGGGCGGGCCCGCACTCCCGACGAGCTGCGGGGCGATCTCGATGCGGCGCTCGCGGTGATTCCGGGAAAGCATCGGCTCAACCTCCACGCCTTCTATGGCGAGTTTGGCGGCAAGAAGGTGGACCGCGATCAGATCGACGCGACACACTTCGCCAACTGGATCGGCTGGGCGAAGAGCCGCGGCGTGGGGCTCGACTTCAATCCCACCTGCTTCTCTCACCCCAAGGCGGCCGACGGGTTCACCCTGTCGCACGCCGACAAGGGGATCAGGAAGTTCTGGATCGAGCATTGCCGGCGGTCGCGGGAGATCGGGGCCGCGATGGGCAAGGCGCTCGGCACGCCCTGCGTCACCAACGTCTGGGTGCCCGACGGATTCAAGGACACGCCCGCCGACCGGCTGGCGCCGCGGGAGCGGCTCGCGGAATCGCTCGACGCGGTGTTCGAGAAGCCGCTGCCGCCGAAGCACAACCTCGACGCGGTCGAGCCGAAGCTCTTCGGGATCGGCAGCGAGAGCTGCACCGTGGGGTCGAGCGAGTTTTACCTCGGCTACTGCATCACGCGGAAGAAGCTGCTCTGCCTCGATGCGGGCCATTACCACCCCACCGAGAGCATCTCCGACAAGATTTCGAGCGTGCTCGTGTACCTGCCCGAGATCCTCCTGCACGTGAGCCGCGGCGTCCGCTGGGACTCCGACCACGTGGTGACGCTCACCGACGACCTGCTGGCGATCGCCCGCGAGATCGTGGCCTGCGGCGACCCGGCCCGGGTGCACATCGGCCTCGACTACTTCGACGCCAGCATCAACCGCATCGCCGCGTGGGCGATCGGCACGCGGAACATGCTGCGGGCGCTCTTGATCGCGCTGCTCGAGCCGCCGGCGATCCGGAAGGCGGAGAAGGAGGGCGACTTCACGACCCGCCTGGCCCTCCAGGAGGAGGCCAAGGGCCTGCCGTTCGGTGCCGTCTGGGACCACTACTGCCAGAGCAAGGATGTGCCCGTCGGCGAGGCCTGGCTCGACGACGTGCGGAAGTACGAGAAGAGCGTCACGGGGAGGCGGACATGAGCAGCCTGGAACGCGACATCGAGGAACTCGAGGAGGCCGCGTCGAGCGAATACGAGCGGCAGCGGGTGCCGGCGAAAGCCCTCAAGGGGCCGAGCGCCTTCTGGGGCATGTATGCCGGCGAGCACACGGCTGGCACCGAGTTCATGATCGGACCGCTATTCGTGAAGTGGGGGGCCGACGCCTTCAGCCTGATCGTCGGGTTGTTGATCGGCAACTTGCTGGCCGTGCTCACGTGGCGGTATCTCACCGCCACGATCGCCTGCGAGCAGCGGCTCACCCTCTACTACAAGATGGAGAAGATCGCCGGCCGCGGGCTCGTGACGCTCTACAACCTGGCCAACGGCCTCCTCTTCTGCTTCCTCGCCGGGTCCATGATCACGGTGTCGGCCACCGCCGTGGGGCCGTTCTTTCCCCCCGGCACGATCGAGATGCCGACCTTCCAGTCCACCATGCCGACGGGACCGGCCTGGATCATCTCCTGCGTCGCGATCGGTGTGGCGATGACGCTCGTCGCCCTCAAGGGCTACGGCGTGGTGGCCCAGGTGGGCCACTACGCGGCGCCGTGGATGTTTCTCGTGTTCGTGGCCTGCGCCCTGGTCACGCTCGGCCGGCTGGGCACGGCCGACCTCTGGGGCCTGCTCACGCCGCCTGCCGGCACCCCCAAGACGATCTCGTTCCTGGGGATCGTGTTCTTCTCCTGGTTTTGCAACGCGGCGATGCACATCGGCATGGCCGACCTCTCGGTGCTGCGGTTCGCCAAGAAGCCGAGCGCCGGCTGGGCGAGCGCGTCGGGCATGTTTCTCGGCCACTACGTGGCCTGGATCTGTGCGGCCCTGCTGCTCATCTACTGGGTCCGCCAGCACGGCGTGGATCCGCAGGTGGGCAAGGACCCGGGCACGATGGTCAACGACGCCGTCGGCTGGGCGGGGCTGATCTGCGTGATCATCGCCGGCTGGACGACGGCCAATCCCACGATCTACCGGGCGGGCCTCGCCTTCCAGGGGATGATCCCGGGGATCTCCCGGACCGGGGCCACGCTGCTCGCGGGCGGCCTGTGCATCGCCGCCGGCATCTTCCCGGCGTTCGCCATGAACCTGCTCGACTTCGTGGGCATCTACGGCACGATCCTGGCGCCGATCGGCGGCATCATCGTGGTGGATCACTTCTTCGCCGATGCGGTGGGCATTCCCCGCGACCCGGCCGAGCGGAGCGGGTCGGCCTTCAACCTGGTGGTGCTCGTGGCCTGGCTCCTGCCGGTGGCCGTGGCGATGTGGCTCTACAAGACGCAGGGCGTGTTCGCCTCCTACCTGCCGCTGCCGTGCGCGGTCGCCTGCGGCCTGCTCTACATCATCCTCTCGAAGATGGCCGCCCGCGATGCGATCGCGGTGCGGGCCTGAACCCCGAACGGAGACCCGTCATGAAAGCCGCAGCCACCTCCGTCGGCCTCCTCGCCCTCGCCGGCACGATCGTGCCCCCGGCGGTGTTCATGCTCCAGTCGATCGCGGCCGGGCAGGGGGGCACGCCCGGCCTGTCGCTCGACATGGTCAAGGGGATCATGCTCGTGAGCACGATCGCCTGGTTCGTGGCGGCCCCCTTCTGGATGAAGGTCGAGTGATGCGGGCAGCGGTTGCCGTCGCCGCGCTCGTCTGGGCCGCCGGCGCGACGGCCGAGCAACCAGGCACGGGCAAGCGGTCGCCGATCGCGGAGTTTTATGTCGATCCGGTGCGGGTGGTGTGGCAGAGCGAGCGGGGCGTGAGCGACACGAAAACGCTCCTCGCGCCGCACCCCGGGCAGCCGGTGCTCGAGGCGGCCCTTCCGCCCTGCCTGATCGAGACCACGCCCGGCTCGACCGGCGGCCTGCTCCTCGACTTCGGCCGCGAGATCCAGGGGCACGTGCAGCTCCTCACGCCGCTCACGCCCGGCAAGGAGCCGGTCCGGGCGCGGATCCGGCTCGGCGAGTCGGCGAGCGAGGCGATGGCCGACCTCGGCGGCAAGCGAAACGCCGGCAACGACCACGCCGTCCGCGACCAGGTGGTCACGCTCCCCTGGCTGGGCACGCAGACGATCGGCCCGAGCGGCTTCCGGTTCGTGCGGATCGACGCGGTCGATCCCGACCGGCCGATCCGGCTGACGCAGGTGCGGGCCGTGCTCGGCATCCGTGACGTGCCGCGGATCGGCTCGTTTCGCTGCTCCGACGAGCGGCTCAACCGGATCTGGGAGGTGGGGGCCGACACCGTCCACCTCTGCATGCAGGACTACCTCTGGGATGGCATCAAGCGGGACCGGCTGGTCTGGATCGGCGACATGCACCCGGAGGTGAGCACGATCAACGCGGTGTTCGGCTTCAACGACGTGGTGCCCGCGTCGCTCGACCTCACCCGCGACGTCACGCCCCTCCCGAAGTGGATGAACGGCATCTCCAGCTACTCGATGTGGTGGGTGCTGATCCACGAGGAGATGTGGCGGCACCACGGCGATCGGCGGTATCTCGAGGCCCAGCGGCCCTATCTCACCGCGCTCGTCGAACGGCTGGCCGGGCTCGTGGGCCCCGACGGGCGGGAGCGGATCGACGGGATGCGGTTTCTCGACTGGCCGAGTTCGCCGAACCAAGAGGGAGTGACGGCCGGGCTGCAGGGATTGCTCGTGATGACGCTCGATGCCGGCGGGCGGCTGATGACCGAGCTCGGCGACGACCGCGTGGCCGGCATCTGCCGCGCGGCCGCCGATCGGGCGCGGAAGGTCGCGCCCGACCCCAACGGCTCCAAGAGCGGTGCGGCACTCCTCGCCCTCGCCGGGATGCGCGACGCCACGGAGACGGCCGACGCCGTGCTGCTCCCCAGCGGCCCGAGCGGCGTGTCCACCTTCTACGGGTTCTACGTGCTCGAGGCGCTCGCGAAGGCCGGCCGCTATGAGCCGGCACTCGACCTGATCCGAAGCTACTGGGGCGGCATGCTCGACCTCGGCGCGACCACGTTCTGGGAGGACTTCGATCTCGCCTGGACGGAAAACGCGACGCGGATCGACGAGCTCGTGCCGGAGGGGAAGAAAGACATCCACGGCGACTGCGGCGCCTACTGCTACGAGGGCTTTCGGCACAGCCTCTGCCACGGCTGGGCGAGCGGGCCGACCGCCTGGCTGTCACGGCATGTGCTCGGCGTGTCGCCGGCGGCTCCGGGCTTCACGAAGGCCCGGATCGCGCCTGTGCTCGGCGACCTCGCCTGGGCCGAGGGCACCTATCCGACGCCGCAGGGGCCGATCCGAGTGCGGCACGAGAAGCGGCCCGACGGCACGCTCCGCTCCTGGGTGACGGCTCCGGCGGGGGTGGCGATCGAGGCGGTGGGCACGACGCTCATGGCCGCGGCCGGAGGCGCGGCCGCCCCCGGCGTGGTGCCGATGGCGCTGAAGTGCGAATGGCTCGAAAACCCGGAGGGCGTCGGCACCCACACGCCGCGGCTCTCCTGGATCGTGACGGCGGACGACGGCGACCGCGGCCAGCGGCAGACGGCCTATCGGATCCTGGCGGCGACGGACCCCGCGCTGCTGAAGCCGGGCACGGCCGACCTCTGGGACTCTGGCATGGTGGAGTCGGACGAGACGCTCGGCATCGTCTACGGGGGCAAGCCGCTGGCGAGCGGCGTCGGCGTGCACTGGAAGGTGCAGGCCTGGGACCGCGCCGGCGTGGAGTCGGTCTGGAGCGAGCCGGCGACGTTTTCGCTCGGCCTTCTCGACGCGGCCGAGTGGGAGGGCCAGTGGATCTCGATCCGCGACGACGCGCCGCTCCACGCCGAGCCGGGGAACCTCCACCTGCCTCCGGCCCGCCACTACCGCAAGCCGTTCGTGACGGCGAAACCGGTCAAGCGGGCGGTGCTCCACGGCACGGCGCTCGGGCTCGTGGACTGGTCGATCGACGGCCGCCGCGTGACCGAAGACCTCTTCGAACCCGGCTGGGCCGACTACCACCGCCGCGTGCACGCCCGCACGCACGACGTGACGGGCCTGGTGGCGAAGCCGGGGCCGCACTGCCTTGGCGCGGTGGTCGCCGACGGCTGGTATGCAGGCTACGTGGGCTACGGGCTGCTCGTGGGCTACGGCCCGCACAAGACGGGCCGCTCGATCTACGGCAAGACGCCGGCGATCCTTTGCCAGCTCGAGATCGAATACGCCGACGGCACGCGGGAGCGCATCGTCACGGATCCGTCGTGGCATGTGACCGACGCGGGGCCGATCCGTGAGGCCGACTTCCTGATGGGAGAGACCTACGACGCCCGCCGCGAGCTCGCCGGCTGGGACACGCCCTCCCACGTCGAAGACGAGACGCTCTGGCGGGCCGCGGTGCCGGCCGAGGCGAACGCGGCGGAGAAGGCCCCGTTCTTCGAGCCGGGGCTGAGCCGCGAGGTGACGGTCGGGTTCGTGAAGCCGGCCGCGATCGTGGCCTACGCCGCGCCTCCGGTGCGGGTCACCGAGGAACTCGCGGCGCAGCGGGTGACGGAGCCGCAGCCGGGGGTGTTCGTGTTCGACATGGGGCAGAACTTCGCGGGCGTCGGGCAACTGAAGGTGACGGCGCCGGCCGGCACCGAACTGAAGCTCCGCTACGGCGAGATGCTCCATCGCGACGGTCGGCTGATGACCGAGAACCTGCGGAAGGCCCGCGCCACCGACACCTACGTCTGCAAGGGGGGCGGCGTGGAGATCTGGACGCCGCGGTTCACCTACCACGGCTTCCAGTTCGTGGAGGTGAGCGGCCTGCCGGCCGGCACGCCACCGCCGCTCGACACGGTGACGGGCCTCGCGGTCCACAACGACACGCCGCTGGTGGGGCGGTTCGCCTGCAGCGACGACCTGCTCACGCGGTTCTGGCGAAACACGCAGTGGACCCAGCGGGCCAACTTCATCGAGGTGCCGACCGACTGCCCGCAGCGGGACGAGCGTCTCGGCTGGATGGGCGACGCCCAGGCCTACGCCCGCACCGCCACGTTCAACGCCGACGTGGCGGCGTTTTTCACGAAGTGGCTCGAGGATGTCCGCGAGGCTCAGCGGCGGGAAGGCGCGGACGCGGGGGCCTATCCCGACTACTGCCCGTATCCCTTCGCGCACGGCAAGCCGGGGGCGACGTTCGGCACCGCCTGGACCGACGCCGGCGTGATCTGCCCGTGGACGATGGCCATGGTGTATCGCGACCGGCGGCTCGTGGAGCGGCACTGGGACTCGATGACGGCGTTCATGGACTGGCGGCTGCGGCTCGACCCGAAGCTCGAGGGCGTGGCCGCGGGCAACCCGTGGGGCGACTGGCTCAACGTGAACGAAGCCACGCCCACGGCCTACCTCGACCTCTGCTATCACGCCCAGTCGGCCCGGATGATGACGCAGATGGCCTTCATGCTCGGCAAGGCGGACGAGGGGGCGGCCTATCGGCGACGGTTCGAGGCGCTCGCCGAGTCGTTTCGGCGGCGGCACCTCCGCGACGACGGCACCGTGAACGTCGACACGCAGACGGCCTGCGTGCTCGCGCTCGAGATGGGGCTCGTGCCCGAGGACCGGGCCGCCGCGGTGGCGAACCAACTCGCCGCGCGGATCGAGACCAACGGCTTCCGGATGGCGACGGGCTTTCTGGGTACGAAGTCGATCCTGCCGGCGCTCTCCGCCCACGGACACCACGACCTGGCCTGTCGCCTGTTTCAGAGCCGCTCGTTCCCCAGCTGGGGCTACGAGGTGGAGCAGGGGGCCACGAGCGTTTGGGAGCGGTGGGACGGCTTCACGAAGGAGCACGGCTTCGAGGGGGCGACGGGCAAGAACAACGCCGCGATGAACAGCTTCAGCCACTATGCGTTTGGCGCTGTCATGGAGTGGGGCTTTCGGACGCTCGCGGGCATCGACACGATCGACCCCGCCTATGCCCGGATCCGGATCCGGCCGCGGCCGCCCACGCCCGGCAGCAATCCCGAGCGGGCTGTGATCGACTGGGTGAAGGCCGACTACGACAGTCCGCGGGGGCCGGTCCAGAGCCACTGGCGGCGGATCGACGGCGGGATCGAGATGGAGGTGCGGATTCCGGCCAATGCGACGGCGGTGGTGCACGTGCCGGCGAGGGATGCGGCGACCGTGACGGAGGGACCGCACGGAGCGGTGGCCTCCGGCCGGACGCCGGGGGTGAAGCTTCTGGAGGCCGGCCGCGGGGAGGTGGTGCTCGAGGTGGGCTCGGGGGCGTACCGGTTTCGGGGGCGCTAACTGAAGGGGGGGTGGAGCGAATCGCCCCAGTCCCTGGTCGCTAGCGACCAGCGCTGGAGCGAATCGCCCCAGTCCCTGGTCGCTAGCGACCAGGTGACACCCCCGATACCGGTTGAGGCTCCGCCCGTCGCCATGGTGCGGAAACGCTTGCTGGTAAACGGTTTCCGCCGTCGCGGCGCGGATCTCGGCCTGGCTTGCTGTGCGGCCGAGGGCGATTGGCACGGAATGTGCAGGTCTGGATTGGTGAGGGGATCGGTCGTCCGAGTGTCGGTCGGCCACCCCGACACCCCCCGGTGCCCCCGCGGTAGCGGTCAACATCATCCAACGCCCATGCCCAACAAATCGACCATGCACCCCGAGCCCATGATCCCCGTCCGGCACCGTTCCCCGGCCGGGATGTGTGACATCGTGATCGTCGATGCCGCGTGCGATCGCTACGCCGACTTCGTCTACGCCGCCCAGGCGGGTGACCTGCGGCTCCATTTCTGCGTGGATGCGACGTCGGCGATCCGCTTGTCGCGGCGGTTCCGGGCCGGGGCCTGGCTCGTGGCGGTCGACCTGCCGGACATGTCGGGGTTTGACCTGCTCGACCTGCTCGTGCCGAGCGTGCTGCAGTCCGACATCGATCCCCTCCGCGGCGGTTCGGCGCGGTCGCTGGCCTGTGTCGGAGAGGGGACGAGGTCGGGCGTGTTCCTGGTGTCGGACGCCTATCGCGTCGAGGACGAGCAGCGGGCCCTCGCGTCGGGCGTGGCGGGGTACCTGGTGCGGCCGATCACCCTCGAAGTGATCAAGGGCTGCCGCGGCGCGGACGTGCGGACGGTGTAAGAGGAGGCCACGTCGCCACGCGGCCACAGGGTTCCCAAAGTGGCCGCAGGGTCTGGCAAGTGGCCGCAGGGTCTGGCAAGTGGCCGTAGGTTTTCAACCTGCGGATCCCCGGCGCCAGGTCTGCTTCATGTGCAGGTTGAAA
>JBBAVS010000057.1:19364-24722 GCA_040397585.1 Pirellulales bacterium
GGCCGCAGGGTCTGGCAAGTGGCCGCAGGTTTTCAACCTGCGGGTCCCCGGCGCCGGGTCTGCTTCATGGGCAGGTTGAAAACCTTAACCCACTCAAGGCCTGCACCCGCTGCGCTCAGTACGTGGGCACCGAGGAGTCGATCTCGTGGCTCCAAGCGTCGATGCCGCCCCGCATGCTCTGCGCCTGCGCGAAGCCTTGCTCGCGGAGCCACTTCGCCACCCGCAGGCTCCGCATGCCGTGATGGCAGTGAACGATCAGCGGCAGCAGCCGGTGGGCCGCCAGTTCACCGACCCGCTCGGGCAGTTCCTGCATCGGGATCAGCACGGCGCCGGCGATCTTGGCGATGGCGTGTTCCTCGGGCGTGCGGCAGTCGAGCAGCAGCGGCCGCGGGTCGGATGACTGGAGCGCCGCGGCGGTGTCGGCGACCGAGATTTCGAGCGGCAGTTCGGCCACGGGAGGCTCCTCGGGGGGAAGGACTCAGGATCGGCTGGGGGTGTGCTGGCCCGCGGCCTGGCCACAGGCGACACGGCGGCCGCGGACGCCGGCGGCCAGCCGGTCGAGTAGCGCCACGGTCTGCTCCCAGTCGAGGCAGGCATCGGTGATCGACTGGCCCCGGACGAGCGGCCGGCCCGGCAGGAGATCCTGCCGGCCCCCGGCGAGATTGCTCTCCACCATCACGCCCACGATCCTCCGCTCCCCGGCCTCGAGCTGCGCGGCGATGCCCTCGGCGACCGCGAGCTGCCGCTCGTGCTGCTTGGACGAGTTGCCATGGGAGGCGTCGATCATCAGCCGGCCATCGAGGCCATGCCGGGCGAGCTCGTCGCAGGCGGCCGAGACGCTCGCGGCGTCGTAGTTGGGAGCCTTGCCGCCGCGGAGGATGATGTGGCAGTCGTCGTTGCCCCGCGTCGAGACGATGGCGGTGTGGCCCCCCTTCGTCACGGAGAGGAAGTGGTGCGGCCGCCGTGCCGCCAGGATCGCCTCGGCCGCGATCCGCACGTTGCCGTCGGTGCCGTTCTTGAAACCCACGGGGCAGGAGAGGCCCGAGGCCAGTTCACGATGCACCTGGCTCTCGGTGGTGCGGGCGCCGATCGCCCCCCACGACACGAGATCGGCGATGTACTGCGGCGTGATCATGTCGAGGAACTCGCAGCCCGCTGGAAGACCGAGCTCGTTGATCGCGACGAGCAGTTCGCGGGCGACCCGCAGGCCCTTGTTGATCTGGAACGTGCCGTCGAGATCGGGGTCGTTGATCAGCCCTTTCCAGCCGACGGTGGTCCGCGGTTTCTCGAAATAGACCCGCATCACGATCTCGAGGTCGCTCGCGAGCCGCTCCCGCTCGCCGAGCAGCCGCTTCGCATAGTCGAGGGCCGCCTCCGGGTCGTGGATCGAGCAGGGCCCGATCACGACCACGAGCCGGTCGTCGTCGCCCTGGAGAATGGCGTGGATCGTCGCCCGGGCCGCGGAGATCACGCCGCCGACTCGCGCGGTGCAGGGGAACTCGCGGAGCAGGTGAGCCGGCGGCGAGAGCTCCTTGATCTCGTGGATGCGAAGATCGTCGGTGGGCGAGCGGTGGAGGCGCATGGGGCGGGCGGACGGCGGCGGGATGACACCCGTTATGGTACAGTCCGCGGCGGTGTGCGGGAGAGACTTCCCGTTGGCCATGACCAGGGAGACGAGCGAGGGGCGCATGATGCAGCGAGTCGGCCGGTCGAGGGGGTTCGGGCATGCGTGTGCGGCGCTGCTGACGGTCGCGGCGGCGGGGCCGCTGGCGTGCGCCGATGAGCCCGCCGCGAAGCCGGCGGCGGAGCGGCCGGCCGCCGACAAGCCGCCGAGCGACTCCGTGGCGGCCGACCGCGGGCCGTTCGAGGCGGCGGTGACGGCGAAGGGCGGCTTCGAGCCGGTGGAGTACGCCGTGGCCGAGTTTCGCCCCGAGTCGTGGCCGCAGCCGCTGGAGATCCGCCGCGTCGTGCCGCACGGCGCGCTTGTGAATGCCGGCGATCCGCTCGTGGAGTTCGACACCGAGAAGCTCGACCGGGCGATCGCCGACCTGAAGGTCGAACTCGCCCTCAATGAAAAGGCGCTGGAGATCGCCCGCAACGACCTGCCCGCGGCGGAGGCCCTGCACCCGCTGGAGATGGCGGAGGCCGAACGGCAGGCGCGGGTCGCTGCCGAGGATCTCGCCCGGTTCCTCACCGTGGAGAAGGCCGCGGCGGAGGAGCAGGCACGGTTCGCGGTGCGGGCGGCCGAGGAGCGGCTGAAATACGCCCGCGAAGAGCTCGGGCAGCTCGAGAAGATGTACAAAGACAAGGACCTCACCGAGGACACGGAGGAGATGATCCTCCAGCGGACGCGGTTCGACGTCGTCCAGGCGGAGCAGTCGCTGAAGCGGATCATGGAGAACTCCGAAGAGACGCTGCTTCTCGGCATTCCCCGCCGGGAGATCGAGACGCGGCGGGCCGCGGAGCGGGCGGCGATCGCCGTGGAGAAGACCAAGGCGACGCTCCCCATGCAGCTCGCTCAGAAGAAGCTCGCCGTCGCCAAGCAGGAACACGAGCGGGCCGAGTCGCTGCGGCGGCTCGCGGAACTCGAGGCCGATCGGGAGGCCGCGACGCTGCGGTCGCCGCGGGCGGGCATGGTGTATTACGGCCGATTCCGCGACGGCGTCTGGAACACGGCGGCGGTCGCCGCCAAGGCGGTGGTCGGCCAGCCCACGCCGCCGAGCGAGCTCGACTTCACCGTGCTCGATCCGGCGCGGCTGCAGTTTCGCGTGAAGCTCGACGAGAAGGACCTGCACCTGCTCGCCACCGGCCTGGCCGGCCGCGTGGAGCCGACCGGCTATCCCGACGCCGACGTGCCGGTGACGCTCGGGCCCTTTCTGCCGGTGCCCCGCGACGGCGTGTTCGAAGGGGTGTTTGCCGTGGCCGCCAGGGAGGGCGGGCCGAAGCTGCTGCCCGGCATGACGGGCAGCGTGCGCTGCGTGGTGGCGAAGCGGCCCGAGGCGGTGACGGTGCCGAGCGGCTGCGTGTTTCGCGACGACGACGGCACCCGGCACGTGTTCCTGGTGGGCGGCGACGGCAAGCCCACCAAGAAGCCTGTGAAGGCCGGACTCTCGGCCGGTGGCCGCACCGAGATCCTCGAGGGACTCGCCGCGGGCGACCGCGTGCGAACGACCAAGCCGTGAGCCTCCGGCCCGTTCTCGTCGTCGCGATCGCGTGGGCCGGTCTGGCGGCCCGCGGCGAGCCGGTGGCGACCGCGGAGGCGGAGCCGGCCGCGGCCGTGGTGGCCGCGAGGAAGTCTCGGCCCGTGGCCGTGGCGGCCGAGGAACTCGACGCAGCGATCGCCCGGGGCCGCGCGTTCCTCGTGGGCAAGCAGAATGCCGACGGCTCGTTCGGCTCGGCCGAACGCACCAAGGATCTCAACATCATGGCCGGGGTGGGGTCGCACTTCGGCTTCCGCGCGGCGACGACCGCCCTGGTAGTGCAGGCGCTGATCGAGGAGGACGACGGCTCGCCGGCCGTCGCGGCCGCCATCGACCGCGGCGAGCGCTGGCTGCTCGCGCATCTGCCCGACGTCCGTCGCGACGATCCAACGATGATCTACAACGTCTGGGCCCACGCCTATGGCATTCAGGCCCTCGTGGCGATGCACGGCCGCCGGCCCGACGACGCGGCCCGCCGCGGGCGGATCGAGTCGCTGATCCGCGGCCAGTTCGAGAAGCTCGCGAAGTACGAGTCGGCCCAGGGGGGCTGGGGGTATTACGACTTCACCGCCGGCACGCAGCGGCCCGCGTCGTCCTCGACGAGCTTCGTGAACGCCACGGTGCTGATCGCCATGCACGACGCGCGGGACATCGGCGTCGAGCCGCCCGCGGACCTCGTGCGGCGGGCGGTCACGGCGACCGAGGCGCAGATGCTCCCCGACTTCAGCTACCTCTACGGGTCGTATCTGCGGTGGCAGCCGCGGCGGGCGGTCAACCGGCCGGGCGGCAGCCTCGGCCGCAGCCAGGCCTGCAATCTGGCGCTGCGGCTCTGGGGCGACGAGCGGGTGAGCGACGCGGTGCTCGAGGAGTGGCTCGACCGGCTCATCGTCCGCAACGGCTGGCTCGAACTCGGCCGCAAGCGGCCGATCCCGCACGAGTCGTTCTTCCAGGTTGCGGGCTACTTCTACTTCTACGGCCACTACTACGCCGCGCGGGTGCTCGACGAGTTGCCCGCGGAGGTGGCCGACGGCTACCGCGGCAACCTCGCGCGGATCATCCTCGACGTGCAGGATGCCGACGGCTCGTGGTGGGACTACCCGCTCTACGACTACCACCAGCCCTATGGCACGGGCTACGCCCTGATGACGCTGCACCGCTGCCGGCAGCGGTAGCCGGCCAGGCACGCGATCGCGACGGCGGCGAGCGCGGCGGACGACGGCTCCGGCACCGCCTGCACCGTGACGACGCGGAAGCCGATCTGGCCCGTCGGATTCGTCGGGCCGCGAAAGACCGGCGGCGCGAGCGCGCTCCACATGCTCATCTCCGCGGGGGGCGTGGCCCAACTTCCCCCGAAGACCTGCACCCTGCCCGCCTCGGCCTCCGTGCCGGCGGTGTCGGTGTATTCCGTCACGTTGCCCAGCATGTCGAAGAGGCCGTAGGGCGACTGTGTGTTGCGGTAACTCCCCACGTTGATCGGGCCGACCGTCGGCGTCGCGGCTCCGCCGAAGTTGGCGGCGCACGGCCGGAGTAGATCGGTGACCGTGTTCGTCGGCGGCTGGTTGCTCTGGCAGGGCCAGGTGAGGTAGCTCGCCTGGTTGTAAAACGCCGACTTGTACCACTCATCGCGGCTCGGCAGCGCCACCTGGGATCCGGTGCCGGAGTTCCGCGAGGGGATCGGGCCCGACGTCTGGTTGTGGAGGGGGTAGGTGCCGTCTTCCATCGATGCCGAGTTGGCCTGCTGGCCGTTCTGCAGCCAGTTCGTGAACCGGGCCGCTGAGAACCACGTGACGAACGTCACGGGCATCTGCCCGTACTGCGTGCCGGCAGGCGACCCTGCCGGCGCGCCCGCCTTCACCGCATACTTCGCGCCGCTGCTCGAGCCGCCGTTGAACGTGATGCCCCCCAGCGGGTCGGAGGCCATCAGCGACGAAAACACACCGTTGGGGTTCGTGCCCGCACCATCGACGCTGTTGAGAAACTCGACGTACTGCGTGTTCGTCGTCTCGACCGGGGAGATGAGGAACGGATCGGGCACGGCCCCCCAGCCATTGACGTTAGCTGGGTTGCCGGCGTTGCCCACCGTGACCCAGTCGATCGTCACGCCGCAGGCCGAGGGTCCCAGGCAGACCACGACACCCGCCACCATTCGTGCCAGCCA
>JBBAVS010000058.1:0-21939 GCA_040397585.1 Pirellulales bacterium
AGGGCACGGCCGCCGGCACCTTGAGCGTGATCGGGCCGCCACCTTCGCTCACGGTGAGCCGCTTACCTCGCCCGGCTCTGGGGCCCGGGTGCCCAAGGCTCGCCACACGGCCAGATCGACCGAATCATTGATCGTCTGCACGGCCCCGTCACCGAACACGACGTTGACCGATCCGGGATGCTGACTGCGGGCGGACACGATGGCATGCTCTCCGGGGGTGTCGGGGATCGCGCTGAAGTTGCCACAATCCCAGCCACTCCAGTTCGGCGGAGCCACGTGGTTGTACTGCGTCGCGTCGTACCCCGAGAACGGCCAACCGTTCGACCAGTCATCCCCGTCGGGCCATCGACCGGCTCCGCCGAAGTTGAAGGACGAAACCGCGGGCGTGGCACCGGCGCAGTCATTGAAGATGGTTGACCGTGCCACCGGGCCGTCCTGCCGACTCGGCATGGTGATGATGTCCGACTTCGTCGGCAGGGTGGTGGCCATGTTCCTGCCACTGCCCATGGTTCTCTCAGCGAAGAAGGCCGTCTTGCTGAGGCCATCGACGAAATCGGCACTCTTCAGTCCCTGACGCGGCGACTTCTTGAGCATGAAGGCTCCGTTGCCGCCGACGGAAAACCCGTCGCTGCTCGTCCCGGTACGGACGTTCTGCTGACTGCTCGACACCGCGCCTCCGTAGGGCGTGGAGCCCCCGACGTTGCAGCGATAGCTGTTCTCCGAGATCATGCGTCCTCGGTTGCTGTCGCTCGGGCAGAGGAACAGCCCCATCGCCTGGGCGTACACCTGATAGTTGTTGTTGGTCGGATTCAGCATCCGCTTCATCTGGGCCTGGGAAAAGTTGATCGAGTCGGTCACCTGCTTCGCCTCCATGAATGGCAGGATCCAGATGTGCGCCGAATAGAACCCTGATTTGTCGGTCGGCTGCACGCTCTGGTAGTTCGAGTAGCTCGTCTTGACCGTCGCGCCCTGCTGCCAGTCGGGATCGAGCCGCGGCGGAGGAAAGTACAACCGGGCCGACTCAAACGAGCGAAACGCCAGGCCAATCTGCTTGAGGTTGTTCTGGCAGCTCGTTCGGCGGGCGGCCTCGCGGGCCGTCTGGACGGCTGGCAGGAGCAGGCCGATGAGCGTGGCGATGATCGCGATCACGACCAGGAGTTCCACCAGGGTGAATCCGCGCCGCGAGGAGGCAGCAGGTGATCTCATGGGGTTCGCACCGTGTTTGCAGGGACTTCGATCACCAGGTCGTTGCCGTCGGCCTTGATGTCGGCCGTCAGCGGGGTTGTGAGCAGGTTGGCATACTCCGGTCCGAATCGCACGGCGACCCCGAGCCCCGTTTCCGAGGCCGCCAGCGCCAGGTCGCGGAGCACCACCCGGTGCCGACCGACTGCCGCCCCCTGGCCGGTCGTCGAGGGCGTCGCATACGCCAGGGTGAACCGCCCCTCGGCGTCGGTCTCGCCACTCGACGACGGACCGCGCGTCCCGCCCGACGAGTCGGGATGAAACTCTACGCGGACGGCGCGGGCAGGCTCGCCCCGCACGAGCACCTGACCACGCGCGGACGCGAACTGGATCGATTCGCCGCAGCCCGCGAGCGTGACGAACGACATCGCCGCCAGGCCGAGGCAGCGACGAAAGGTGGGGGGAAGCATCATCGCCGGACACCGAGCGCGGGAGGCGGGTGAATCAGTCGGGCGAGGCGGTGACTTCGCCGCCGTTTCTCGTGGAGATCGTCGCCAGGGTGAGCAGCTCGATCGAGTCGGCAAGGAATCGGGTCGAACCGTCGGCGAACACGAATCCGGCGCCGCCTTGATGGCCGCTCCCCCAGGCGTTCATCCGGCTGTCCTGAACCGTGATGCTCGGTGACGTCGGGCTCGCGGGCGCCAGCGTGCGGATGGTGCTGTTGATCGGCACCGCCGATGAGGCGAACAGCATGGCCGACCCCTTGCGGCCGCCGGCCCACGCCCAGACCGAAAACTGATGCATCTTCAGGCCGCTGTTCGCCGAGGTCCAAGAATCGAAGTCGTGATCCCGGTGATACTTCTCCCCGATCAGCAGCGTCTTGCTGGTTCCGTCGGAAACCTGCGATGGCTTCACGGCGGGCAGGTTCTGGTGATCGGCTGACATGGTGTGCAGCTGGCCGCCGGATGACGACGTTTTCAGTTCCCTGCCCGGCCCCGTCATGAAGAGCATGCCATTGGGGATCACCGGGAACGCAGAGAAGCTCGTGTAGTAGGCACCCACACCGTAGTTGCCGGCGTAACTGCTGCCGGAATACTTGCCTGCGTAGGGGTTTCCGGATGCAGACTGCGGCGGGCTGAACGAGGCTCCGGTCGCGGGCAAGTCGAATGGATTCTCGGTGAACTGGTCGGACGGGCAGACGAACCCCTTGACCATCGCAGCCGCTCGTGACGCTGCGACGGATGGATCGGCGTTCTTCGACGAATCGACGAGGTCCCAGGCCTGCGACAGCGCGGTCTCCTCCAGGTAGGGGAGCAGGCGGATGAAGAACGTGGCCTTGGCGGTCGTCGATCCGTCGCGGAGTTCGAGCCCGAGGGGAAATGCCTTGCGGGCGCTGGCGTGCCCGTGTGCGGCGATGCCGAGCTGCTTGAGGTTGTTTTGGCAGCTGATTCGCCGGGCCGCCTCGCGGGCGGTCTGCACCGCGGGCAAGAGCAGGCCGATCAGCGTGGCGATGATCGCAATCACCACGAGCAGTTCGACGAGCGTGAACGCCGACATCCGGCGGTTGATCGGCGGCACCACGGAAGTCTCCCGTCGATGGCGGGCTCGACGCAGGGTTCTCGACCACTGAGGCGGAGTTTACACAAGCGACGTGGAGTTGTCTGCCGCCGCCGGGCTTTTTGGCGGCCTGCGGCCGCCGCTCCGAGGACTGGCGGCCGGACCCTGGACCCGATGGCGAAAGGTGTGCCGGTTGTGCCGCAAAAACGGCTGCCCGGCGGTCGCCACGGACGATAACGCTGGCAGTCGCAGCGTTGGGGGATGCCATGCAGACGGGAAGGACCAGGGTCGCGCTGGCCGGGGCGGTCATCGTGCTGGCCTGGGGCCTGTGCGCGACCGCGGCCATGCCTCGCGGGCCCGCGGCTGCGGCGCCGACCGCCCAGGCGACCAGGGAGGCTGCTCAGCGTCACCTGAGGCTCGCCCGCGAGCATCTCGCCGCCTCGTGCGAGATGCTGAAGAACTGCGATCGCCACGCGGTGGACGGCTACTACGTGGCCTGCCAGGAGGCCTGGAATGCCGCCTGGACGCTCCCGGAAGACCGCGACCTGCTGATCGATGCCGCCGACGCCTATGCCGATGCGCTCGCCGGGTTGCTCGAGGCCGCGCGACGTCACCAGCGGCTGGGCAACGGCGGGTTGTGGGTCGGTCCGCGCGGCCGGCCGGTGCTCGTGCCCTTCCGCCCGCAGGCGCTCGCCGTCGATCCGGCGTGCATCGCGTCGATCGAGCCACAGGCCCAGTCCGACGACAAGCGGCTCGCGCGGCGCCACCTCCGCGATGGCTTCGGGCTGCCGGTCGTGGTCCGCGTGGCCAACGGCTCGACGGTGGAGCAGCCCCGGGGCTTCGCGGCGCCGCGGCAGTCGCTGGCGGCCACCGCCGTGCTACGGTTCGAGGTGCCCGGCAATGAAAAATTCCTGCAGAAGTTCGCCGGTCCGGCGGCCCGCGATCACGCCCCGGCGGTGCTCGACCTCGCCAACCCGGTCGAGATCGCCGCGGTCCGGATCGGTTCCTCACGGCCCCACCTGGCGGCCGACCTCTCGGCCCCGCTATTGGACGTGCTCGACGGCACGCAGCGGTCGAGCATCGCGGGCTTCCTCCAGCCCTTCGGCGAGGGCAGCACCCGTCCCCACCTCGAGATGCTCGAGCCGCACCAGCCCGGCAGGATCCCGGTGGTGTTCATCCACGGCCTCGCGAGCGACGAGGGCACGTGGTTCGACATGATCAACGAACTGCGGGCCTGGCCGGAGTTTCACCGGCGGTTCGAGCCGTGGGTGTTCCACTACCCCACCGGGGCGGCGTTCCTGCAGTCGTCGGCCGAACTCCGCGAACAGCTCACGGCGGCCGTTCGGCAGTGCGATCCCCAGGGGACGGATCCGGCGATGCGCAACCTCGTGCTCGTCGGCCACAGCATGGGGGGGCTGCACGCAAAGCTGCAGGTGGTCGATCCCGGCGACCGCGTCTGGCAGGCGGTGGCGAAGGTGCCGTTCGACCAGATTCGGCTGCGGCCCGAACTCCGCCGCCAGGTGTCCCGTGCCTACTTCTTCAAGCCGCTGCCGTTCGTGAACCGGATCGTGTGCATCGCGACACCGCACCAGGGGTCGGTGATCGCGTCGCTCGGGCTCGGACGGCTTGCCTCGCTCTCCGTGCGGACGCCCCCGGAGTCGAAGCTGATCCACGACGAGGCGGTGCGGCTCAACCCGGGCAAGTTCCAGCCCGAATACGAGCGCTCGACGCCCACCAGCGTCGATCTGCTGCAGCCCGACTCCCTGATGCTCGAGTCGATCAGCCGGCTCCGGCCCCCGTGCTGGGTGACGATGCACAGCGTTGTCGGCGACGGCCACTCGTGGTTCGTCGGCGTCCGCGACGACTGCGTGGTCTCGGTCGAGAGCGCCCACACCGAGGGGGCCGTGAGCGAGATCTTCGTCCCCGCGACGCACACCAAGGTGCACCATCACCCGCGGACGATCGCGGAGGTGCGGCGGATCCTCCTCCAGCACCTCGCCGAGACGAGCCCCGCGATGGCGACGCCGCCCGCCGGCAGCGCCGGCTCGGGCACGGCGACGACCGCGCCGGCTGCCGGGGCGCCGTTGTAGGAACCGGCGTCGAACAGGCCGTTGGAGAGGAAGCTCGCCGCGTCGAGGATGTCTACCAGGCCGTCGGAGGTGAAGTCGCCCTCGTTCCACGAGGCCGGGCTGCCTGTGTCGAACTTGCCACCGGCGAGGAAGTTGGAGGCGTCGAGGATGTCCACCTGCCAGTCGAGGTTGGTGTCGCCGGCCGCCGCGAACGCCGCCGTCACCGAGCCGTCGCCGTTGTCGAGCCAGCCCACCGTCCGCTCGCCGCCGCTGGCGGCCGCCACGCTCGACGTGATCCCGCTCGTGCCGTTCCAGGAGCCGTCGCCCCGGCCCTCGAGAATCCGGGCCACGAGGGCGGCCGGGCTGACGCCAGCGCCGATGGTGAGTGCTCCCGAGGTGACATCCACGAGGCCCGTCGCGGCCAGGGACAACCCGGGCACGGAAACCGCCGTGCCGGGTGCCAGCATCAAGGTCGCGCCGGCCGCCACCGTGGTGGTGCTCGATGCCAGCAGGGCGGGGGCGGCGATCCGCAGCGTGCCCTCCGCGACCCGTGTCGGCCCTGAAAGGCTCCCGCTGCAGGCAAGCGTGAGCGTCTGATCACCGATCTTCGTGAGTCCGGCCCCGGCCGGGGCGACGAGCGAACCCGCCAGGATCACCTCGGCGGTGCCGCCGGCGGAGTTGGTGACCGACACGGTCGCATGGCCATCGAGGCTGATCGTGCCGGTGGAGGTGAGGGTGCCACGGTAGCGCACCGGGGGGAGCGTGGGGCCGACGAAGTTACCGCGGTCGTCGAAGGCGAGCGTGCTGGAACCGGTGATCGTGATCGGGCAGTCGAATCCGCTGGTCACGTGGTCGCCCGGGGACCCGGTGCGGCGGATCGCGAGCGTCCCGGTGCCGTCCACCACGATCGCGGCGCCGGTGAGCCGCGTGGCGGCGCCGGTCGAGCCGGAGAGTTCGAGCGTGCCGCCGGCGAGTTCCACCGTGTTGCCCTGGCCGAGCATGCCGGTGATCGCGCTGCCGCCGCGGTCGAGGGCGACCACGCCCGCCTCGGCGCGGAGCGTGAACGAGGGGCCGATCGTGCCCGACTGGGCGAGCACGAGCCTCCCGGCGCCCCGCTGGGTGAGCGTGCCGTCGCCGGCCACGGTGCCGCGGAAGGTGACGTCGTCGCTGCGATCGAAGACGAGCGCCGTCCCGGCTGCCAGGTCGAGCGGGGCGTCGGGGGCGATCGAGCCCGAGGTGCCGCCATCCCCCACCACCAGCGTGCCGGCAAACAGCGTCGTGCCGCCGAGGTAGGAGTTCGCGCCGGTCAGCGTGACGGTGTTGCCTCCCTCCTTGAAGAGGCCTCCGCTGCCGGAGATCACGGTGGCCATGGCCAGGTCGTCGACACGATCGATGACGACGGCCGTGTCGGCGGTCGCGAGAGTGACGGGACCGGCCACGGAGCCCGTGCTGCCCCCGGCACCGAGCCGGAGCCAGCCCGCGGTCACGGCCGTGGTTCCGGAGAACGTGTTGTCGGCCGCGAGTATGAGGTCTCCCGCGCCCGTCTTGACCAGGCCCGAGCCCCCGGCGATCGCGGCCGAGACAAGGATCGATGCCGACGTGCCGGAGTCGAACGTGGTGATCCCACCCGCATCACGGAGCAAGGGCGAGGCGACCTCGACGTTCACGCCGCCGGCCGCGGCGACGCTCGAGGATGGCTGGAGTCGGATGGTGCCTCCGGTGACGATGTAGCCGTCCGTCGCGAACGAGAGACCGCTGGCGGCCACGCTGCCACTCACGGTCACGACGCCGGCCGTGCCCGCGAACACGGCGGTGCCCGTGGCCGCAAGCGTGCCGAGCGCCGTGCCTGCCACCGTGGTCGCGAACGTCGCCCCGTTCGCCGTCCAGGTGCCCGATCCGCCGATGCCCGCTCCGGGAGTCGGAGTCCAATACGTTCCCGTCACGGGGGGCGATGTGCCCGCCACGACGAGCGAGAAGGCGTCGAGGCCCAGGGCCTGACCGTTGGTGCTGCCACCCACGCCGGCGTAGTCCCAGCGGAGGTAATACGCCGATCCCGGCGTGACCGCGAGGCTCGCAATTCGGACCGGGCTCACGGTGCTCGAGGCGATCGCGATCGGGTTGTTGTTGGCGTCGGCCGGATACGCCTTGTCGCCGCCTGGCAGGCTCGTCCACGTGGCGCCGTCGGTCGAGCCGGAGAACTTCCAGTCGAACGCCCGGGTGCCGTTGCGGTATTTCTCGTAGGTCCAGCCGACGTCCAGCGCCGAGATCACGCCGCCGGTGTCGTTCGTGAGCCCGAAGAGGATGGATCGCGGCCCGGCGAAGCCGCCGCTGGTGAGGAACCCGATCGCCTTGTCACTGCCCGATGCCGCCGTGCCGTTCACGAACAGATAGGCGCCCCCGGCGCTCGTGGTCGTGAGCGTACCGGTGCCGACGGTGCCCGCAAGTTGCGTCGTGGTGGCGAGCGTGCCGCTCGTCCACGTGGGGGCGGTGCCGGAGGCAAACACCCAGCCCGACGGAAGCGCCGAGGCAGCGACGTTCGTCATGCCGTCGAACGACTGCGTGAAGGACCCGGTGGTCAGCGAGAAGGGCGCGACGGCGGCCGCTTCTCGCTGGCTCGCCAGCCCCGCGGCGACGAGCAGCATCATTCCGAGGCAGAGTCGGGATCGCATCGGCATGCGGCAGCTCGTTTCGTGACTTCGCGAGTCGTCAGACCGAAGCCCGGCGTCGGGACCCGCCTGCCTGGGGAGGGGATGCGTCCCAGGAGGTCGCGAACGACGCCCACGCGGCATCGACCGCCGCCGGGTCGCCGCTGCCCCGCACGTCGGCCCGTCCGGTAGCCGGGCGGGTCACGGCGGCCGCCGTCGTCGCCACGGAGACCGTCCGCGTGCCGGTGGCGAGCCACTTCGCGAACGTGTTCCAGCCGGTCTGGCGGCAGAACTCAGCGGCATCGGTGGCGTAGGAGGAGAGGTAGGCGTCGGTGGACGTGGTCGGGAGATAGACCGCGATCCCGGAACTCGAACGCTGGTCGGCCGTCTTGCCAAGGATCACTCCGCTGATCGCCGTCGTGACGGTCGTCGCGGCGGTGCGGAGCGCCTGCGGCAGGCTGGTCGCCGCGGCCACCCGGGTCATGAAGCTGCCGAGATCGCGGAAGGGGGTGGTGTCGTAGGTCACGCTGGCATTGGCGGCCGACACCAGCGTGGTCCGATTCGCCGACGTGAGCGTGACGGAGGCATCCACGAACTGCTTGAGCGCCGTCGCCAGGCCGGCGTAGCCCGAGGCGACGGCGGTGGAAAACGTGTCGCACCGTCCCGGATCACCCTGATACTGGGTCTGGTAACTCGCCACCATGCCGGCAGCGACCTGCGCCGCCGTCACCGCGGCCGGATCGGCCGTGCGGAGAGCGGAATAGGCGGTGGTGTAGTCCTGCCCGGTGCCGTTGATGAGCTCCTCCGAGGCCACGAATACGCCGGCCACCTTCGGGGCGATCGCCACGCCCACCTCGGCCATCGCCATCAGGCAGTTGTCGTACGACACGAGGTCGATCGTGGGCATGCCGGGGGCGGCGAGCGCCGAGGCCATCTCGCCGATCGTCAGGGCGTCGCTGCCGGACTCGCTGTCGAACTGGCTGCCGTCGGTGCCACCGCCGTGGCCCCACATCTGGAGGAGATACCGCTGGGCCGGCGCCTGCTGCGCGCCCCACTTGACGAAGTCCACGAGCGTCGCCGGGTCGCCGGTGTTCCGCTCGCCGAACGAGAGGTCGAAGGTCGATGCGATCGTCGTGGTGCTGGCATCGGCCTTGAGGATCGAGCGGCCATACGTCCGCCAGGCCGGCTGCGTGCCTGCACCGGTGGCATAGGCTGCCGCGACAGACGACTTGGGCTGGTCCCAGGAGACGACGATCTTCACGCTCCCGGGCAGGGTGCCCAGCGCCTTCTCCATCTCGTTGATGTCGTCTCGGGCATAGGGGTTGAGATCCTCGCCGGTCATGTAGACGAGGATCGTCCACGACCCGACGGTCGGCGGCGGCGGTGTGACCGGCGGCACGTCCTTGATGGTGGCCGTCGCTGCCGACGGACTCCCGATGCTGGCGCCCGACACCGACACGACCCGCATCTGGAAGGCCTCGTCGCTCTCCGTCGCCGCATCGACCAGCGTGGACACGGTGACCGTCTTCGACGTCTCGCCGGCGGCGAAGCTGAAGGATCCTGAGGCGGCGACGTAATCGGTGCCCGCGAAGGCCGAGAGGTTGCTCGTGGCGTAGGTCACGGAGATCGGCACGAGGGCCGCCCGCGACAGGCTGACGGTAAAGGTCGCGGTCGAGCCTTCGGTCACCGGCCCGCCCGGGCCTGCCACGCTGACCGTCCGCGGGGCGGAGTCGTCGTCGAGGATGGCTCCGGTGGCCGTGGCCCTCCCGAGCGTGGCGTTCACCGGGGTGGCGAGGACCACCCGAAACGTCTCGTCAGCCTCGATGCGGCGATCACCGCGAATCGTCACGGCGACCGTGGCCGTCCGCTGGCCGGGCCGGAACGACAACGTGCCCGACTTCGCGATGTAGTCGGCATCGGCCACCGTCGCGGTGCCGTCCCCGGTCTGGTATCGAACCGTGGTGGTCTGCAGGGCGGCTGCCGACAGCGAGACCACGAACGAGAGCGTCTTGGTGCCGGAGTTTCCCTCGGCGACGCTCGCATCCGCGATCGACACCGTGGGCACCGCCGCGAGCATCGCCCGCGACTCGAACCGCTCGAATCCCGACAGCGATCGGGCAGGACGGCGGCTCATGATGCGACTCCGGGACGGATGGTGCTCGACGCTCCCTCACACGGTAGATCGCCGCCGCCGTGCCAGCAACACCGCTGCCGCAGCCGCGAGCAGGCCGGCGGCTCCCGCCGCGGGCTCCGGCACGGCGGCGATGGCCCCGGCCTGGCCCGGGGCTGCGTTGTAGGCCCCCGCGTCGAACAGCCCACTGGAGAGGAAGCTGGCCGCGTCGAGGATGTCGACCGTGCCGTCGTACGTGAAGTCACCCTCGTTCCAGGAGGCCGGGGTGCCGCTGTCGAACTTGCCGCCGGCCAGGAAGTTGGCGACGTCCGTGATGTCGACCGTCCAGTCGAGGTTCGTATCGCCCGCCGCGGCGAAGCCGAAGGTGACCGTTCCGTCGCCGTTGTCGAGCCAGCCGACCGTGCGGTCGCCGCCGCTCGCAGCGGCGACGCTCGAGGTGATCCCGCTCGTGCCGTTCCAGCTGCCATCGCCCAGGCCGGTGAGGATCGCAGCCACCATGTTCGGGGCCGAGAGGCCCGCCGCCACGGTCACCAGGCCGTTACCAACGTCTACCAGGCCGCCGGCGTTCGGCGAGAGGCCGCCCACGGTCGTCTGCAGGCCCGGGGTGAGCGTGACCGTTCCGCCGGCCAGCGGCACCAAGCCAGTCGAGGCAGCCAGCGCCGACGCGTTGGCAATCTGGAGCGTTGCTCCCGGGTTCACGGTGACCCGCTCGGTAAAACTCGTGCTGCCGCTGGCCCCCACCCCGGTGGCCGCAAGAATCAGCCGGCCGGTGCCGCCCAGCGTCAAGCCTGTG
Organism: Pirellulales bacterium; assembly: GCA_040397585.1. Classification (GTDB taxonomy): domain Bacteria; phylum Planctomycetota; class Planctomycetia; order Pirellulales; family UBA1268; genus QWPN01. Next base: position 10,378 of record JBBAVS010000058.1, read on the forward strand.
GAGCTGCCCGAAGAGGTGGTCGCCCCGAGTGTCCCCGAGATCGTGGTCGTGTTGTTCACGTCGAGCCGCATTTCGCCCGACGTGCCGAACGACTTGAAGAAGCTCGATGATCCACTGAAGGTGATCGGCTGGCTGCCGTCGATCACGGCGACCGCCCCTTCCCGTCCGCCGATCGACACGCCGTTGGGGAACGTGATGCCGCCGGGCACGGTGGTCGTCAGCGTGCCGTAGTTGAACTGGGTCTGGCCGGTGCCGGTGCTCGCCGGATTCCCCAGCACCACTCGGCCGCCGTTGGTCGGCGTCGCGCCGGAGGCGCCGATCCGGAATCCGGTCGTCGAGTTCGTGCCGTTGACGACGAGCGTTCCGGCGCCCGTCTTGGCGATGCGGCCGGTCGTGCCGGCGATGTCGCCATTGAGCGCCAGGGTGCCGCCTGCCCCGACATCGACCGTCTTGTCGCCGCTGGTGGCGAACGTGATCGCCGGATTGACGATCGCCGAGCCGCTCGTGACTCCCGAGGCGGAAACGCCGGTCAGCGAGATGGGCCCTGCCCCATTGACCACGGCGGCACTCCCGAACGTCAAGGTGCCCACCGACCGGGTGGAACCCTGGAGGTCGAGCGTGCCGGAGTTCGTGAGCGTGGTGGCCGTCAGATTGAACAGGCCGTTCGCCGTGAGTTTCGTGCCCGGTGCGATGTCGATCGCACCGCCTCCGGAGAGATCGCGGCCGGCTCCCAGGACGATGGAGGCGGTCGTCTTGAGCGTCCCGGCGAGCGCGATGTCGTTGGCGGCATCGCCGAGCGCGGAATCACTCGCCACCTGCAGCGTGCCGGCGCTCACCGAAACGGTCCCCGTGACCGTGTTGGCGCCGCCCAAGACGAGCGTGCCTCCGCCGACCTTCGAGAGCCCGTTCGAGCCCGCGAGCACCGAGTTGACCGTCGCGGTCGCCGTCGCGTCCGTGCCGGTCGTGATCGCATTGAGGCCCGGCGTGCCGTTGAGGGAGATAGTCCCGCCCGAAAGCGTGTAGCCGGTCGTGTTAAACCTGATCCCACGCTCCGCGGTGACCGTCCCGACCGTGACGCTCGACGCGGTCCCGCCGAAGTTGGCCCCCTTCGTGGAGTCCCACGACCCGGAAGCATCTGCCCACGTGCCGGGCCCGCCGGCACCGGGGGACACCGAACCCCAGCCGGCCCCGCCGTCCCAGTACAAGTCGAGGGCGACGGCTGAGTACGTCGCCGTGAGGCTGAAGTCGTCCAGCCCGAGCCCTTGGCCGTTGGAGAAGCCGCCGACGCCCGCGTAGCTCCAGCGGAGATAGAAGGGCGAGGCACTGGAGATGTTCAGCGACGAGATCGCGACGTTCTTGCTGGCGGTGAGAGGGGGATTCGACATCGTCGTGCTGTTGGCATCGGCTGCGTAGTTCTGGTCGCCGAGCGTGACGGACGACCACGTGCTGCCGTCCGTCGAGGAAAAGAACGTCCAGTCAAACGCACGACTGCCGGAGCGATACTTCTCGTAGTTCCATCCGAGATTCAGGTCGGTGATCGTGGCCCCCGTGTCATTCGTGAACCCGAACAGCATGGCGAGCGAACTGGTGGTGGAGTTGCCCTGGGGGCCGGGGTAACTGGAGGAACTCAAGAACCCGACGGCCTTGTCCGTGCCGCTCGCCGCGGAGCCAGTGACCCAGAGGTAGGCACCGCCGGTCGTCGGCGTCGATCCAACGCTGCCGGCGAGCTGCGTGACCGCCGTCGACGTCGAACCCGACGCGAAGGCGGGCGTCACCGTAGCGGTGCCGCTCCGGAAGATTCCCCACCCTTGAGGCAGGGCGGCCGAAGCGGTGGAGGCCATGCCGTCGAAGTTCTGCTGATAGCTCGATCCGGACAGGGAGATGGCCACGGGCTGCGCCACGGCCATGTCGGGACGCAGGATCGTGACGCACGCGGCGATCACGAGCACCGCCCAGCGTGAGGCACGAAGGAGATGCATGGGGCCGACGACCGAGAGGGAGCGAAGGTGGGACGAACGCATGGTTCGGCACTCCGAGGGGGTGGGGTGATCGCTGGTGTCCGCCGGGGCGGCATTATGGCCGATGCGGCAGGGTTTGCCAGCCACCCATGGCGGAAGCTGGCGACAACAGGGAAGCGAGAGCCGGACGTGGCGGCGGCTTTCAGCCGTTTTGCCGCCGCTTGGCGATCCACGCCGCGACGCTCGCCCCGCAGGCGATCAGGGCCAGCGACGAGGGCTCCGGCACCGCGTTGATGGCCGTGCCGGGCGAGCCGATGTTTTGCGGGGTGACGGAGGCGGACAGGTAGGTGACCTGGCCGTTGAGCGTGCCGACCGTGCTCACGACCGCATTCGTGTTGGGGCTCGTCGTCGGATCGCCGATGGCGTCGTACTCGTAGTAGAAGCTCGAGCCGGTGGTGGCGGCACCGAACGACACCCGCGGGGTGACTTCGGTTCCCACGCTGTTGAACAGCACGATGCCGTCGCCGCCTGACGACAGGCTGACGCCCGACCCGAAGTAGGAGCCAATCGCGGCGACATTCGCCGAGCCGCCCCAGAACGTGCGGAAGTTCGCGATGGCGGTTTCCGGCGTAGAGGACTCGATGAACAGCACCGACTCGCCGACACCGACGCTCGTGACACCATTAAGGGCGACCGAGTTCGCGAAGGCGAAGGTGCTGTCGTCCATCCTCCAGCCGGAGATGTTCACGGCCGACGTGCCGAAGTTCGTGATTTCCCACCAGTCGGGCGTGGGTGTGCCGCTGGTGCCGCTCGAGCTCATGGCCTCCGTGATCCGCAGCGTGGAGATCTGCGCCATGGCGGGCGTGGCGGCAGCGATTCCCATGGCGGCGGCGACGAGCAGGAAGCGGAAGCAACGCATGAGCGAAAGACTCCAGGAAGGTTTCAGTGAGCGGGTGGGTGGGGGTGAACCGGGGGGCGACCCTCCGGTCGCCAAACCCCGAGAGCGATCGGTGTGCCGATCTCTGTGAGAATCATGTGAGCGACTGGCTGAGCCGGGTTCGGGTCCTGCAAAACAGCGGCGGTTCGTCCCCGGCTCGTACTGAATCGTCGGGCTTTTGTTCACGAACGATGAGCAACGCTCCATGCCGGTTCGCAGGAACGGGGAAACGGCTTTCGCAACCTTGGGGAATCGATTCGCAAGTCCTGCGAAATCCGTGTCCGCCGTCCTCACGAAATCCTCACACAATGCTCATAGAACATCGGCTGGCGTCGGGCGTACTGGGAGGCGGTGACATCCGCTCCTGGGGTCGCCTGACCTGCTCGCCTCGCTCCCGGACAATCTCCGGGCAAAGGAGCCCCGCCATGGTGTTCTTCCCCGCCGACCGTGCGATCGTTCGCGATGTTCCGACGCGGCGGTCGCCGCCAACCGGGTTCACGCTCGTCGAACTCCTCGTCGTGATCGCCATCATCGCGACGCTGATCGGGCTCCTGCTGCCGGCCGTGCAGAGCGCCCGCGAGGCGGCCCGGCGGACGCAGTGCCTGAGCAACATGCGGCAGATCGGGCTGGCGTTTCACGGGTCGCTCGACGCCCGGAAGTCGTTTCCCGCGGCGTGCTACACCGTCGCGTCGGGCACGGCCAGGCAGCCGATGAAGGAGCATTCCTGGCGGGCGCTCGTGATGCCGTTCATGGAGGAGCAGCAGACCGTCGCCGACTACAACTGGAAGAAGAACTGGTACGACGCCACGAGCAACGGCACGCCGGCCCGGTCCGCCGATGCCGTCAGTGGGATCCCGTCCGACTCCAACCTCGCGGTCGGCGCTCGACCCGTGCCGTTCTACCTCTGCCCGACCGCGCCTCCGCGAGGCTCCTATGCCACGATCGTGGCCTCGCCAGACAGCGAAAGCGCCCGGCCGGCGATCTCCGCCATGAAGTCGCCGCTGGCCTACACCGACTACGAATGCGTCACCGGCGTGAAGAGCGCGGTCGTGGTGCCCGAGCGCTACTTCGGCGGGATCGAGTCGGAAGGCTTGCTGGCGAAGGATGCCGTCACGCGGCCGGCCAAGGTGTCGGACGGGCTCTCCAAGACCCTGCTCATCGGCGAGGCCGCCGGCAAGCCGTTTACCTGGCGGGTCGGAAAGCTGGCGTCGAACCCGCTCGGGCCGATCATGTATGGCCAGGGGATCGGCTGGGCCGACAACCTCGGGCCGTTCCGGATCGACGGCTTCAACGATGCGGGCACCGCCAAGGCTCCGGCCGGTGCGGGCCGGGCGATGAACGCGTCGAACGAAGGCGAGTTCTATTCGTTCCACGTCGGCGGAATCTGCAGCGTGTTCGGTGACGCTTCCACGCGGTTTCTCTCCGAAACCGTGGAACTGCCGGTGTTCTGTGCGCTCGTGACCAAGGCCGGGGGCGAGAACGTCGCCGACGTGCCATGAGGCCGCGCCGGTGGCCTGCCGTCGGCGGCGGTTGGCGGGGAGCGGCGGCCGTCGTGGCCGCCGTGGTCGTTGCCGCAGCGAGTATCCCGAGGTCGGCCTCAGCCCGCGATCGCGACCGCGGTGCCGACGAGCGCCGCAGCGGCGAACTCGTCGCCTCGTGCGTGCTGCCGCGATCGACGCTTGCCGCTCCGGCCGGCGCGGAGCCGGCGGTGATGCTCGGCGGCATCAGCGACCTGTTCGTCGAGGCTGCCGCTGTCGATGGCGGATCCTGCTGCCGTCGGGCCTGGGTCGTGACCGATCGCGGCCCGAACGGCATCACGCAGGTGGACGGCCGCGAGCAGCGGACGCTCGCCGCTCCCTCGTTCACGCCCCGGATCCTCGAGGCGAGCATCGCCTGGGATCCCCGGCAGCCGCGGCAGCTGGCCTTCACGCTTACGGGCACGCTGCCGCTGTGCGACGGGAGCGGCAGGCCGGTCTCGGGCCGGCCCAACGGCCTCGGCAACGATCCGCTGGTCTTCGATCCAGAGGGCCGCGCGGGGATCGACCCGCACGTCGATGGCGTGGACACCGAGGGGCTGGTCCGCACCCGCGCCGGCACGTTCTGGCTCGCGGAGGAGTATCGGCCCTCGCTGCTGGCGGCCGATGGTGATGGCATACTCCGGCGGCGGTTCGTGCCTGCGGGCGTTTCCCTGCCAGGCGCGGGCGTCGAGATCGTCGATGCCCTGCCGGCGGTGTATGGCCAGCGCCGCGACAACCGCGGCTTCGAGGCGCTCGCGATCACGCCCGACGAAACGCGGCTCTTCGCGCTCCTGCAGAGCCCGCTCGACGGGGCCGACCCTGCCGAATCGCGGCGGCTGGGCAACGTGCGGTTGCTCGCGTTCGATCCCGCTTCCGGAAGGCCCGTCTCGGAATACCTCTATCGGCTCGGCGATCCCGAGCGACGGGGATACGCCAAGGGCACGGCCGCCCCGGACGACGGCAAGCTCTGCGCCATGGCGGCCCTCGGGGCGACCACCCTCCTCGTTCTCGAGCAGGCCGGTGGCGGGGTGGCTCGTCTCTATCGCGTGGAGGTGGGCGGAGCAACCGACACGCTGCCGCAGTCCGTGGCGGGCGCCGCGCCGCCGCTCGAGACGCTGCGCGATGTCGAGCAGGCCGGTTTACGACCGGTGGCCAAGACGCTCGTGGCCGACCTCGCACCGCTGCTGCCCGAGATGCGCCGGGCCGTCGCGGGCGAGTCCGCTACGGCCGCCGCCGCCAAGGCCCCGCTCAAGATCGAAGGGCTGGCGGTGCTCGACGACCGGCACGTGGCACTCGTCAACGACGACGACTTCGGCGTCCGCGAGGATGCCGCGGACGAGCCGCGGTCGCGGACGTGCCTGTGGGTCGTGAAGCTGCCGGGCCCGCTCGCGCTCACACAACCCTCATCGAATTCCCGTATAGAGCCGTAGTCGGCGCGGCCTTTCTCGCGGCTCCCATCCCGTCGGTGTTCCTTCAGGAGTTTCCCCGCCCATGCTGTCCCGCCTCCGTCGCTCGTCGCTCGCCCTCTTCGTGGCCGCCCTCGCCTGGACCAGTTCGGTGCAGGCCGCCGGCACGATCCGCATCACCGAGGTGATGAGCAACGCGCTCACGCTCGGCAACATGGATTGGTGGGAGATCACCAACTACGGCGACACGGCGGTGGACCTGGCCGACTGGAAGATGGACGACAACTCCTTTTCGCTGGGGTCCGCGGTGTCGCTCGTCCCCTTCGCCTCGGGCACCGAGCCGGCCTGGAGCCTCGTCAATCCCGGCGAGTCGGTCGTGTTCATGGAGACGGCGTCTCCGACGACGGCCGTCCCGGCCTTCCAATCGTTCTGGAACCTCGGCTCCGGCACGGGCAACCTCCGCAATCCCAAGCTCGGCTCCTACGCCGGTTCCGGCATCGGACTCAGTTCGGCGGGCGATGCCGTCGTGCTCTTCGATTCCCTGGGCAGCGAGGTGACGCGGGTGTCCTTCGGCGCCGCCACGACAGGCGCGTCGTTCTACTGGTCGTACGACTCGGCGGGCCTCCTTGGGTCGGCCCCGGCCGGCACCGTCAGCACCGCACCGCTCAACAACGCCTACACCGTCTCGCCCGCCGGCACCGCCAACACGGGGTCGCCCGGCATCGCCGTCACCCTCGCTCCTGTGGTCTCGCTCTACTGGACGGCCAACGGCACCACGCTCGGCGGCAGCGGCACGTGGAACGCGTCGTCGAATCGCTGGTCGCCGTCCGAAACGACGGTGTCCGGAGGGCCATGGGCCAACGGCCGGGCGGCGTATTTCGGCGGCACATCGGGAACGGTCGCCGTGAACTCGGCGGTGGCGCCGCTGGCACTGAACTTCACCACCAGCGGCTACACGCTGGCCTCGGGATCGGGCTCGATCGCGGCTGCGGACGTGAGCGTGGTCGGGGGCGGGGTGGCGACGATCTCCGCCCGCCTCACCGGCAGCAACGGCGTGTCGCTGGGCGGCGGGACGCTGCTCCTCGCGGGCACGGCCAACGACTACTCGGGGTTCACGAACGTGGTCAGCGGAACGCTGCAACTCGCGGCCAACAACGTGATCCCGAACGCTTCCCGTGTCGCGGTGTCGCGGTTCATGCTCGCCGACTTCAACGGCTTCTCCGACACGGTCGGCGGCCTCCAGGGGCTCGGCTCGGTGCGGATGGGGCCGACGGTGACGGTGAACATCACGGGCACGACCGACGCCCGTCTCGACGGATTTCTGTCGGGCAACGGCAACCTCGTGATCGACTCCGCCGGCTCCGGGGTGCAGCGGCTCAACACGTCGGCGCAGACGCTCAACCAAGACTTCGCCGTCAAGGACTACGTGGGCACCACCACCGTGAAGCGCGGCGCTCTTGGCGTGGACCGCTCGGCGGTGCCGCTCAACACGACGGCGGTCACGATCGAGGCCGCAGGTCGGCTCGCGCTCAGCCCCAATGCGGCTGCCCCGGACCAGGTATTCACGTTCGGGTCGAATCCGGCCCTCCCGGTGAATCTCCAGAGCGGCACGATCGGCCAGGGGGCCGGCGACGACGTGGAACTGGCCAACACGCTCAACGTGTCCGGCACGGCCACCGCGTGGATCGTCAACAAGAACAACCCCGATCCGCTGGTGCCGTCGACCCAGCAGTTCACCTTCTCCGGCCCGCTGACGGGGGCCAGCAACGCGGTCCTCAGGATCCTCGCCAGTGACACCACGTCGGGACTCGCCCAGTCGCGGGCCAAGTTCACCTCCTCCTCGGGCAACACGTTCGCGGGCACCGTGAGCCCGGGTCCGTTCGCCGTCGCCCGGTTCAACGGCGACTTCACCCAGACGTCGGTCGCGCTCGCCGGCGGCAAGGTCGATGGCTATGGGGCGATCAAGACTGTCAGCGGCACCGGGATCGTGAGCCCCGACGGCACGAGCGGGGCCGCCGGCATCTTCACCGTGGGTACGATCTCCGGCAGTGCCGGCACGGGCTTCAGCTTCGACCTCAACGTGATGGGCACGGACCCCATCTGGTCGGCCCCGACGGCCAGCGGCAACGACGTGCTCCGGCTGACCGGCACTGCACCGTTCGCCACGAGCCTCGCCTCGGGCAACGTGGTGCAGCTGTTCGTCAACGCCCCCACGCTCTCGGCCAACGACTTCTACCTGGGCGGCTACTTCACGACGTCGAACCAGGCGGCCGCGATCGGCGGCGCCACCTACTCGACGTACGTGCTCGGCGACGGCCAGGGCACCGACATCGAGCATTCCGGGCTGCGCTACTACTCGCTGACGAACTTCAACGCCCTGCAGTCCACGACACTCGCTCCGACGGTGACGATGGTCTCCACGACCGCGTCGTTCGACGGCTCCACGTCCACGCCCGGCTGGATCATGCGGACCACGTTCGCCGCGGCGCCAACGGTGATCACGATCACGGTGGGGAGCGGCACGCAGACGCAGACTCAGGCCGGGTATCCCTCGCTCTCGGGTTCTACGCCGGTGGTGAAGGCTGGCGCCGGCACGCTCGTGGTCAATCAGGCCAACACCCTCACGGGCTCGACCACGGTGCAGGGCGGGCGGCTGCAGCTCGCCAACTCGGCCGCGCTCGGCTCGAGCCAGCTCGTGCCGCTGGCCGGCGGCACGGTCACGCTCACCCCGGGTCTGCAGACGACCGTGGGCGGCCTGACCCCGAGCGCCGGCGGCCTGGTGGACGTCGGCAACGGCATGGTGACCGTGGCGGCGGGCCTCTCGGCCCCGAACATGGTGGCCGCGATCCTCAGCGGCCTCGGTGACGGCACCTGGAACGGCACGAGCGGGATCACCTCGAGCGTGGCGGCCGCGAGCGGCGGCGACCGAACGGTCGGCTGGCTCGACAACGGCGACGGCTCGGTGACCTTCGCCTTCGCGGCGGCCGGTGACACGAACCTCGACTGGCAGGTGGACATCATCGACGCCGCCAACTTCCTCGCCGGCGGCAAGTTCGACAGCGGCAGCCCGGCCTCGTGGAACGAGGGCGACTTCACCTACGACGGCGTGGTGGACATCCTCGACGCCGCCAGCTTCCTCTCCAATGGCCTGTTCGACGCGGGGGCCTACAACCCGGCCCCGGGCCAGGCTGGCACCGTGGCCGCCGTGCCGGAGCCGGCCCCGCTGTCGCTGCTTCTGGCGGCGGGATTGTCGGCCTGGGCGGCGGTCAGGCGCCGCCGGCCGGGAAGCTGAACGACCCGATTCTTCGCGAGGGCGGACCCTCCCGTTATCCTTGACGAACTCGGATTCCCCGCGTGTGGAGTCCTGTCGAGGCAACGGGAGTCCCGCGTGCGATCGATCCTCGCCCTGACCGCGGTTCTTGCCTCGCTCACTGTGGGCGCAACCGCCCATGCGCAGTTGCGGATCGTCACCTACAACGTCAACAACAGCGATCCGGCCGCGTTCGGGCCCCGCGCGGGCATGAACACGGTGTTCCAGGGCATGAATGCCTCGGCCAAGGGAGGCTTTTCCCGGCCGGTGGACGTGCTCATGCTGCAAGAGGCGGATTCGGTCGCCACGACCGGGACAGCCTATGCGGGGCTGCTCAACACCGTCACCGGCGGCACATCGTACCGGCGGTCGGCGGTGGATGCGGACACGGTGGGCTCGGGGCGGCCGATCGCGATCTACAACTCGGCCTCAGTGACGCTCGTCGCCGAGAAGCGGGTCGGATCGACCACGGGCACCGCGAGCCAGCCGCGGCAGGCGATGCGCTACCAGTTTCGGCCGGTGGGCTACGACTCGGCGGCCGACTTCTACGTCTACACCAGCCACTACAAGGCCTCGACCGGAGCCGCGAACGAGGCGGAGCGGGCCAACGAGGCGCGCGTCATCCGTGCCGACGCCGACGCCCTCGGGCAGGGGGCCAGCGTCATCTATGCCGGGGACCTCAATGTCTACAGCTCGAGTGAGGCGGCGTTTCAGACGCTGACGGGCACCGGCAACGGCCAGGCCTTCGATCCCGTGAGCCGGGTGGGATCCTGGAGCGGCAACTCCAGCTTCCGGGACGTGCACACCCAGTCGCCTGCCACCGCCTCCGTATTCAACGGGCAGGTGACGGGTGGCGTGGACGACCGGTTCGATTTCCAGCTCATCACCGCGGAGGTGCGCGACACCCGCGGCTTCGATTACATCGCGAACTCGTACTGGACGTTCGGCAACACGGCGACGCACGCGATCAACCAGGCGATCTCGACGGGCAGCGCCGCCACGCTGGCCGGCCGGATCCCGGGATACTCCACGGCCCAGGCCTCGGCCGTGCTCACGGCCCTCACGCAGGTGACCGATCACCTGCCGGTGCTGGCCGACTATCAACTGCCGGCCCGGATGTCGGCGTCGTTGGCCGCCCCTCCGGCCCGGGTGATTCGCGGGGCGAGCGTGTCCGGCACCTTGACGGTGTCGAACTCCGCCCCGGTGGCGGTCGTCGCGGGAGCCGATCGGCTCGACTACGCCTTCACCGGCACGGGAGCCTTCACCGCGAGCGGTACCGGCAGCGACGCGGCGCTCGGCGGGGCGGCCACGCATCTGCTCACGCTGAGCACCACGGCGGCGGGTCTGCGGAGCGGGACGGTGAGCGTGACCGCGGCGAGCCCCCAGGCCATGAACGCGACCTTCAGCGGGACGGTGTCGACGAGCGTGCTCGACCACGCGATCGGCTCGTTCGCCGCGGCCGCCACGACCACGTCGCTGACGCTCGACTTCGGCACGCTGCTTCGAGGTGCGGCGTCGGGAAGCACGTCCTTCTCGATCTTCAACCGGCCGGCCGCGTCGGGAACTGCCTGGACGGCCAGGCTCGACCTCGACGGCGTCACGTCGAGCCTGCCGGCGAGCCTCTTTTCGACGTCGCTCGCCCCCTTCGCCAACCTGGCGTCGGGGTCGTCGCGGTCGTTCGGCGTGGCGCTGACCACTGCCACCACCGGGTCGTTTGCCGGCAGCTACACGCTCTCGCTTTCCGACGAGGACCTGCCCGGCGCGACCGGGCAGACGCTGTCGGTCTCGGTCCGGGCCATCGTGATGGCACCCCTGGCCGGTGACATGAACCTCGACGCCGGCATCGACATTCTCGACATCGCTGATTTTCTCGGTTCTGCCCGGTTCGACACCGGCCTGTCGTCCGTCTGGTCCCAGGGCGACTTCAACGCCGACACCTTCGTGGACATCCTCGACGTGGCCGACATGCTGGGGGCCGACCGCTTCGATGGCGGCGACTACCGCCCCTCCGGGGCCGGGTTTTCTGCGGGCGTGGTCGCGGTGCCGGAACCCGCGGTCGGCCGGGCGACCCAACTGGTCGTCGCGGCCGTATCCGTCGGTATGCTGGTCAGAAGACGTCGGCCGCAGGCGGCCTGACGCCCAAGCCGTGATTGACGGCATCACCACCGGAAAGGGCCGCCCATGACATCATGGTTCCGCAGGGCCTCCATGGGCGTCGCGGCCATCGCCGCGCTCGTGGCCGCGAGCCCCGGCATCAGTGACAAGGTGAGGGCGGGGGGCACGATCGACCTCGGACTCTCCGACGAGTTCACGATCTCGCAACCGGTCGTGCAGATTCAGGTGGGCACGTTCGGCTCCCTCGATCTCAACGAATATCTCCTCGACACCGGGGCGAGCGGCATCCTCGCCGGGGCCAACTCCTCGGCGGAGCTTC
>JBBAVS010000058.1:22039-23880 GCA_040397585.1 Pirellulales bacterium
CTCGACACCGGGGCGAGCGGCATCCTCGCCGGGGCCAACTCCTCGGCGGAGCTTCGCGGCAAGGGCCTCGTCACCGAGGCGACCTACGTCGATTTTGGGGTCGCGGGTCCGCAGTCCACCGAAGTGTCGCGTCCGTACGACTTCTACTTCGCCGGCACCGACGGCGTCCCGCGAACGCTGCCCGCCGTCCGCATGCAGACCTCGAACGGCAATTTCGCGTTCTACTCCGGGATCGCCGGCATGCCGCTGATGGCCGGCCGCACCGTGGGATTCAATCTCGCCTCGCAGGCCGACATGAACGACCTGCGGATCGGTGTGGCGTTCGACGTCCCGATGTCGCCCACGCTGTCGGCCCATCAGTACAGCGTTCCGCTGACGATGTTCCAGTTTCCGGCCTCCGGGCAGCAGCATCCGACCGATCCACTGCCAGCGAACGCCGCGCTCCCCTTCGCGCCGGTGACGGCCCAAGTTGGATCCACGACGAAGACGGCCGGCTTTCTCCTCGACACCGGCGCCCAGCAGTGCATCCTCTCCGAGACGATGGCTTTCGATCTCGGGCTCGATGTCAACGGCAACGGCAGCCTCGACGACGAGGCGATCTCGTTCCAGACGGTGGCGGGCGTCGGCGGCACGGTGGAGATTCCCGTGCTGAGGCTCGACTCGCTCTCCATGCGAGCTTCCAACGACGTGGAGCTCTTGTTCCGTGACATCACGGTCGGGGTGATCGACATCGACCCCGCGGTTCCCGGCGTGCTGGGCATGAACGTGCTCAACTCGGGCTGGGAGATTCACGCGCTCAACACGTTCCTCGGCCTCGACCCCGGGCCGCCGGGGGCGTTCGGCCGAGTGGACCTGGACTTCCGGAGCACGTCCGGCACGGCCGAAATGCGGCTGACGCTCGACGCCCCTCGCGATGCGTTTATCTCGCGGGGGCCGGTTACCTTTGCGGTGGCCACCGGCTCGCAGACGCAGGCCCAGGCCGGGCACACTGCGATTGGTGGCACGGGGACGATCACGAAGACCGGGTCGGGCACCGTGATCCTCGACGCGGTGAACACCGTGACCGGAACGACCTTCGTGCAGGGGGGCACGTTGCGGATCGCCGCGCCCAACGCCCTGTTCGGCAGCCCCACGGTCGTGCAACCGGGCGGCCGGCTCGAGCTGACCGGCACGATCCCGGCCCGGCTCCCGGCCGTGACGCTCGCCGGCGGCACGCTGGCAGCCGGCGTAATCGCGGTCAACGGACTCACGGGGATCACGAGGCTGTCGATCGACGATGGGCAGCTCATCGGGAGTCCAGCGGTGTCGGTCGGGGTCGCCGGCCGGCTGGTGCTCTCGGGGTCAGCCCCGGTAGGGATCACGGTCTCCGCGCTGAGCATCGACGCATCCGCCGGTGGGCTTCTCGACCTCGGCAGGGGCCGGGTGATGGTGGCCGCCGGGGGAATGACGCGGGCCGCCCTTCTGGCCGACCTCGCTGCCGGGCGTGCCTCGGGCGACTGGGCCGGCCAGGCCGGATTGACATCGTCAGTCGCGGCGGCCGATCTGGCCCGCGGTGTCCTCCGCACGGTCGGCTGGATCGAAGGCGGCGACGGCAGCCTGCTCGTCGGCTATGCGGCCGCGGGCGACTCGAACGTGGACGGCGTGGTGGACATCCTCGATGCGGCGGGCTTCCTGGCCGGAGGAAGGTTCGACAACTGGTCGGCTGCCGTCTGGAGCGAAGGCGATTTCAACTACGACGGGATCGTGGACATGCTCGACGTCGCGGATTTCGTGAGCGTCAACCTCTTCGACCGCGGTCCTTACGTCGGCGCCGGGGCGGCGGCTCCCGGGGTCGCGGCGGT
>JBBAVS010000059.1:0-21476 GCA_040397585.1 Pirellulales bacterium
GCCGCGCCGCGAGGGGCTGCCCATGCCCCGTCGCCAGGTGGCCGCAGGTTTTCAACCTGCGGTGCCGCGCCGCGAGGGGCTGCCCATGCCCCGTCGCCGGACGTTCGCTACGGGCATCCTGCCCTTCGCTCTCTCGATGCTGACTGCGCTCCGCCATCCTGGCTGCGCTGGTCAGCAACGCCGGCTCTCGGGGCACGGGCAGCCCCTCGCTCGTCAGTGATCATGGCAGGCGCGTTCGCCGGGCTCACGGCCGCGCGAGCACGATTCGCACGTCGGCGACGTTCGTGCCCGTCGGGCCGGTGCGAATGAGCCCGTCGGCCGCGGCGAGCGTGGGGTAGGCATCGCACCGCGCGAGGGCGCGGGCGAGCTGCTTGTCGCTTCCGAGCCGGGACGCTGCCTCCGCATCCACGATCCCGCCCGCAGCGTCGGTCGGGCCGTCTTCGCCGTCGGTGCCCACGCTCGCGATCACCAGTCCCTGCGGCCAGGCGCCGCCCGCCTCCCGCCACCGGGCCGCGGCCGCGACGACGGTCTGCTGATTGCGACCGCCCACCCCGTGATCGCGGGGCACGGCCACCACCGCCTCGCCCCCTTCGATCACCGCGCGGGCCCGGCCATCGCGGACGGCCGCGGCATGCAGGGCGGCCGCCTCCGCCGCCAGGCGACGGCCCACCGAGTCGGCGGTCTCGCTCGTGGGCAGAGCGTGGCGAATCGTCACGTCGTAGCCGAGCGGCCGGGCCGCCTCCGCGGCGGCCTCGACGGCGGTGGCGTTGCTGCCGAGGAGCACGTGGCTGACGCGGCAGCCGGCGGGCGTCGTCCACGCGCCGCAGGCCGCGGCCGACGCCCGCGGCGGCGCCGTGGCCGCGGCGCGGGCGAGAGCGCGCGTCACCTCCGGCACGGCATCGACCACCGCATAGCGCCGCAGGATCGCCAGCGCCGCGGCCGGATCGGGCGACACCGGCATGCAGGGCCCCGAAGCGATCAGCTCGAGCGGATCGCCGATCACGTCGGAGAGCACGAGCGCCACGAGCCGTCCCGCCCTGCAGGCCCGGGCGAGCCCGCCTGCCTTCACGCGGCTGAGGGCCTGACGGACGACGTTGAGCTCGCGGATGTCCGCCCCGGCCGCAGCCACTCGGCGGGTGACCGCGCTCAGGTCGGCGAGCGTGACCCCGGCGTGGGGCTCCTCCAGCAGCGCCGAACCGCCACCGGTGACGAGCACGATCGCGAGGTCGTCGGGCCCCAGCGCCGCGACTGCCCCGAACATCTCGGCTGTCGCAGCGACGGCCGCGGGCGTCGGCAGGTTCACGCCCGCGGGCCTTGTCTCGCGGACCTCCACGTGCTTCAGCCGCCGTCCGCAACCCTCGGGCACGCTCACGAGCCCATGCACCTCGGCCCCGGCGGCGACCGCCGGGGCGAGCACCGCCTCGACCGCCGCCGCCATGCCCGCGGCCGCCTTGCCGCCGCCGATCACGACGATCCGTCCACCGAGCGACACGGCCTCGGCAAACGGTGCCTGGTCGAGCAGCAGGCCGCCGCTTCGGCACTCGATGCGGCGGGGCACGAGCGTCTCCGGCCTCACAGCGGCGATCGCGGCCTCGACGACGTGCGCCACGTCGGCGCGAGTGGTGGCGGTCATTCGTTGCGCGGAAGCGGAAAGTTTTTCGGATCGAACCGGGAGAGATCGATCCCGCCCCGCGACTCCTCCTCCAGGAGCTTCATCCGCATCTCCAGCCGTTCGAGCCGACGGGCGAGGAGGGCCGGCGACTCGGCGGACGGAGCGAGCGGATTGACCCGGGGCACGGACGGATACCCGAGCTGCCGCTGGAGCGCCGCGAAGAAGAACAGCGGATCCTTGCCGCGGTTGGCCCGGGCGATCCGCCCCTCCTTCTCGCCGAACAGGATCGCCCGGTCGGGCTCGGGGGCCACGCGGCCGGCCACCAGGGCATCGCGCTTCTCCACCCGCCAATACTCCGGGCTCCGCACGTAGACGAGGTCGGCGAGGTCGATCAGCCCCACCTGCCGTGACACCGTGCCGATCCAGGCCTTCCAGGCAGCGTCGAAGATGTCGTCCGCCGCGATCGCCGCCAGGCCGCGGGCGTAGTCGAGGCGATTCCGCGACAGGCATTCGAAGCGGTAGAGAAACAGCCCCTGGGGCGTCGCGGCCTCGGCGCGGTAGGTCGCCTCCCGCTCCAGCATCGCCAGGGCCGTCCGCATGTCGAACCGCCCCCCTTCCTCCTCGGCGGTGGCGATCACGAACGTCTGAAACGCCGTGAAGTAGTGGGGCAGCCGGGCCATCGCGGTGGAGAGCGTGCCGACGAGCTTCAGTTCGCCCGCGAGGTAGTCGAGGGCCATCGGCAGCTTCGACGTGGCGAGCACCTCCTGGCCGATCGCCACCAGGGCCTCCTGGGCCGCGATGCCGGCCACAATCCGCTCCCCGAACGACCGGAACAGGTAGGCCTGCTCGATGGATTCCTCACGGTCGAGCATCGCGGCGGTCCGCTTCCTTCCGGGTGTGGGGGCACGAGCGGCGGTCGGCCGCCGGCTGCATCCTATAATGGGGTTTTCCGTCCGACATCCGCTTCGGGTCCTGCCGCATGCCCAGCCGCTTCTCCTCCGTCGAGGCCGCCGTCGCCGCGATCGCCCGCGGCGAGGTTGTGATCGTCGCCGACGACGAAGACCGCGAGAACGAGGGCGACTTCGTCTGCGCGGCTGACGCCTCGACCACCGAGGTGGTGAACTTCATGATCCGCGAGGGCCGCGGGCAGGTCTGCCTGTCGATCCTGCCCGACGTGGCCCGGCGACTCGACCTGCCGATGATGGTGGCTACCAACTCCGCGCCGCTCGGCACCGCCTTCACCGTGCCGGTGGACCACCGCTCGGCGAAGACCGGCATCACCGCCGCCGAGCGGGCGGCGACGGTCGCGGCGATCCTCGACCCCGCCAGCGTGCCCGGTGACTTCGTCCGGCCGGGACATCTCTTTCCCCTGGTGGCGAAGGAGGGGGGCGTCCTCCGCCGCGCCGGCCACACCGAGGCGGCGGTCGATCTCGCCCGGCTCGCCGGCCGGCCACCGGCCGGCGTGATCTGCGAGATCCTCGACGACTCCGGCAACCGCGCCGACCGCGACGCCCTGTTCACGCTGGCGGCGAAGCACCGCCTCGAGATCATCTCGATCGAGCAGCTGATCCGGCACCGCCGCACCCGCGAGAAACTCGTGGAGCGGATCGCGGAGGCCGATCTGCCCACGAAGTGGGGCCGCTTCCGGGTCGTCGCCTACGGCGTGAAGTTCGAGACCCAGCAGCCGCTCGTGCTCACGATGGGTGACGTCGCGACGGCGGCCGCGCCGCTCGTACGGCTGCACTCGTCGTGCTTCACCGGCGACCTGCTCGACAGCTTGCGCTGCGACTGCGGCGACCAGCTGCACCTGGCCCTGGAGATGATCGGCCGGGAGGGCTGCGGCGTGCTCGTCTACCTCCCGCAGGAGGGGCGCGGCATCGGGCTGGTCGAGAAGATCCGGGCCTACCAGCTCCAGGACCGCGGGCTCGACACCGTCGAGGCCAATCTCGCGCTCGGCTACAAGGCCGATGCCCGGGAGTATGGCGTGGGCATCCAGATCCTCAAGGATCTCGGGCTCCGCCAGATCCGTCTGCTCACCAACAATCCGAAGAAGACCGACGCCTTCATCTACGGGGGCTTCGATCTGGAAGTGATCGACCAGGTGCCGATCCTGCCGCCGATCCACGAGTTCAACGAGCGCTACCTCGCCACGAAGCGCGAGAAGCTGGGGCACAAGTTCCCCGAGTGACGCACGGCCGGCCCAAGTTGACCCGGCCCCGCGCAGCCCCGTAGCATCGGGATTTTCCCCGTGGCCAGGAGCCGATCCATGCCCGTGTGCAGAAGCGCGGTGAAGGTCCGTGCGGCCAGCCGCCGGACGTGGGCGGCGGTGGCCTGCCTGACGGCGGCGGCCTGCGGCTGCGGCCGGGGAGACAAGGGACGGCTGGTGGCCGAGCCCGAGGCGCCCGCGGCGCAGGCCGCGGCCTCGGGGCAGGGGCCCTCTGCACCGCCGGCTGAGGCGTTCGAGCCGCCGCCGCTGGCGACGCTCGATCGCGACGCGAAGTGGATCGACCGCCCCGTGAAGGATGCCCTCGCCGTGCTCCGCGAGCAGCAGGCGAAGGAGCCCGTCCTCGGCACCGTCGCCGAGGCCTTGGCGGTCAAGAACGACTCCGCGGCGGCCAACGCCACGATCCTCTCGGCCCTGGGTCGGCTTCCGGAGCCAGGGCAGGCCGACCTCGAGGCCCGCATCGACCGCCACGTCGCCGGCGACCTCGGCAGCACCAACCCGATCCTGATCAGCTCCAGCGCCGAGTTCGACATCCTCGGTCTCACCGGCTTCGGACTGTTCTCCTACGACCGCACGCTCGAACCCTTCGCCAACGCGGAGACGGTGGTCAGTTGGCAGACGAGCGCCGATGGGCTCTACGACAAGGTGGTGATGCGGGACGATCTCGTCTGGAGCGACGGAACGCCGATCACGGCCCACGACGTCGCCTTCACCTACCGGGTGATCATGGATCCCCGTGTGCCGGTGCCCGCCGTCCGCTCCGGCACCGACCAGATGAAGGGCGTCCATGCCTACGACGACCGCACCCTCGTGTTGTTCCACAAGGAGCCGCTGGCGACCAACGTCTGGAACATCAACTTCCCGGTGCTGCCCAAGCACGTCTACGAGAACACCTGGGAGAAGGACCCGACCCTCAAGGACAGCCCGGAGCACGTGGCCCTCGAGGAGAAGCCGGTGGCGGGCGGGCCCTACGAGATCCTCTCCCGCAAGCGCGGCCAGGAGATCGTGCTCCGGCGGCGCGACAGCTGGAGCACCGTGCAGGGCCGGCAGGTCCGCGAGCCGCCGTATTTCAAGGACGTCCGCTTCCGGATCATCGAGGATCCGAACACCGCGCTCCTGGCCCTCAAGTCGGGCGAGATCGACGAGATGATCCTGCAGCCCGAGCAGTGGACGACCCAGACCGTTGACGCCGACTACGACCGCCTCAACACCAAGGCGACGGCGCCGGAATGGGTGAGCTTCCACTTCGCCTGGAACATCGGCACCCCCTTCTTCGCCGACCGCCGGGTGCGGCGGGCGCTGAGCTACGCCTTCGATCACGATCGGATGCTCGAGAAGATCTGCCTGGGGCTCTACGAGCCCTGCGCCGGCAACTTCCCTCCGGGATCGTGGATGGCGGGCCCGAAGAAGCTCGAGCCCTACAAGCAAGACCTCGACAAGGCCGAGGCCCTGCTCGACGAGGCGGGCTGGACCGACCACGACAACGACGGCATCCGGGACAAGGAAATCGACGGCCGGCTCGTGCCCTTCGAGTTCACCCTGCTGGTCAACCAGCAGCCCTTCCGGATCGCGATCTGCACGCTCCTCAAGGAAAACCTCGAGCAGATCGGCGTGATCGCCAACGTGCGGCCCGTGGAGGTGACGGCCCTCCAGGAGATGATGCAGAAGAAGAACTTTCAGGCCTGTTTCTCCGGCTGGGGGTCAGGCACCGATCCCGACAGCACCGAGAACATCTGGAAGACCGGCGAGATGCGAAACTACTGCGGCTATTCGAACCCGGAGGTCGATCGGCTGTTCACCGAGGGCCGCCGCGAGCTCGACCGCTCCCGCCGGGCCGAGAAATACGCCCGCATCCAGGAGATCCTCTACGAAGACCAGCCCTACACGTGGCTGTTCTGGCGGAACAGCTTCTACGGGTTCGCCAAGAGCCTGCGGGGCTACGTGTTCAGCCCCCGGGGGCCCTATCACTACTCCCCCGGCTCCGGCAGCCTGTGGAAGCCACGGGCCGAGTGAGCCATGGCCACCTACCTGCTCCGGCGTCTGCTCCTGGGTGGCGTCACGCTCGTGGCGATCACGGTCGTGGTCTATGCCCTGGCCCGCGCCATGCCGGGCAACCCGCTCACTGCCACGCTCGGCGAGGACCCGAGCCGCAAGGTGAGCGCGGCCGACTACGAGCGGATGCAGCGCGCCTACGGCCTCGACAAGTCGTGGCCGGAGGGCTACCTGCAGTGGGCCGGCAACCTGCTCCGGGGCGACCTCGGCCGGTCGATCACCCGCAAGCAGCCGGTGACGACACTGATCGGCGAGCGGCTCGGCCCCACGCTGCTCGTCTCGGGAACGGCCTTTCTCCTGATCTGGACGCTCGCCATCCCGTTGGGCCTCTACGCCTCGGCCCGCTCGGGCACGCCCGACGAACGGGGCGTGAGCCTCCTGCTCTACGCCCTCTACTCGTTCCCCACGTTCGTGGCCGCGCTGTTCCTGCAGATCGTGTTCTCGGTGTGGAGCAAGGGCACGGCCTGGGAACTGCCGCTGTTCGGCATGAGCGACCTGCCGCCTGACGCCCCGCTGACGGCGCGGATCGTGGACGTCGCCCGGCACATGATCCTGCCGGTCATCTGCCAGACCTACGTGAGCCTCGCCTACGACACCCGGTTCATCCGGGCGACCATGGCCGAGGCCATCCGCCAGGACTACATCCGCACCGCCCGCGCCAAGGGGGCCGGCCCGTGGCGGGTGCTCTTCCGGCACGCCTTCCGCAACACGCTGATTCCGCTGGTCACGCTGCTGGGCCTGTCGCTGCCGTCGCTCGTCGGCGGCTCGATCATCATCGAGCAGATCTTCACCTGGCCAGGCATGGGGCGGCTGTTCTTCGAGAGCATCCGCGAGCGCGACTATCCGACGATCATGGGGCTGACGCTGATGTTCAGCGTGCTCACGCTGCTCGGGCAGCTGCTCGCCGACCTGCTCTATTCCGCCGTCGATCCCCGGGTGAGCGTGGAGTGATGGCCGCACACGGGTTCTGGGTCGAAGCATGGCGGCGCTACCGGCAACGGCCGCTGGCGCTGGCCGCGCTCGGCTTCGTCGGCTTCCTCGTGGCGGTGGCCGTGCTGGCCCCCGCGATCGCCGGCACCAAGCCGGTGCTCTGTCGCTACAAGGGCCGCCTCTACGCGCCGTGCCTGGCCTACTTCGACCGCCGGCTCGAGCCGGCGATCTTCGCCAAGGACAAGTTCCGCGGCAGCTATCCCAAGAACCTCGCCGCGAAGGATCCCGAGAGCTGGGCGATCTGGCCGCTCGTCTTCCAGGATCCCTACCGGGCGGTCCGGGCCGACGAGTGGCCGGGCCGCCCCGAGAACCCCGCGATGGATCAGGGCGTGCCGAGCCGGGCGCATCCCTTCGGCACCGATCAGGCGGGCGTGGACGTGCTCGCCAAGATGGTCCACGGCACCACGGTGGCGCTGCTGGTCGGCTTCGTGTCGATGGGCATCGCCGGCGCGATCGGGATCCTCGTGGGCGCCCTCGGCGGCTATTTCGGCGGCTGGGTCGACGCCGTCACCAGCCGGGTCACCGAGATCGTGATGTGCGTGCCCACGCTCGTGCTGATCCTCGCCATCATGGCCATCATCGAGAAGCCGACGATCTGGCACACCATGGCGATCATCGGCTTCACCGGCTGGACCGGCATCGCCCGGCTGACCCGCGGCGAGTTCCTCCGGCTCAAGGGGGCGGAATACGTGACGGCCGCCCGGGCCTCCGGTGCCGGCCCGCTGCGGATCATGCTCCGCCACATCCTCCCCAACGCCCTGGCGCCGATCCTCGTGCCCATCACCTTCGGGATCGCCGCGGCGATCCTCGTCGAGAGCGGCCTGTCGTTCCTCGGCTTCGGCCCGCCGCCCCCGTCGGCGAGCTGGGGGTCGATCCTGAACGGCGCCCGTTCCAACCTCGCCATGTGGTGGCTGGTGGTGTTTCCGGGCATCGCCATCTTCCTCACCGTGCTCGCCTACAACCTCGTCGGCGAGGGCCTGCAGGAAGCGACCGACCCCCGGCTTCGCGAGGCGCGGAAATGACCTTTCCAGAGGCTGCGACGATCCTGGCAGGGCTCATGCCCAACTCGCCAAACCCGGCGGCGGGACGGGACGAGTTGCCTCGCCAACGGCAGGATAGCCGACGCTCGTCATCCTCGCCCCGATCCCGCCGCCTTCCCCATCCGTGTTTTGAATGTGGTGACTCACGAACCAACCATGCCGCTGCTTGACATCCGCAACCTCGTGACGGCGTTCCAGACGCCCGCCGGCCGCGTGCCGGCGGTCGATGGCGTGTCGCTGTCGATCGACCGCGGCCGGACGCTCGGGCTCGTCGGCGAGAGCGGCTGCGGCAAGAGCGTGACGGCGATGTCGATCCTCCGGCTGGTGGCGGCGCCGGGAGTGATCGAGTCGGGGTCGATCCTCCTCGATTCCCCCGGCGGTCCGCTCGATCTCGTCACGCTCCCCGAGCCCCGGCTCCGGCAGGTCCGCGGCGGGCGAATCGGGATGATCTTCCAGGAGCCGATGACGAGCCTCAATCCCGTGTTCACCGTGGGCGACCAGGTCGCCGAGGCGGTGCTGCTCCACAAGGCGTGCGGCCGCGATGCGGCCCGGGCGCGGGCGCTCGAGATGCTCCGGCTCGTGCGGCTGGCCGATCCCGAGCGGCGGATGGACGAATATCCGCACCAGCTCTCCGGGGGCATGCGGCAGCGGGTGATGATCGCGATGGCGCTCGCCTGCGAGCCCGACCTCGTGATCGCCGACGAGCCGACCACGGCCCTCGACGTCACCATCCAGGCCCAGATCCTCGACCTGCTCGCCGACCTGCGGCGACGGCTCGGCACGGCGATCCTCCTGATCACGCACGATCTCGGCGTGGTGGCCGAGACCTGCGACGACGTGGCGGTGATGTATGCCGGCCGGATCGTGGAGCGGGCCCCCGCCGACGTGCTCTTCGCGCGGCCGCTGCATCCCTACACGATCGGCCTGCTCGCCGCCCGGCCCGACCTCGACGCCGTGGGCGGCGATCGCCGCACCGCGCTCCGCACGATCCCCGGCATGGTGCCCCCGCCGCAGGCGTTTCCCGCTGGCTGCCGGTTCCACCCACGGTGCGGCTACGCCCGGCCGCGGCCCGACAACGGGCCGGCCTGCGGCAGCGCGGTCCCGGACCTCCTGGAGGTCGAGCCGGGCCACTTCGTCCGCTGCCACTACGCGACGCGGCTCGGCGCGCCGCATCCGGCCGAGGTGGAGACCATCCCCACATGACGCCCCCCCGCGCCGAACCCCTGGTGCTCGTCGAGGACCTGGAGACGCACTTCCCGATCCGCAAGGGCCTGCTCCGCCGCCAGGTCGGCGCGGTGCGGGCCGTGGACGGTGTGAGCTTCTCGATCCCCCGCGGCCGCACGCTCGGCCTCGTGGGCGAGAGCGGCTGCGGCAAGACCACCGTGGGCCGCAGCATCCTCCGCCTCGTCGAGCCGACCGGCGGGCGTGTCGCCGTCGCCGGCCAGGATGTCCGCAGGCTCGGCCCCGCGGCGCTGCGGGCCCTCCGCCGCCGGATGCAGATCGTGTTTCAGGATCCCTACGGCTCCCTCAACCCGCGGATGACGGTGAAGCGGATTCTCGAGGAGGGGCTCATCGTCCATCGGATGGGCGACGCGGCCGACCGCCTCCAGCGGATCGAGCGGGCCCTCGATCGCACGGGCATGCCGGCCGCGGCGCTCGATCGCTATCCCCACGAGTTCTCCGGCGGCCAACGGCAGCGGATCGCGATCGCCCGCGCGCTCGTGCTCGAGCCGGAGTTCGTCGTGCTTGACGAGCCGATCTCGGCGCTCGACGTCTCGATCCAGGCCCAGGTACTCAACCTGCTCGTCGACCTCCGCGAGCGGCTCGGCCTCACCTATCTCTTCGTGTCGCACGACCTCGCGGCGGTGGAGTACGTCGCCGACGAGGTGGCGGTGATGTATCTCGGCCGGATCGTGGAGCACGCCGCCGCCGCCGACCTGCGGCGGGTCGCGCTGCATCCCTACACGATCGCGCTGTTTTCGGCGGTGCCGTCGGTCGACGTGCAGCGCCGGCGGCGGCGGATCGTGCTGCCCGGCGACGTGCCCAGTCCCGCCCGGCCCCCGAGCGGGTGCCGATTTCATCCGCGGTGTCCGCTCGCCGAAGCGACGTGTCGGGCGGTCGATCCGCCGGCCACGCGGGTCGGAGCCCACGTTGTCCACTGCCACGTCGCCGCCCGCGAACTCGACCGCGCCGGCGGCGCTGCGGCCGGTGCCGCCGAGCGGATGGCGGCAGCGCTGGCGGCGATCCCCGCCGCGGCGATAGGATGATCTGGTCGCGTCGCCACCTGCCGGAGGGTTTCTGCATGCCTGCACCATCGTCCGTTCGTGTCGTGCGGGGCGCGGCGGCGCTCGCCATCGCCTGCGCCATGGCCGCGGTCACCGCGTGGTCCGTGGCCGCTGAACCGACCGAGGGCCCCGATCCGACCGGCGGCCTGCGGAGCCGCGGCATGGTGCCCGGCGTGAAGGGCTCGGCCCCGGGCGCGTCCCGGGACGAACTCGTCCGCCAATGGGACCTCGACGGCAACGGCACGATCGACGCCTCCGAGGCGTCGATCGCACGGGCGCGGATGCGGCGCAGCCGTCTCGAATCCGAACTCGAGGGCGGCATCGATCCGGTCACCGGCAAGCCGCGGGTGATCGCCGGGAGCGAACCGGCCGACGAGCCACCGCTGCCCGACGCGAACCAACAGCCTGACATGCCGGCGGAGCCCCGCAAGCGCGCCTCCGACAAGCCCGCGCTGCCGGGCACCCGCGTCCCCGATGCGAAGCC
Source organism: Pirellulales bacterium (assembly GCA_040397585.1). Taxonomy (GTDB): domain Bacteria; phylum Planctomycetota; class Planctomycetia; order Pirellulales; family UBA1268; genus QWPN01. The sequence continues at coordinate 10,688 of JBBAVS010000059.1, forward strand.
GGTCGTGTCGGGAAGCCTCACGCCGACCGTGCCGAAGTCGCCGTCGCAGACGGCTGGCGATGCCGAGTCGCGCGGGAAGACTCCCCGGATCCCGGCGGCACCGTCACGGCCGGGCTCGGTGACCGGCGGCGTCCGCGCCGGGGCTCCCGCAGCGCGGCCAGGCTACGGCTCGCTGTCCCCGAAGCCCGATCTCAACGCGGGCATTCCCGTACCCGACACGAGCCGCCGCGCCGGCAGCCCGCGGGGCGGACTGCTGCCCTCCGCCCGCGGACCGCTGGCCCCGCGGCCGGCCACTCCCGCGGCCCCGACGCCGCGACCGCCGCGGGTGTCGGCCGACGACATCGGCGGCTTCTGACACCTTCCCCATGCCCGCCGACCCCCGGCCGCCGCTCGTCTTCTGCGCGCCTCTCCGCTACGTGCAGGGACCCGGTGTGGCACGACACCTCGCGGCCGAGATGCAGGCCGTGGGGCTCGAGGGCCCGGTGCTCGTCTCGGCCGGCAACGCCGCGATCGCCAGCCTCGCGTTAGCGTGGGCCGAATCGTTCGCCGCGGCCGGCTGGACCCATCGCGTGCTCGCCTGCGGCGGCGAATCGAGCCGCCGGGAGATCGGAGCCATCGCCACCGAAGCCACGGCGCTCGGCGCCCGCGCGATCGTCGGCGCCGGCGGCGGGAAGACGCTCGACGCGGCCCGCTCCGCAGCCGCCGCGGCGCGGCTGCCGTTCGTCTCCTGCCCCACGATCTGTTCCACCGACGCTCCCACCAGCGCGCTGTCGGTGATCTACGCCGACGAGGGCCCACGCCGCGGGTCCGTCGAGGTCTACGAGATCCACCGCCGCTCGCCCGACCTCGTGCTCGTGGACACCCGCGTGATCGCCGAAAGCCCGCCCCGATTCCTGGCGGCCGGCATCGGCGACGCGCTGAGCACGTTCTACGAGGCGCGGGCCGCCGTGGCCGGCGCGGCGGTGAACATGCGCGGCGGCCGGTGCACCCTCGCAGCGCTCGAGCTGGCGCGGCTGTGCCGCGACGTGGTGTTCGAGCACGGCGCCACGGCGCTCGCCGCCTGCCGCAACCGTGTGGTCGATGAACCGCTCGAACGGGTCGTCGAGGCGGCGACGCTGCTCTCAGGCCTGGGCTTCGAGTCGGCGGGGCTCGCCGCGGCCCATGCGGTGCACAACGGCCTCACCGCCGTCCCTGCCACCCACGGCATGCTGCACGGCGAGAAGGTGGCCTTCGGAACGCTCGTGCATCTGATGCTCGAGGCGCAGGGGATGCCCGACACGGCGGCGCGGACCGAGGCCGACGCGGAGGCCCGCCGGGTGGCGGCATTCCTGGTCGGCGTCGGCCTGCCCGTCACGCTCGGGGAACTCGGCATCGACGCCGCCGACACCCAGGCCATCGCGGCGGTCGCCGAGCGGGCCACCGCCCCGGGCGAGACGATCCAGGCGATGCCGTTTCCGGTCGACGCCGCCGCGGTCGTCGCCGCGACCGTAGCGGCCGACGCGGTGGGCCGCGCGGCCCGCACGCAGGCGCCTGCGTAAGGCAGCCGCCGGGCCGTGGATTCCGGGCCGCCGCCGCGGATAAACTCCACGCTCCCAGACCCCCGCCTCGCCTTCGTCGGAGCTGCCATGTCGATCGTCCCAACCGTGCTTCGCTCCCTTCTCTGCCTCGCTGCCTGCGCGGTGATCACCGCCGCGCAGGCCGACGAGTCCGCGATCCCCGATGCGCCCGATCGCGACGATCCACCGCGGGTGTTCGTCAGCGGCGTGAAGGATGATTTCTCGGAGACCCGCGCCGCCATCGCCACGGCCAAACAGCGGACCGGCCGCGACTACCGGGTGGTGGTGGTGGACTCGGCGGCGAGTTCCGAGGACGCCGCAGCGCTCCTCGAGAAGGTCGTGGCCCGCTGGCGCGAGGAGTCGGCCCGCACCGATGGCGGCTTCAACCCCGCCGGTGACGTGACGATCGTGCTGGACGTCGGCGACCGGAAGATCGCGATGGACGTCCCCTGGGCGCTCGAGGCGTCGACCGGCCTCGATCGCGCGACGCTGGAGCGGGAACTGATCACGAGCACGTTCGTGCCCCGTGCCAAGGACGGCCTGTTCGATGCCGGGATCGCCGAGCTCGTCAACGCCACCGAACGCTGGGTCCGGGAGGCCGCGGACGAGAAGCGGCGCAAGGCCGAGGCGACGCGAGTGTTCACCACGCGGACGCTGCCCCTCGGCCTCGCCGGACTCGGCGCCGCAGGCCTGCTCGGCGGCCTGGCGGTGCAGTGGGCACGGCACGGCAGCCGGGTGCGGACGGCCCGCGAGAAGCTCGCCACCTTCAAGGAGGAGGTCGTCTCGCTCTCCGACCTGCTCGACGGACAGCAGGAGCGGCACCGCATGCTGCCGCACTCCGACCCCGACTTCGTGACGCCGATGCAGGGCATGACCCGCTCCACCTACGACGGCGTGCAGGGAGCGATCCGGCGGTATCGCGAGCGCTGGCTCGGACTGATGGATGTCTGGGAGAAGGCCGACGCGAAGCTCGGCACCGAGTGGTTTCTCGGCACCCGGGCGGCTGACGAGACCATCGCGCTGCTCGACTCCGCCGAGGCCCGGCCGCCGCTGGCCGACGTGGCGGCCGAATGCAAAGCCCCGCTCGACGCCCTCGAGGTCGCTCATGAGAAGACCCGCGAGGCGGCCGCCACGCTCGACGCCGAGATCGCCGAGACCACGGGGCGGCTCGAGGCCGTCGCTCGCCGGGGCCGTTCGGCCGCGGTGTTCCAGGCGGTGCTCGCCGAGGTGACGCGGGGCCGCAGCCTCGCCGGCGCGAACGTCGAAAGCGATCCGGTCGCCGCCCGCGGTGGTCTGGAGGAGGCTCGTGGCTCACTGGAGGCGATGCTCGGGCGTCTCGACGCCCTCGAGGCGGCCGATGACCGGCGGCAGCGGGCGGTCGCCCAGACGGCCGAGCTGCGGAAGAAGGTGGCCGACCGGCGTGCCGAGGGCTGGCTGCTCGCGGAGCCCGGCGCGAACCCCGACGAGCGGCTCGAGGTCGCCGCCAAGCAGGTGGAACTCGCCGCCCAGCTGCTCGACGCCGGCGAGACCGACGCGGCAGTCGTGCACATCGAGCGGGCCGAGCGATCCAATGCCGAGGCCGCGGCGCTCGTCGAGAGCATCGTCGCCGCCCGGGCCAAGGCCGAGGAACTCCTCCCGGCCTGCGCCGCACGGGTCGAGGCTCTCATCGCGCGGCGGCAGGCGGCTCTCGCGGCGGCCGAGCGGCTCGCCGCGGTCTACGCCGAGAGCTCCTGGTCCGACGTCGCCGACAACGTGGCCCGGGCCGACGACGGCCTCGGCCGCGTGCGGACGCTGCTCGAGGAGGCCCGCGCCTCGGCGGCCCCCGGGGTGCAGCACTACTTCCGCGCGGTGGCGCTGCTCGAGGAGACCGTCCGTCAGGAAGACTGGGTGGAGGGCTGCCTCGCGGCCGTCACCGACCGGCTCGCCGAGCTCGAGGAACTCCGCGGTGTCCTCCCCGGCAAACGCGACAAGGCGGCTCAGCGGGTCGCGACCCTCGAGCAGCAACTCCGCCGCCAGCGGACCGACCGCGTGAGCGCCAACGAGCGGTGCCGCGAGGCGACGCGGATCATCGAGGTGGCCGATGGAACCATGCGGATGGCCCGGCCCGACCTCCGGCAGTCGGCCCAGCTGATCGATGCGGCCGACACGGCGGCAGCCCGCGGCGAGCAACTGGCGGCCGAGGACGATCGGCTCGCGCGGCAGGCGGCCAACGACATCGACGAGACCGATTCGCTCGTCCGCCGGGTCGCGGCCTGGTATGCGGAGGGCGTGCAGGCCGATGTCCGCTCGGCGGCAACGGCGGTGGACACGGCGCGGTCGCTCCTCGAGCGGCAGCGCTACGAAGATGCGATCCGCAACGCGGCCGAGGCAGCGCAGCAGGCGCGGATCGCCTACGCGACGGCGACGGCGGAGGCCGATCGTCGCCGGATCCGCCGCCAGCAGGAGATCCAGCGGCGGCAGCTCGAAGAGTCGTTCGCGCGGATGTCGCGGGGTGCCGGCCCGTGGGTGGTCCAGCTGCCCGGCGGCACGTTCACCGGCCCCGACCCCTGGCGGACGATGACGGCCCCGTCGCGATCATCCACCTCCGCGAGCGGCAGCTGGTCGCGCGACATCGCTCAAGTGGGCTGGTAGCGGCCGAGATCAGCGGAGCTCGACCGGGGCGACGTCGAGGCGACCGATCTCGGCCGTCGGCTTGACGGTCGCGGCCGACGTGTGGTCCGGCCGTCCGTCGAGCATCTTCTCCATGTCGGTCACGCGGTCCCGCACCGAGACGGGCATCCGGCTGCGGCCTTCCGGCGTGTCGATCGCGTCGTTGAAGACGACGTGTCCCTGCGGATCGGAAACAACCAGCCGCGTTTCCTCGCCGCTCGTCAGCCGGATCTGGAAGTCGGCATCCTGCCGCACGAGCGTCTCGTCGGCGAGCCGTCGCAGCCGGGAGGCGTCGATCGGCCCCTGTTTCGGCATCGACTCTTGGACGATCGCGAGGCTCGAGGCGGTGGGCCGCAGTCCACCGTTGGCCGCGGGCTGCCGCTGCGGGCGGGCGGCGACCTGGGCGCCGTGGGCGATCGGGATCACCACCTCGTGTCCGCCCCGGAGCACCGTGCAGTCGAGCGGGGCGTCGGGCTCGGCCGACTCCAGGAGCGCGTCGAGCTGCTCGGGCAGGAGCAGGAGCTGATCGTCGAGCTTCACGAGCACGTCGTGCTGCGCGAAGCCAGCGCGGGCGGCCCGGGAACCGGCGGTCACGTTCTCGACCACCAGGCCGGCCCCGCGCCGGATCGCCAGCTGCTGCCGGAGCACGGCCGAGGCCCGGTCCAGCGTGAGCCCGAGGCTCGCGGACGTCGGCGGACCGCTGGCCACACCGCCGGCTGGCTCGAGATGCGAGCGGGGGTGTTCGGCGGAGGCGACGCTGCAGGCCAGCACGCCGGCGAGGACGATGCCGAGGCCTGGATGCGGCCGCCGCGCAGGAGAGAGTGGGCTCTTCATGCTGCTCATGGTTGCTCGACACGCACGGGAAAGCGGACCGGCGGCGGGTCGGCGTTCGGCCCGCGGCGGGAGCGGGATAGATGACGTTTTTGCCCGCGGCACGCCAGACGACTCTGGCGGCCATCCCGCAGGAGCCGTCGCGGATGGCGGAACCTGGGCAACTCCGGCAGCCCAGGCAGGACACGGGCGAGCCGGCCGGTGGCAGGGCCGGCGGCTGATCGACCGGCAGATCCGGACCCGATGAGAACAACAGGGGTGCGGATCCGTGCCCGGTCCCAGGAGTCTTGCCATCATGTCGCGTCCGTTCGCTTCCACCGCCTGCCGCGCGGCCCTCGTCGTTCTCGCCATGGCCGGGCTCGCCGCCGCGGCCGACACGGCGGCCCGCACCACCGCCGCGAAGCCGACTGCAGGAGGGGCTCCGGCCGCCGCGAAGCCTCCGGCCCCGAAGAAGCCGGTCCTCCTGCCGGGCACCGGATCGCTCGTCAAGAACGTGGTCGACGACTTCGAGGACGAGAAGTGGACCTGGCGCTACAACCACCCCAAGAGCTCGGAGGAGCAGGACAAGCGGATGCGCGGGCCGCTCGGCAAGAGCACCAACAACCGCTGGTTCGAGGGGCCGAAGCGGGGCACGCCCGACGTGGTCAAGCGGGTCGCAGTGCCGGCACCGGGGCTCGAGGGGAGCGAGCACGGGCTCTTGATCGCCACGCTTCGCGGCGGCATCCCGGGCCGGATCACCAACACGATGCAGCAGGACGACCTGATCTACAACCTCTCGAAGTACACCGGTCGGAGCATGTCGGTGGGCGACAGCCCCAGCATCACGGTCCGGGTCTACATGCCACCGTTCGAGCAGTGGGAGAATCGCTCCGGCCCCAGCTTCGGCTTCCGCGCCGGCTGCTTCACCCACGCGATCATCACCGGCGACGATCATCCCGACGAGGGCCGCTTCGGCCTCGAGGAGTATTGGCCGGGCATGTTCGTCTGCTTCGAGAGCAGCCACTCCGGCAAGTTCAAGGAGGATGGGGCCTACATCCGCGTCCGCAGCGGCCGCAACGGCGGCGAGATCCGCGGGCCGCGGATCGAGCAGCTCGGCTGGTGGACACTCGGCATGTCGTTCACGCCCGACGGCATGGTGCATTACTTCGCGAGCCCCGGGGTGGACGAGCTGACGATGGACGATCACATCACGTCGCAGTTCCCGTACGGCTACCGCACGGAGCTCGTGAAGACGTTCTTCTTCAACGTCTGCACGCAGGACGACGGCCGCACCTGGAGCACGCCCTGGGTGATCGACGACCCGAAGGTCTACTTCGTGAAGCGGCCGCAGATGGCGACCTCGAAGGCCACCCGCCGCTGAGGCAGCATCGGCAGGCGTGAGCCTGGCGTCTCGGATCCCCGTGTGGTTCGGGTCAGGTGATCCACGCTTCGTGACGTGCCCCGCAGCCGGCCGGTGGCATGCTCGGCGCCGGCGGCACTTGTGAGTTCAAGGCGCCGACGGAATGTCGACGCCCGGCGTCCACAAGTGTCACCGGCTTCTGCGCGTGCCTCCGATCCGGCTGCTGCCCTTTTCCGGTATCACATGCCGGCGTGGATGCAGCGAGGGGCTGCCCGTGCCCCGAGAGCCGGCGTTTGCTGACCAGCGAGCCAGGATGGCGAAGCGCAGTCAGCACCGAGTGAGCGCAGGGCAGGATGCCCGTAGCGAACGTCCGGCGACGGGGCATGGGCAGCCCCGAACGGCGCGGCACACAGGTTGAAAACCTGTGCCCACTTCAGATCCGCAGGTTGAAAACCTGCGGCCACGCGGCGCAGTCCCCATCGCTTACGCGATTGGGCTTCCTGATGGAGTGAACGCACGCGGGAGCGTCAGCGGCTGGCGCGGACGACGTCGCAGACGGGGGCGAGATCGGCGGCCAGGCCGTCGCGCGGCCCGCTCACGCTCACGGCATCGGGGCCGCGGCGGGCGATCACGCACTCGCAGGCCCGGCCCATGTCGCCGCCCCGTCCCTCGAGCCGCACCCGCCAGCCGTCACTCGTCGGCGTCCACGTGCCCTCGGCGAACCGGCCGGCCGACGTGAACACCCATGAGCGGATGACCTGGCTCTCGGGGTCCCAGCCGATGATCTCCGTCACCTCCCGGTCCGCGGTCTCCGCCTCGGGCAGGAGGGCGGGAATGCCCGCCGCCACCTCGGCGGTCGCGGCCGGGCTCGACACCGCGTGGGTGCGAACCAGGAAGCCGCGGCCCGCGCTCCAGAAACACCGCGTTCGCACTCCCGTTCCTGGAGCGGGGTCTTCCCACGCGCCCACGAGCCATTCCAGCTGTTCGAGCGGCCGGCCGGCGTGTGCCGCCGCGGGATCGGCCGACTCGCGGACGCTGTCGAGCATCCAGCGGCCGTCCTGCCGGACCATCACGGCCGAGAACCGGCTGCCGGCCCGGGTACCGTCGCCAAACCTGACCGTCGAGTTGCCGTCCACCACCGCGACGTCGCCGCGGACCGGCCGGATCGCCTGCACGTCGATGTCGATGGCCGCATCGTCGTCCGCGGTGAACAGCGCCGCGAACACGTCGCGGACCGCGTCCCGGCCCGCCGTGGTCTCGCCCGTATCGAGATCGAGGTTCTCCCCCTGCTCGGTCCAGCGGGCTGCAACCGCGGGGACGTCGTGGCGATTGAAGTCGCGGCCGTAGTCGCGGAGCGCCATCTCCACCTCGGCCCGCAGGCCGAGCGCACGATCAGCGGCGGTGGCCGGCAGCCGCCGCGGTGCGGCAGCGCGGGCCGCGACGCCACGCGCCGTACGATACGGTCGAGGCGCGGCGATGACGATCGGCACGGGGCCGACCGCACCACGGGGCGACCGCGGCTCGAGCTCGGGCTCCACCCGCGCGGCACTGATGCGGGCCTCGTCGAGGGCAGACGAGCAGCCTCCGGCCACGACAACCACCCCGAGCACTCCATGCATCAGAGCCCGCTGGATCACGATGCAACCTCCCTGGTCGTGAGTCCGACCGCCTCGACACCGTGCCCCGGCAGACGGACCTCGTCAGGGTACCCGGTTCACGGCCGCTCGGACAGTCACTTCGCTTCAGCCGTCACGCCGGGGAAGTCGTCGGTCCGAAACGGTGTCAGCGGTAGTCCCGGGGTCGAGTACATGTTGCAGACCGGGTTGTCGGCCCAGGCGTAGCGAACCGCGACGGGCTCGGCCACCGCCTCGCTCCAGACCTCGATCCGGCCGTCGTCCCGGATTCGGGCCTTGGCCGGCACGAACTTCCGGTCGCCGCCCGAGATGGTGAACCCGATCGGCTCGTTCACGTCGAAGGGCCGCCAGCCCTTCCCGTCGTTGGCGACGTGGTCGAAGGCGAGGACGAGCTTTGCCCCGTCCTTCTCCAGGCCCTTGTAGAGCGGGCTCCGGCAGGCGATGCCCGGCCGCCTGTACGTCTCGGCGAGCGCCCACCGGGCCAGCCGCTTGGCCACGTCCTGCTTGTTCATGGGGTGGATGTCCTTGCCCTCTCCCAGGCCGATGATCACCGCCTCGCCGGTGGCGGGCAGGGCCTTCATGGTCATGGTCTGGGCCTCGCGGAGCTCGGCCCAGTCGCTCTCGCCCGGCTCCGGCTTCTCGGCTTTGTAGTCGGCCAGCTGCACCCAGTAGAAGGGGAAGTCGCCGAGCCCCCACTCCTCCCGCCAGGTCTTGATCATGAACGGAAACAGCTCGCGGTATTGGTAGGCGCGGCCGGCGTTCGACTCGCCCTGGTACCAGATCGCTCCCTTGATGCCGTAGCCGATCGAGGGCGTGAGCACACCCGCATGGATGTTGCCGGGGCGGGCGTTGCCCTTCATGCGGGCGTCGGGGTGCTGCGGCTTGCCCCCCGGCTCTCCCTTGCCCTCCGCCTTCGCCTTGTCAGCGGCCTGCTTCCACTCGGCCAGCTTCTTTTCGAACTCCGCCTTGGCACTCTCGTAGTTGGCCTCCTCCTTCACCCAGCGGTCATGGATCGCCCGGAGAACCGGATGGGCCGCGAGCTTCTCGCGCTTCACCCAGGCTTCGGCGGCACTGCCGCCCCAGGCGTTGTCGATCAGGCCCACCGGCACGCCGAGCGTCTGGTGGAGCTGCCGGCCGAAGAAGTAGCCGACCGCGGAGAAGTCGCCGACCGTCTCGGGGGAGCAGACCTGCCACATCCCCGTGAAGTTCCACTGCGGCTCCTGCGTGCCCACCTGGGGCACCGACACGAAGCGGATCCCGGGAAAGTTCGCCGCCGCCTTCTCGATGTCCGGATCGTTGGCCTGGTTCACGGCCCACTGCATGTTGGACTGACCGGAGCAGACCCAGACCTCGCCCACGAGCACGTCGGCGAACGTCACGATGTTCTTGCCCTTGACTTCGAGCGTGTGCGGCCCGCCGTACTCCTGCACCGGATCGAGGAACACTTCCCAGCCGCCGTCGGCGGCCGCCGTCGCCGACTTCGTCTGCCCGGCGAACGACACCGTCACCGCCTCGCCCGGGTCGGCCTTGCCCCAGACTCGGTTCCTGATGCCCTGCTGCACCACCATGTGGTCGCCGAACATGTTGTTGAGCGACACGTCGCCCCGGGCTGCGGGGGCGACGCAGAGCAGGATGGCGGCGAGGGTGAAGCGGACGCGGACCATGGCACGAGTCTCCGGGGCGTGAGCGTGGAACGATTCCTTCCACGGCGGAGGATATCGCCGCGGGACGATGCCGGAAACCCTCGGCCGGGCCGCGGCGGCTTCTCGCGTCGCGCCCCGGCGCAGGGTATCGTGGTCCCGCCGACCCCGAGTCCAGGAGCTGTGCCATGACGGACGACACGAATCACCCTCACGACGACGACCGGAGCCATTCGTCCGTGGAAGCCGGCGAGAGGTCGTCCGCCACCTCCGCGGTCGCCATTCCGCTGGTGGCCCTCGGGCTCCTCGCGGCCGCCGTCTGGCTCGGCTCGACGCCCGCGCCCCAGCCGGGGCCGGCCCCGGTGGCCGCGGACCAGCCCGCGGCTCCCGCCAGCGACCCGTTGCCGTCGTGGAACAACGGGCCGGCGAAGCAGGCAATCCTCGACTTCGTCGCCGCCGTGACCACCGAATCGTCCCCGACGTTCGTGCCCCGGGCGGAGCGGATCGCGGTCTTCGACCACGATGGCACACTCGTCTGCGAGAAGCCGGTGATGCATGGGATGTTCCTCGTGGACCGCGTCAGGGCGCTGGTGGAGCGGCGGCCGGAACTGGCCCACGAGGAGCCCTATGCCACGCTCCTCACCGGCGACCTGGAGTTCATCCGCCGCCTGGGCAAGAAGTTCTTTACCGATCTGACGTTTTCGACACTCGCCGGCGTCCCGGAGGAGAAGCTGGAGGCCGAGGCCCGCGACTTCATCCGCACCGCCCGCCACCCGGTGTTCGACGTGTCCTTGGGCGACGTCACCTACCTGCCGATGCAGGAGCTGATCGCGCTCCTGCGGGTGAAGGGCTTCGATGTCTGGATCTGCTCCGGCAGCGGCGTGCACTTCATGCGGCCCGCCGCCGAGATCTGGTACGGCATCCCCCCGGACCGCGTGATCGCCTCCCGGCCGCTGACCGAACTCCGGGAGGTCGAGGAGCCCTCGCCCGCCAACGAAAAGACGCCGAATCGGCGGCTCGACCTGGTGATTCTCCCTCAGATCCACGTGCTCAACGACGAGGAGCGGAAGCCGGTGAGCATCGGTGAGCACATCGGTCGGCGGCCGATCCTCGCCGTCGGCAACGTGGGCACCACCGGCG
>JBBAVS010000059.1:21576-23775 GCA_040397585.1 Pirellulales bacterium
GAGCACATCGGTCGGCGGCCGATCCTCGCCGTCGGCAACGTGGGCACCACCGGCGACATCGAGATGCTGCGGTGGTCGCAGTCTGGCGACCGGCCAAGCCTGCAGCTGCTCGTGCTCCATGACGATGCCGAACGGGAAATGGCCTATGGCGAACCGCTCAACGAGTCGCTCGACGCGGCCACGAAGTACGGCTGGCAGGTGGTGCGGATGGCGCAGGACTGGAAGCGCGTGTTCGGGAAACCGCTCGCGAGGAAGTCGCCGGCGGCCGCAGCCGCGGTCGCCGCTCCGCCCGCGAATGCTTCCGCGGCTTCCGCCCCCGTCACCCCGCCGCCCGCGGCGGCGACCACGCCGGCGGCGGAAGCCGGCCCGCCCGCGTCGAAGTGGGAGGAGGAAATCGCCGCCTACGAGAAGCTCGATCGCGAAGCCCCGGCGCTGCCGGGCGGGATCGTGTTGCTCGGTTCGTCGAACATCCGGATGTGGACCACGCTCGCCGACGACTTCCCCGGCATGAACGTCGTCAATCGCGGCGTCGGGGGTTGCCGGCTCGTGGAGCTGGCGGAGTTCGCGCCCCGGCTCGTCGCGGCGGCGAAGCCCCGCGTGATCGTGGTCGGCGCCGGCACCAACGACGTCAATGCAGGCACCGCCACCGCCGAAATCCGCGGGGCGTTCGACCGGCTCGTGGACGCGCTCCGCCGCGACCATCCCGAGGCGACGATCGCATTTCTGGCGATCTCGCCCACGGTGAAGCGCTGGGAACAGCTCGATCGACAGGTGGCGGCCAACGAGGCGATCAAGGCCTCCATCGACGCGCGACGCGACGCGAAGCTGGTCTACCTCGACGCCAACACCGCCTTCCTCGGAGCCGACGGCCGGCCCGCGCCGGAGTGCTTCCTGGACGACATGCAGCACCCCAGCACCATCGGCAACGCCCGGCGGGCCGAGCTGCTGCGGCCGATGCTCAAAGACCTGCTCGAGGCCCCCTGAGGACGCCCTCGGGGCCCCGAAATCGCCACAGGTGAGCACTCGTGTCCGTTCGACCGGTCCGATTGTCGGGGTCATGACGGCGGCACGGCCGCGGGATCGCGGCTCTCACCAGAAACGAGGAAAGCCTTAAAAGAAAGGCTTTTCTGTCGCTTCTCCTGCCGGGTCGCGTGCCGCCGACCAGGGGGTTTTGCGAAAAACCGATTTTGGCCGATCCGGTCCCTTGAAAGCCGGATTAGTCAACGTAATCTATCCAACTTATCAGGCGGCCGAGTTGTTCGGTCGTCGGAAGAGAAAGGTCTCTTCGACCGACCGAAGCTCGGGCGCGTGCGAAAAACCTGCTCGATTTTCTCCTGTTCGTTTCCTTTTTCCTGGAGGTTTGCGTGATTCGCAAAGTTCTTTCTGGCCTTCTGCCGGCGTTCGCCGTCGCCGCCATGTGCACCAGCACGTGGGCGTCCGACTGCGCCTGCGGCAGCGGCAGCGAGGGCGTCGTTGAAAGCGGCGCCGTCGTCAGCGGTGGTGAGTGTGGTGGTTGTGCCGGCTCGTGCGGCACGAAGACGGTGTACCAGAAGCAGTACGTGACCGAGATGAAGACGGTCAACAGCACGGAGTACACCACCGAGACCCGCGAGCGGACCTACACGGTCAACAAGCGCGTCCCGCGGACCGAGACGAAGACCCGCACGGTCACCGTGCAGGTTCCCGAGACTCGTTCCAAGACCGTGAACTACACGGTCAACAAGAACGTGACGGAAACCAAGACGGCTGAGTACACCGTCCAGGTTCCGTACACCGAGTCGGTCGAGCAGACCTACACGGTGAACGTGCCGGTGAGCGAGGAGAAGACCTCCACCTACACGGTTCAGGTTCCGAAGCAGGAAGAGAAGACCTCGACCTACACGGTTCAGGTTCCCTACACCGAGCAGGTCGAGCAGACCTACACGGTGATGACCTCCGTGCCGGAAGAGAAGACCTCGACCTACACGGTTCAGGTCCCCTACACCGAGTCGGTCGAGCAGACCTACACGGTGAGCGTCCCTGTCCAGGAAGAGAAGACCTCGACCTACACGGTCCAGGTCCCCTACACCGAGTCGGTCGAGCAGACCTACACGGTGAACGTTCCTGTCCAGGAAGAGAAGACCTCGACCTACACGGTTCAGGTCCCCTACACCGAGCAGGTCGAGCAGACCTACACGGTGATGACCTCCGTGCCGGAAG
>JBBAVS010000060.1:0-19883 GCA_040397585.1 Pirellulales bacterium
TGCACGGGCCATGGATGGCCGTGCAGCCGTGAATTCAGTCAATGAAGCCCGAGAGTTCCTCGCTACGGGCCGGAGCCTGCAGCTTGCGGACGGCCTTGGCCTCGATCTGGCGGATCCGCTCACGGGTCACCTTGAAGATGTGGCCCACTTCCTCCAGCGTGTAGCTGTAGCCGTCGCCGAGGCCGTAGCGGAGCTTGATGATCTCCCGCTCGCGATACGACAGGCTCTTGAGCACCTTCGCGATCCGATTGCGGAGCATCTCCTGCGCGGCACCGACGGCCGGATTCTCGGCGCCGGTGTCGGGGAGCAGGTCGCCGAAGTGGCTGTCCTCACTGTTGCCCACCGGGCGGTCGAGGCTGATCGGGTAGCGGCTCATCGCCGTCACGCGTCGCGTCTCGTCCACCGGCGTGCCGGCCCGGGCGGCGATCTCCTCGATCGTGGGCTCGCGGCCGTATTCCTGGAGGAGCTGGCGGGCCACGTTCCGCACGCGGCTCATGGTTTCCACCATGTGCACCGGGATGCGGATGGTGCGGCTCTGGTCGGCCACCGCGCGGGTGATCGCCTGCCGGATCCACCACGTGGCATACGTGCAGAACTTGAAGCCGCGGCGGTATTCGAACTTGTCCACCGCCCGCATCAGGCCGGCATTGCCCTCCTGGATCAGGTCGAGGAAGGAGAGGCCGCGGTTGCGATACTTCTTCGCGATCGACACCACGAGCCGGAGGTTGCCCTCCGAGAGCCCGCGCTTCGCCTGCTGATACTTGGCGAACACGCTGCGGATCTCATCGACCCGCCGCTTGAGGCTGCGGGGCGTTTCCTGGCAGCTGCGGAGGATCTGGCGATACTCCTCGACGAGCTTCTGCCGGCCCGAAGGCGGCTGCTTCGACTTCTTGTGGGAGTCGATCTTCGCCTTGAGCTCGCGGACCCGTTCCACGAACCGCTCCAGCGTCGGGATCATCGCCTCGATTCGCTGGGTTCGCAGGCCGAGTTCCTCGATGAGCCGCACGCACCGCCGGCGCCGGCGGCCGAGCCGGGCCCAGGCCTCGCGCCGCTCCGCCATGCGGTGCTTCTTCGAGAGGGCGATCCGGTAGTCGGCCTTGTTCTGCTTGAGAAGCACGTCGAGCGTCCGCAGGTTGTGCGGCAGCCGGCCGAGGATCTGCTCCTTCTCCAGCCGGTCGGTCACCGAGACCTGCACCGTGCGGTCGAAGGGCAGTTCGCCCTTGTGGACCCGGACGAGCACGCGGTAGGCCTGCTGGCAGACGTATTCGCACTCGAGCAGCTTGGCGCGGAACTGGGCCCGAGTGGTCTCGATCTGCCGGGCGAGGTGGATCTCCTGCGCGCGGGTGAGCAGCGGGATCTCGCCCATCTGCGTGAGGTACATCCGCACCGGGTCATCCGACCAGTTCTCGACCTGCTCGATCAACGGCTCGTCGGCGTCGCCCGACGCATCGACTTCCTGCTCGACCTCCGCCTCGATGTCGCCGTCGGCGATCCCCGCGACGTCGGCATCCTCGACGAGAAGTTCGGCGTCGGCCTCCTCGGCATCGACGACCTTCTCGGTCAGTTCCTCGACCTCCTGGGGATTGGAGACGACATCGTCCTCGAGTTCATCCAGCAGCGAGTCGTACAAAGCGGAGCTCCTTCGCGAATCGTTCGATCAAGTCCATGGCCGGTGTCCTCCGGCCCGCGGGGTGCCACCGGCACCAAGGCATCATTCGGAGTGCGGTCAGTGTGATTCAAGGGGCAGGCAAGTCCAGTGGCATGAGCCACGGCCGGGCAAGCGTGAGCCAGCCCGGGTCGAGTCTTCTGCACACCATCGCCATCCTGCCGACAACCCCACCAACTGCGGGGCTCAAGCCCCTTGATCCGAATGCTGGGTAAGGGGCGCAAAAAAAACAGGGAACCATCGGCATCTTCGAGGGTTTCCGGGGGACGAAACATTATGCCGCTCCCGGCCCCCGGCGGCCAGTTTTTTTTCCAGGGAAATTTGGTTTTTCACTCGATTCCCTGACCCGAATGGTAAAAGGAAGCGGCGGGAGAATCTCTGCCGTCGCCGCGCTCCGATGACCGCGGCCGCGGCAGGGCCTGGCCTTCCGCAATGCGGTCTGAGTCGGCGAACCACCGATGGCGACAGTCGAACGCGTCTTTGTCCTGCAGTGCCCCTGTGCGGGGCGGGTCACGGTGACGGCTGGTCAGGCCGGCGGCCAGGCATCGTGCCCGGACTGCGGCCGGGCGATCGACGTGCCACGACTCCGCGATCTCGCGGCCTACGCGGTGGCACCGGCGGCGGTCGTGGGACCGCCCCGCTCGGGGCTCGGACGTGGGCTGCTCGTCGCCGGCTCCGCGCTCGGTGTTGCCGCCGCGATTCTGGCGCTGTCGCTCGTGCCCGTTGGCGGCCTCTTCTTTCCGCAGCCGCCGACGGTGGCTCAGATTCGCGCCGCCGTCGCCACCGCGCCGCTGGCGCAGGTGTATGAAGGATGGCAGTCGATGGCCCGATCGGGCGTCGGCCGTCCGCCCAGCCAGGAGGAGCTCCGGCTTCAGCAGTTCGCCGCGAATGCCGTGACGGTCGGCCGCCTGCTCTGGGGTGTTTCGGGGATCGGGCTGGCGATGGCGCTGGTGGGCGCGGCGCTCGCGGCCACGGGCCGTTCTGCCGGCGGCGGGCCGCCGCGATGAAGGCCGCGTTCATCGACCGGCCGGGCCCCGCCGAGGCCATCATCCATGGCGACCTGCCCGACCCGGTCGCCGGTCCGCGGCAGGTCGTCGTCCGCGTCAGAGCCTGCGCGGTCAACCCGATCGATACCTACGTCAGGAGCGGTGCCGTCGCGATGCCGCTGCCGCTGCCGTTCGTCGTCGGCTGCGATCTGGCCGGCGAGGTGGTGGCCGTCGGCGATGCCGTCGATCACCTGCGGCCGGGGATGCGGGTCTGGGGATCCAACCAGGGGCTGCTCGGGCGGCAGGGCACGTTCGCGGAGTTCGCGGCCGTGGACGAACGGTGGCTCTATCCCACGCCCGACGGCATCTCGGATCGTGAGGCGGCCGCCGCGGCGCTGGTGTCGATCACCGCGCACCTCGGGCTCGTGGGCCGCGCGGGCGTGCGGCCCGGCGAGACCGTGTTCGTCAACGGCGGCTCCGGCGGCGTGGGGTCGGCCGTGGTGCAGATCGCCAAGGCGCTCGGCGCCCGGGTGATCGCCACGGCCGGTGCGCCCGAGAAGCAGGCCCGCGTGCTGGCGCTCGGTGCCGACGTCGTGCTCGATTACCGCGACCCCGAGATCGTGTCGCGGGCGCGGGGGTTCGCGGCCGCGGGCGTGGACGCCTACTGGGAAACGCAGCGGGAGCCCGACTTCGACCGCGCCGTGGCGCTCCTCGCGGAGGGCGGCCGGATGGTGCTCATGGCGGGCCGCGATGCCCGGCCCGCGTTTCCGGTGGGACCGTTCTATGTGAAGGGCTGCGCGCTGCACGGGTTCGTGATGTTCAAGGCGAGCCACGCCGAGCAGGCCGCCGCTGCCGCCGACATCAATCGCTGGCTTGCCGCGGGCCGGCTGCGGGTGCCGATCGACCGGGTGCTGCCCCTGTCGCGGACCGCGGAGGCCCACGCGGCCCAGGAAGCGGCCACGGTGGCGGGGTCGGGCGGGCTCGCCGGCAAGATCGTGATCGAGCCATGACCACGTCGGCGATCTGGACCCGCGTCGTCGTGAGCGTGGGCCTCGGGTTCGTGGGCCTCGCCGTCGCGATCGGCCACGGCGCGGAACAGGGGGGTGGCAGCCGCGCCCCCTCGCCGGGCCAGCGGCGGGCGGGGATCTTCGGGCTCGAGGCGCCGGGGCAGAAGTTCGTCTACGTGTTCGACCACTCGGCGAGCATGGATGAGCCGGCCGGCCGGCCGCTCGCCTCGGCCAAGCATGAACTCCTGGCGAGCATCGACGCCCTCGGCGAGTCGCAGCAGTTTCACGTGATCTTTTACAATGAGCGGCTGATGATCTTCGCGCCCCAGGGCCACCGGGGCCGGCCGATCTTCGCCGACGACGAGGCCAAGCGGGCCGTGCGGCGGTTCGTCGCGGGGGTGGACGCCGAAGGGGGCACGCGGCACGCGGAAGCCATCGCCGCGGCCTCGAGGCTCGCCCCCGACGCGATCTTCGTGCTCACCGACGCCGACGAACACGACGACCTCACGGAAGACGAGTATCGGCGGCTGGTGCGGGCGCTCGGCAAGGCGCGGTGCCTGGTGGCCCAGTTCGGCGCTGGCGAGGGCCGCCGTTCACCGCGGCTCGCCCGGCTGGCCGCCGACTCCGGAGGCGAATACCGGGTCGTTGACGCGTTGGCCGACGAACCTCAGGCCACGCAGCCCTGAACCCCGCGGACGCGGTCCGGCGGCCGCAGGCTGCTCGGCCGGCTTGCTCTACCGCCGCGTCGGCTGCGGCGGCGCCTCCGGGGCCTGCTGGTCCGCGGGCCGCGATCGCTGCCACGGGCTCCCCAGCGCCTCGATGCCGGCGGCAACATTGGGAAACATGCCGCTCCAGGTCCGCTGCGGGGCGGCGGCCTGCTTTTGGTCGCGGCTCGCCGCCTGCGACTGGGACTTCTGTGGCTGGGGCTGCTGGGCCCGCCCGGCCTGAGGCCGCTGCTGGCCAGGACGCCGCGCCGCCGACTGGGATCCAGTCGCCGTGGGACGCGGCGTGGCGGTGGGGGCCTTGGCGACCGTGGCGGGCGGCCCCGGCGGCTCGGGCCGCGGTGTGGTGAACGAGGTGTCGGCCTGGAGCGCGATCCGCTCGGGCACCACCAGATACCGTCCGGCATCGCTCGCCGTCGGCCGCGTCGCGGGGGTGGTCGGCTGACCCTTGGCCGTCATCACCGACGGCATCGTCTGCACGTCCGTGGCCACCGCCTCGGCCATCTCGTCGGGGTCGATGGCCAAGCCCGGAGTCGGCTCCGACCGCACGGGCGGATCGATGTCGGTGGGCGACGGCGGCATCGGCTGCAGCGTCGCGGCGATCGTGGGAGCAGTGGCGGGTGCGATCGGCGCGGCCTCCGGTTCGGTCGGCACGGTCGCGGGCTCGGTCGGTGTGGCGGCCGGGGCGGCCGGGGCGGGCGCGGCGGCGGCCGTGTCGTCCGCGGGCGCGGCGAGCGGCAGCTGCTCGGACGTGCGGTCGGAACTGCGGTCGGTCGTGGACGGCGTCGCCACCGTGTTCGTCGCCACCTCCGCCGGCTTGTCGTTCGAAGCCGGGGTCGTGGCCGGGGTGGTGGGCACCTGCGCCACGGGAGTCGGCGGAGTCGGGGCCGGCTGGACGATCGACTCCGCCGGCATCCAGGGATCGGCCTGTGTCGAGGTAGCGGGGGGCGGCGTGGGTGAGGCCGCCGGCACCGCCGGCGTGAATGTCTCGGTGGCAACAGGACTCGCCGCAGCGGCCGCCCCCGACTTCACCAGCTGCACCGCGAGCAGCGGTTGGCCTTCGCGGACGGCATGACGCAGCACGTAGCCGTCGAAGGTGTCGCCGGCCCGCAGCGCCGACGAGGGCAGCATGGCCTTCGGCCAATCCTTGAGGGCCACGTCCCAGACCGTGACCGGCGCGCCCTGCGGCAGGGTTCGCAGCGCCACGAAGATTGGCTCGCACTCGACCTGCGGCCGCCGCTGGGCGAGTTGGACGTCGAGCACGCGGTTCACGCCGACCGCCGCAGCGGCACCCGCGATGAACGCGGCCGCGAACACGGTGAACGACTTCGGCCGGTGACGGGCCGAAGCTGCGGGCGCTGCGGTGCGGGTGGTCTCGGCTGACATGCGTGCCTGAATCCTCTGGAGGCGCTCTTCCTTCCGAACATCGGCAGCGGCTCTCCGCGACGGACACCCAACGCCGGCGAACCGGCGCCCGTCCGCCAAGACCCCGCAGGGCCCCAGCCCCCGCATCTTCACTCGCTGGAATCGCCGCTGCCGGTGCCGGAGGCCGCGAAGGCTGGGTCGGCGCTGCGGGCCAGCGGACGGATCACGATCAGCCGCACCGTACCCGCCTCCCCATCGCCCTGATCGCGAAGCAGGCCGTCGCCGACGGTGGCCGCGGGTTCGCCCGCGCAGCCGACGAGGAGCAGGGCTTCGGTGGGCAGCGTGACGTCGATCGCCAAATGATCGAGCCGGTGGCGTCGCTGGCCGGCCTCGAGCCGAAACATGCCGTCTTCGCCCGCCCACGACTTCTCGACCGGGCCGTGCTTGATTTCCGGAACGGCCTCCAGCTTCACGCGGCCGTCGGCCGCGGGGCGGGCTGCGAGCGCCAGTAGCGGCGTCGCATCGTGAAAGGTGCCCCCGCGGACCTCTCCGGCACACTGTTCCAGCAGCACGAGGCTCGGGAGCCGCGTCGCGGTCACCAGCTCGCTGCGTCGGCCCGGGAGCAGCTGCAGCTGCCGCCGCGAGCGGCCGGGGTCGATGCCGACCACGTCGCCCGCGGGTTCATCCACCGAGTTTGCGGCGAGCCGCGCCGCAAACTCGGCGGGCAGCTGGCCCGTCACCACGCCGACGCGAAGACCATTGGCATTGAGCGCCCGGCGCCGCTCGGCGGGGATGGCCTGCTCGTCGACGTGATCCCAGATCGCCTCGCGGAGCTGCACGTCGTCGGCCGCGCTGCGGATGAACAGCACCTCCAGCGGGATGGTGCGCCGCGCCGTCGGGCTGCGGCCGCCGACGGCCACCGGGGCGTCGCGGGGCAGCTCGTGGACGACCGCCGCCGTCCCCAGGAGCCGGCAGCCGGACCCCGCGAGCAGGCTCGCGAGGATCGGCAGGAGCCAGCGGATGGTCGCCGGGGGAGGCCGCATCGAGCTGTGGGCCGCCACGAGGCGGTGCGTCGGGGTGATGGGAAGCTGGGGAAGTAGCCGAAGCCACGGCCCCGGGTCAACGCTGATGGGTGGGAGACGTGCTGGTTTTCCGACGAGCCACCAGCCTGCCCCACCGCTCGGGATTGCCCATGCCCCGTCGCCGCTCCTCAGGAAGCCCAATCGCGTCAGCGATGGGGATCTGTGGTGGCCCCGCCGCCACGTGGCCGCAGGTTTTCAACCTGCGGGATCTCCGCGGCATGGACTGCCCCGCTCGGGGCTGCCCATGCCCGTCGCCGGACGTTCGCGGATGCCATCGTGGCATCCGCTCTCTGCCTGTCCGCTGCGCTTCGGCATCCTGCCTTCGCTTGCTCCCAGAGCCCGGCTCCCGGGCACGGGCAGCCCCTCGCTGCCGTTTCCCTCACGTGCGATACCGACTGCGGCGCCGCCCGAGGATCACGTGGCGGCCGACCTACGCCGTCGCTTTCACGGCGTTGATGAACATCGCGAGGCCCGCGCCCGGGGCGGCGGGGTCGAGGCGACCCGGCCACGAGGGATGCTGCGTGGCGTCGATGAACCGCTCGGGATGCGGCATCAACCCGAACACGCGGCCCGTCGGATCGCAGGCGCCCGCCACGTCGCCCACTGCCCCGTTGGGGTTTGTGGTCTGGCCCGAGTCGTCGGCCCCGTAGGTGAGCGGCAGCTGGCCCGCCGCGCGGAGCGGCTCGAGCCGAGCCGGGTCGCGGAGCACGAACCGACCCTCGCCATGGGCCACGGGCAGCTCGAGCGTCGTCAGCCCCTTGAGAAACACGCAGGGACTCGGGCCGCACGTGAGTCGCACCCAGCGGTCGATGAACCGCCCGGAGGTGTTGTGGGCGAGCGCCGCCTCCGGCTGGCCGGTGGTCGGATCAGCGAGCAGGAGCCCGGTCTGGAGCAGCACTTGGAAGCCGTTGCAGATGCCGAGCACGAGCCCGCCGCGGTCGCGAAACTTCACGAGGGCGTCGCCGAGCCTGGTCTTGAGTTCGAGCGCGAAGATGCGGCCGCTGGCGATGTCGTCGCCGTAGGAGAACCCGCCCGGGATGCAGAGGATCTGGCAGTCGTCGGCGATCGCCGGCCGTTCGGCCAGCGCCCGCAGATGCACGCGCCGGGCGAGGCCGCCGGCCCGCTCGAAGGCGTGCGCCGTCTCGTGGTCGCAGTTGGTGCCCGGGGCACGGAGGATCAGAGCTCGTGGCGAGAGCATTCAGGCGTCCTTTCCGTGCCAGGCGGTTGCCAGGCGGTCGACGGCGATGCGGTCGCTCGCGCCCGACGACGACACGATCTCGAGCTCGGGGGCCGCCGTCACGGTGCCGATCCAGCCGAACCGCACGCCCTCGAGGCAGCGGGCGAACTCGGCCGCGTGCTCGGGCTTCACCTCGCAGACGAACCGCCCCGGCGTTTCGGCAAACGCGATCGCGAGGTCGTGGCCGGTGGCGGCCGCCGCGGTTGGCACGTCGGCGAGCGCGAGTCGCGCGCCGAGCCTGCCGCCGATCGCCATCTCGGCCACCGCCGTCGCGAGCCCGCCGTCCGACACGTCGTGGCAGGCCTGCAGGAGCCCGGCCCGGCGGGCCGCGGCCACGGCGTGGATCGCCGCGCGGCAGGCGGCCACGTCCACCGTCGGCACGCCGCCGCCGCTCGTCCGCCCCGTGAGCGCGAGCTGGCTGCCCGCGAGGTCGCCCGCCGTCTCGCCCACGACGGCGAGGCGGTTGCCGGCGGCCTTGAGGTCGGGCGACACCGCCCGCCGGACGTCTTCGAGCTGGCCCAGCGCGGTGACGAGCAGCGTGGGAGGAATCGAAATCTCGCGGGCCGTGCCCGCGGCGTCGGCGTAGGCGAACACGTTGTTGAGGCTGTCCTTGCCGCTCACGAACGGGGCCGCGAACGCGATGGCGAGGTCGTGGCAGGCGCGGCAGGCCTCGACGAGCGTGCCGAGCGATTCGGGCCGGCGGGTGTCGCCCCAGCAGAAGTTGTCGAGCAGCGCGATTCGCTCGGGATCGGCGCCGGCGGCGACGACGTTGGCGATCGCCTCCACGATCCCGCCGGCCGCCATCTGGTAGGGATCGAGCCTGCCGAGATGGTGCCGCAGGCCCACGCCGAGCACGATACCGCGGTCGCGGCCGAGCACGCCGCGGATCACGGTGCCGTCGGCCGGCCCCGCGCCCGGGCCGAGGAGCGGCTTGAGCACCGAGCAGCCCTGCACCTCGTGGTCGTACTGCCGCACGATCCGCTCCTTGCTCGCCACATCGGGCAGCGCGAGCACGTCGAGGAGCGCCGCGGCGACCGTCGTGTCGCCCGACCAGGCAAGCGGGCTCGGGGTCGCCCGGGCATGCCGCGAGGCGAGCCGCTGCCGCGGGCGGCCCTCGTGGAGGAAGTGGCAGTCGAGATCCCCCGCGACGCGGCCGTGCCACTTGAGCACGATCCGCCCCGAGCCGGTGAAGGTGCCGATCGCCGTGGCTTCGACACCCTCGTCGGCGGCGATTCGCTGGAGCGCCGGCCAGTCGCCCGGAGCCACGGCGAGCACCATCCGCTCCTGGGCCTCCGAGATCCAGACCTCCGTCGCCGACAGGCCCTCGTACTTCAGCGGCACGCGCTGGAGATCGACGTCGGCGCCAAGCGCAGCCCCCATCTCGCCGACGGCGCTCGAGAGGCCGCCGGCACCACAGTCGGTGATCGCGTGGAAGCGCCGCTGCCGCGATGCCTCCAAGACGAAGTCGGTGAGGATCTTCTCGTGGATGGCGTGGCCGATCTGCACCGCCCCGCCGCTCTCGGTTTCGCTGGCGCTGGTGAGTTCGATGCTCGAGAAGGTCGCGCCGTGGATGCCGTCGCGGCCGGTGCGGCCGCCGGCCACCACGACGAGGTCGCCCGGCTCCACCGCGGCGTCGGCGTGACCCCGCGGCATGATGCCGACGGTGCCGCAGAACACCAGCGGGTTGCCGATGTAGCCCGGGTGGAACGCGACGGCGCCGGCGATCGTGGGGATGCCCATCCGATTGCCGTAGTCGCGGACGCCGGCGGCCACGCCGGCGAGCAGACGCCGGGGATGGATCACGCCGGGTGGGACGTCGGCTGCCGGCGTGTCGGGAGGGGCGACACAGAACACGTCGAGGTTGGCGATCGGTTTGGCGCCCAGCCCGGTGCCGAGCACGTCGCGGATCACGCCCCCGAGGCCGGTCGCCGCGCCGCCGTAGGGCTCGATCGCCGAGGGATGGTTGTGGGTCTCGACCTTCACGCAGATGTCGTGGTCGCCGTCGAACCGCACCACGCCCGAGTTGTCCTTGAACACGCTCACACACCAGTCGCGCAGGCCGAGCGTGTGGCGGATGGTCTGCGTGGCGGCGAACACCGTCTCCTTGAGGAGGTTGTCGTAGCGGGCCGCCCCGGCGGGGCCGACGTGATCGACGCCGCTGGTGAGCGTCTTGTGGCAGCAGTGCTCGCTCCAGGTCTGCGCGATCGTCTCCAGCTCGATCTCGAACGGGGGGCGGCCGAGCGCGTGAAAGTGGTCGCGGACGGCGTGCAGCTCGCGGACGGAGAGGGCCAGGCAGCGGTCGCGGCTGAGCTTTTCGAGTGCGGGGTCGTCGAGACCGTCCAGCGGGATCGTCTCCTGGGCGAACGACCAGGTGCGGCCGCCGGAGAGCGTGGTGAGCACGAGCGGCCCGACGACCACGTCCTGGATGGCGTCGTTGGCGAGGAGTTTCTCCGCGAGCCGCTGCACGGCGGCGGCGTCGAGCGGCGGCAGCCAATACTTCCGCAGGCTGCGGACGACGACGCGGTGGCCGAGCGCGGCGGCCGCGGCCTGGGCGGTGAGGCCGGCCGGATCGGTGACGCCCGCCTTGGGGAGCACGTGGACGACCGTCGGCAGACCGTCGAGCGGCTCCACGAGCCGGGCCTCTCCCAGCTCGGCGACGAGCGGCGCTTCCGTGACGGGGTCGGCGAACAGAACCGTGGCCAGACGCTCGACGTCGGCGCGGGAGAGCTCCCCCTCGAGCAGCCAGCCCGCGGCCGTGCGGGCCCGCGTGCAGGCCGCGATGCCGAGCGCCTCGGCGCCGGTCGTGACCTCGCGGGCGGCATGGTCGCCGGCGGCATCGCGAAGCGCGACGTCAACTTCCCAGAGCATCTCGACTGTCCTTGGCACGGGTGAGGAGTTCGACGAGCCGGCTGCGATCGCCACGTTCGAGCGCCGCGAGCAGCTTCTCGACCGCCGCCGCGAACCGCTGCATCGCGGTGCCGACCGCGCCGGCGTTGTCGAGGAGGATGTCGGCCCAGAGCTCGGGATCGCCGGCGGCGATCCGCGTGGTGTCGCGCCAGCCGCCGGCGGTGAAGGTGCGGGCCGCGGGGGGCGTGGCCGCCGCGAGGGCCGCGGCCACGAGGTGCGGGGCGTGGCTGGTGCCGGCGAGGATGCGGTCGTGCTCGCGGGGCGGCATCATGTAGACGGTGGAGCCGAGTGCCGCCCAGACGTCGCCGATCGCGTCGGCGTCGGTGCGAGGCGTTGCCTTCGCGGGCGTGACGACGGTGACGCGGCCGGCGAACAGGTCGCCGTCGGCCGCGGTCGGACCGCGGCGATGGCTGCCCGCGATCGGATGGCTGCCGACGAAGCGGCCTCGGCGCCGCCGCCGGGCCCGCTCCCAGGCCGCGACGATCGAGGCCTTCGTGCTTCCCGCATCGGTGAGCAGCGTGCCGGGCCGGACGACGGCATCCACGGCGTCGAGCAGGGCGGGGATCGCCGCCACGCCCGCCGCCACGACGACCAGATCGGCGTCGGCCGCCGCCGCGATGTCGGTGGCCACCTCGGTCGCGCAGCCGGCCTGCTTCGCGGTGGCGAGGGACTTCTCGGAGCGGCCGATGCCGATCACGCGGGAAGCCAGCCGGCGATCCCGCAGCGCCTTGCCGATCGAGCCGCCGATCATGCCCACGCCCACGATCGCGACGACGGGCCAGTGGGCTCTTGAAGTCATGGCGGAGGCGCAACAGGAGGCGAGGCCGGCGGTTGTACCAGATGGCAGCCACGTGTGTTAGAACCGGCCCGGGCGCGTGCGGAACGCCGCGGTGAGGCTCTGAATGGCAGGTTCGGGACGAATCCCCGACGCGGTGCTCGCGGACATGCTGCACCGGCTGTCGATCGCGGTGGCGGCGGGCATCGACCTGCGGCGGGCGTGGGCCGCGGAGATTCCCCGGGTGCCGCGCCGCGCCCGTCCGGCGGTCGAGCGGGTGGCCCGCCGGCTCGCCGCCGGCGACGGGCTCGGAGAAGCCGCCGCGGCCACTGGCGGGGCGATTCCCGCAGTTGTCGCGGGGATGCTGCTCGTGGGCGACCGCACGGGCCGGCTCGCCGAGGTGCTCGCGGAGACATCCAAGACCCTCGCCCGTTCGCTCGCCTCCCGCCGCGCCGTTCGCGCCGCCCTCGTGGGTCCGGCGATCCGGCTCGTCGTGGCGATCCTCGCGATCGTGGTGCTGATCGTCGTCGCGGGATGGTCTCGGGGGATCGACGGGCGGCCTCTCGACGTGCTCGGGCTCGGGCTCGCGGGCCCGCGCGATGCCGCGGGGTTCGTCGCCGGGCTCGGCGTGGCGGTCGCCGCGGCCGCCGTGGCCGCGGTGGCCACGCGGCGGAGCTGGCAGCGGCGCGGCTGGGCCTGGCATATCGGCCGGAGGCTGCCGCTCGTCGGGCCGGCGGCAGCCGCGGCGGAGGCGGCGGCCTGGAGTCGGGCGGCGTCGCTGGCGGCGCACGCGGGCGTTGGCATCGGCGAGCTGGTGGACCTTGCATCGGCCGCGGCCCCCGGCTGCCGCTGCGACGCGCGCCGGGTCGAGGCCCTCCTGCGCGGCGGCCGCGACCTGCCCGAGGCGCTCGCCGCCACCGGCCGCCTGCCGCGGGTGGTGATCGAGGCCGTGGCCGTCGGGGAGGCCACGGGCACGACGGCCGAGGCGCTCGACCGCGTGGCCGACACGCTCGATCAGGCGGCGGTGCGGGGGTTTGCGGCGGCCGTGCAGGCGGTTGGATTCCTGGCCTGGGCTCTCGTGGCCGGGCTGGTGGCGCTGGTCGTGATCCGCGTCGTGGCCACCTATGCCAGAATGATCCAAGACCTGACCCGCTCGCCCTGACCGACACCCGGTCAAGACGGCGGCGGGGCGGAGCCGAGATCACTGGCATGAGCCCGCGACGCACCCTCTCCTGCCTGGCCCTGGTGGTGACCGCCGCCGCGGCCCTCGCCGCCGCGGCCGACGAGTCGGTCAGGACCACGCAGCAGCAGTCGATGGCGGAGCGTGGCTACGTTCGCCATCGCGGCGGCTGGCGGACGGCGCAGGAGATCGACCTCATCGAGCGGGCCGAGCGGGCGTCGCTCGCGCAGAAGGAGTGGAACGGCAGGCTCGAGCGGCTGCGGCGGCAGGTCGAGCAGCCGGCGCAGGCCGACCGCGCGGCTGAGGAGATCCGCGAGATCTCCGACCCGGCAGCGGTGCCCGCGCTCGCCGCGCTGGTCGCCAAGGATCCCGTGTTGCGCGTGCGGAGCTGGTGCATCGAGGCGCTGGCCCGCATCCGTTCGCCCGACGCGGTCGGGGTGCTCGTGTCCGCGGCGCTCGACCATCCCGATCCGGAGACGCGGATCGCGGCGGTCGAGCGGCTCCAGCTCATCGGCCCGCACGTTGCCGTGCCGACGCTTGTGGTGGCACTGCGGAGCGCCGACAACGCGCAGGTCAACCGCGCCGCCGAAGCGCTCGGCCGCCTCAACGCGACCTCGGCCGTCGGGCCGCTGATCGACGCCCTCGAGACGCAGCATGTCACGGTGACCGGGGACGGCACGCCGGAGGGGGCGACGTCGGCGACCTTCACGCCCTCGGGTGGCGGGCTCTCGATGGGCGGCGGCCCGAAGCGGGCGAAGGTGGCGGTGCGCAACGACCGCGTGCTGGAGGCGCTGGTGGCGCTCACCGGGACGAACTTCGAGTGGGACGCCCGCGGCTGGCGGACGTGGCTGGCCAGCCGCCACGCGCCGCCGGCGGGCTACGACCCGCGCCGCGGCTGACGGCCTGTCGCGGCCTCAGGCCGCGCGGCGGCGGGGGAACCATTCGGGGGTGAGCATCAGCATCGCCACCCGGTTCTCCAGGTTCGGCCGGAAGACCACGAGCAAGAGCACCGGCAGGTACCAGGCCATGAACAGGCCGCCGTTGTGGGCCTTCCAGAACTGACTGCCCAGGAGCACGGCGGCCGTGCAGCTCATCAGGGTGCCGAGGTTCTTCGGGGCCGGCCAGATCGCCAGCGTGGACATCATCGCCACGAAGGCCGCGAGAACGGGGAGCCGGTAGACCGCGTCCTGGGCGGGCAGGGCCCAGAAGCCTTCGAGCGACACCTCGTTGGGGAAGATCCAGCCGAACATCTGCCGGAGCTGGCCGAGGAATACGGTGGCATCGGGGGAGGTGAACCAGAGGGCGACGACGAGCGTTGCCAGCGAGGTGGCCACGCCGGCCGCGAACCGGCGCACGCCCCGCTCCCAGTAGAAGCTGCACCACAGCGGCAGGAGGAACACGGGATAGTAGATCGTGCCGATCGCGAGGCCCACGAGCACCCCGGCGAGGAAGGGCCGGCGATAGGCGGCGATCGCCCAGAGCACGAGCGCCCCCGGCAGGACGTGGTCGACGCGGCCCGTCATCGTCGCGGTGTAGGGAAGGAGGAGGTAGAGCACCGCGGCGGCGATTCCCAGGCGGGTGTTCTCGAAGTGCCGCCAGCCGATCACCACCATCCCCGCCACGATCGCCAGTTGCGAGACGATCGCCATGATCCGGGCCGTGGTCTCGTGCACGGCGCGGCGGCTCGTGTCGCCAGGCTCGGGCGGGATGTCGGCGCCGTCGGGCGCGAAGAAGATCCGCTGCGTGGAGATCTGCGGGAGGAGGAAGAGCAGGGGATAGCCGGGGCCCAGCCGGGCCAGCTGGTCGGCGTTCACCTCCGCATCGCGGGCTTCGAGGCGGTCGGCAGACACGGCCCCGGCCATGTCATCCCGCTGCGGCCGCGTGGTGATCACGTTGGCCAGCAGGAACACCAGCAGCGAAACCCCCAGGAACACCAGCCCCCCGGTCGTCAGGTTCGGCTCCAGCATCGGGCGGCGGACCATCATCGAGTCGCAGAGCATCCGGGCCAGGAACCAGCCGGTGACCACGAAGATCCACACGAACCCCAGCTGCTGGTCGGCGACGTTCGCCTTGTAGCCGCCATACTCGACCGCGAGGATGCCCGGGGCGAGGAGGACCAGCCCGAGGAGGTCGAGGTTGCGGATGCTCCAGAGCCGGTTGAACTTGAAGAACAGCGCGATCGAGAGGAGCGAGGCGAAGTAGAACCACGTCGTCGGATTGATCCGGTGGTAGTGGAAGAGGATGTCGCTCATGCCGCCCTTGTGCCGGTCCTGGCTCCGCCGCAACCCTCTAGCCTATGCCGCGGGCGGGCCCTTGAAAACCCGGCCTGCTATGGGCGAAACGGCCAGATGAGCGGTGCCAGGGCGACAGTGAGGGCCATGACGAGCAGGTTGAGCGGCCCGCCGAACCGCACGTAGTCGCTGAACTTGTAGCCCCCGGGACCATAGATCATGAGGTTGGTCTGGTAGCCCATCGGCGTGGCGAAGCCGCAGCTCGCCGCGACCGTGACCGCCATCACGAAGGGCATCGGGTTGACGCCGAGGTTGGCCGCGGTCTGCCAGGCGATCGGGAAGGTGAGCACGGCGGCGGCGTTGTTACTCATCAGCTCCGTGAACAGCATGGTCACGAAGTAGAGCGCTGCCAGCACCACGTGCGGATGGTCGCCGGCCGCGGTGATCGTGGAGTGGGCGACGAGTTCGGCAAGCCCCGTTTTTTCCATCGCGCGGGCAAGGCCGAAACTCGCGGCGATCAGCAGGAGCGACTCCCACTCGATCGACCGCCGGGCCTCGTTCGAGGAGATGCACCGCAGGCCCACCACCGCACAGGCCGCGACCAGGGCGGCCGCCACCATCGGCACGAGCTCCAGGGCGGCGGCGAGCACCATCGCCGCCAGCACGGTGCAGGCGATCCAGGCCTTGTCGTGTCGCGGTGGTGTGGAACCGGTCACCTCGCTGACCAGGTAGAAGTGCCGGTTCGACCGCTGTCGGTCGATGAACGCCGCTCCGGCCTCGACCAGCAGCGTGTCGCCCGGCTGGAGCACGATGTCGCCGATCTTCATCTGCAGCCGCTCGCCGTCGCGGGCCACGGCGATCACCACGGCGCCGTAGGTGGAGCGGAAGCGGCCCTCGCGGATCGTGCGGCCCACCAGCGGGCATGACGGGGAGACGACTGCCTCCACGAGCACCCGCTCGCTCCGCGGGTCGTCGAGCTTGAAGACCTGGTCGGTGGCGGGCCGCAGGCCGCGGATCTTCTGGAGCTCGACCACGGAATCGAGCACGCCGACGAACACGAGCCGATCGCCCGCCTGGAGCCGTTCCGTGGGGGCCACCGCCGCGATCACCCGACCGCCACGGTCGATCTCCATGAGGAACAGGCCGTGCAGGTGCCGCAGCCCTGCTGCCTCGATGGTGCGGCCCGCGAGCGGGCTGCCCGGATCGACCACCATCTCCAGGCTGTACTGGCGGGGGTCGTCGCTGGTGCTCATCGGCGGCCGCCGGTCCTTGAGCAGGAAGCGGCTGGCGACGACGAGATACCCCAGGCCGACGGCGAACAGCGGGACACCCAGCCAGGTGATGTCGAACATCCCCAGCGGCCGCCCCCGCTTCGCGGCCACCAGTCCGCTGACGACGACGTTGGTGCTCGTGCCGATCAGGGTGCAGAGCCCGCCGAGGACGACGGCGGCGTTCATCGGCATCAAGAGCTTGGAGATGCTGAACCGGTTCTTCTTGGCCCAGTCGCGGATGGCCGGCACCATCAGGGCGACGACGGGCGTGTTGTTGGTAAAGGCGGAGATCACGCCCGGGGCCAGCATCGTGCGGATCTGCGCGGTGGCCAGCGACTTCGGCCGGCCCAGGGCCCGGTCCACCAGCGACGCCAGCGCGCCGGTCCGCTCCACGGCCGCCGCCACGACGAACAGGGCCGCGACCGTCACCATCCCCTCGTTGCTCATGCCCTTGAGCGCCTCGTCGGGCGTGATCACGCCGGCGGCCAGGAGGAGCACCACCCCGCCAATCATCACCATGTCGGGGGCCCGCTGCACGAACAGCAGGGCGGCGAGCGTGACGGCGACCACGGCGGCGGTGAGGGCCGCCGGCCAGGGGCCGGCCAGCGGTCCGAGCAGTGGCTCCACAGTCATCGTCGATCCTCCGGTTCGCGGCCGGCAGGGGAGGCCGCGACAGCACTTTCACGCCGGCGCAGCGGCGCGGCAAGGGCAAATCGCGCCGGCGGACGCCGGGTCCCGAAACCGGGCCGCGGGCGGTGGTCGCCCGCGCGGCCGCTTGGTAGCCTCTGGCCCAACGCGGGGCCTTTCCCGCGAGGCATCCACCCGGGAGCGACGCCGATGGGCACCATGATCGACGACCTGCTGCAAGGAAACTCCGCGTTCGTGGCGGACGAGTATCGGCCCAACGAAGACTACTACCAGGCGATCGCCACCAAGCAGCGGCCGAAGGTGCTCTGGATCGGCTGCTCCGACTCGCGGGTCAGCGAGCACCAGATGACCGGCTCCAAGCCGGGCACGATGTTCGTGCACCGCAACGTCGCCAACATCGTCGCCTTCAACGACGTCAACATCTCGGCGATCCTCGAGTATGGCGTGGTGCACCTGAAGATCGAAGACATCATCGTCTGCGGCCACACGCGCTGCGGCGGCATCGCCGCGATCGAGGACGGCGTCCACGAGAACTACATCGCCGACTGGCTGTGCATCGCCACGGGGGCCAAGGAGGCGGCCAATCGGATCGCCAAGGAGAAAAAGCTGTCGCGCGAGGAAAAGCTCGCCGTGCTCACCGAGGAGAACGTCAAGCTGCAGATCAAGCACCTCAAGAACCTGGCGCTGATTCGCAACATGCACGCCAAGGGAACGCTGCCCCGGATCCATGGCTGGCTGTACCGCGTCGAGACCGGAACGATCGACGTCTTGGTGGACGGCCGGGACGACGGCCGCACGAAGCGGGCCGCCGGAAAACGTCCGGCTGCCAAGCGGCGAAAGTGACGAGGTCCGCCGGCTTGCGGCCACGCAAGCCGGCGGTCACGGGCGGCCGGCGAGGCGACCTGGCGTCATGGGCCGCGCTGGTCGATCAGCCAGCGGACCAGCGCCGCGCTCTGGCCGTAGAAGACCCGCTGCCGATGCGGCTCCCGCGGATACTCCTCCATCGACAGGAGATGAGCGGCAGACCACGTCATGCCTGTCCGGTGGGCGACCGCGAAATCACGGGCATGGCCCGCCTGCTTTCGCTCGTCGTCGAAGAGCACCGCCAGACCCTCGTCGGCCCAGCGGGGCGGCGGGGCGGCCGTGAAGTGGTCGGCGAGCACCACGTGCACCAGTTCATGGGCGAGCGCCTCAGGAACCCCACCAGGGTCATCGTCCATCAGGTCGATCCGCCGCAGGCAGATGTCGGCACCGGCGAACTCCACGGATGTGGCCCCACGGGCACCGTCGGGCGGGCCGCCGACGGCATCCGCGAACGAGCCTGCGGTGGCATGGAGATGAACGTCGCAGCAGACCGTCCAGGCCGCCGGAGACGCCACGCCAAGAAGCGTGGTGAACACCCGCTGGCGCACCTGCTCGGCATGCCGCACGATCGCCTCCGACCGAGCGAGGGACGTGCCATGCACCTCGAAGTTGGCCGCCGCGATCGGGCCCTGCAGGACGACCATGGCCCAGAGCCAGAGCCCCGCCGCCAGAGCACACGGCCGGCACGTCGACCGGGGACCGGGACGTCGAACCGCGGGGAGAAACAGGATCCGCTGCACCACGACGACTCCTGCACGAGGGCATTTCGGAGGAGTGCAGATGCCGTGCCAATCGCACGGTGAGCCGTGGCGGGCGGCGGAAACCAGCGTGCACGCCGCGGTTTTCCGGTTTCCGCGGGAGCCCGACACGGCTCCGAGCGATGCTGCCTGCCCGCGCCGCTGGCATCCACTGCGCACGCCGCAGGCATACGATGGCACCGTCGTGGAGCCGCCATGCGCCTGTTTCCGTCAGATCGCTACCCGCTGCCGCTGCCCGAGGGCCACAGCTTCCCGGCCGCCAAATACGGCCTGCTCCGCCGCCGGCTCGAGGGCCACGCGGCGGCCGGGGTGGCCCTCCGGTTCGTCGAGCCGCATGCCGCCACCGACGAGGAACTGCTCCGCGTGCACGACCGCGGGTACGTGGGCAGGGTCTTGGCCGGAACGCTGTCGAAGGACGAGCAGCGGCGGATCGGCTTTCCATGGAGCCCGGCGCTCGTGGAGCGGTCGCTGCGGAGCACGGGGGCCGCTGTCGATGCGGCCGCCGCCGCGGTCGAGGATGGCGTCGCAGCGAGTCTGGCGGGGGGCACTCATCACGCCGGCACGTCGTGGGGCGAGGGCTACTGCGTGTTCAACGACACCGCCGTCGCGGCGCGGGAGATGCAGGCCCGGGGCGGCATCCGGCGGGTGCTGATCCTCGACTGCGACGTCCATCAGGGGAACGGCACGGCGGAGATCTTCGCCGCCGATCCGAGCGTGTTCACGATGTCGATCCATGGGGCCCGGAACTTCCCGCTCCGCAAGCACCCCAGCTCGCTCGACGTGCCCCTCGCCGACGGCACGGACGACGCGGCGTATCTCGCGGCCTTGGCTCCCGCCGTGCAGGAGTCGTTTCGCCGCGGTCGGCCCGAGCTCGTGTTCTACATCGCCGGCGCCGACCCCTACGAGCACGATCGGCTCGGGCGGCTGCGGCTCTCCCGGCGGGGTCTCGTCGACCGAGACCGGCTCGTGCTCGCGGCGGCCCGTACAGCCGGAGTGCCGGTGGCGATCGTGCTCGGCGGTGGCTATTCCGCCGATCTCGAGGCGATCGTTGACATCCACGCCGCGACGATCCTCCTGGCGGCGGAGACGCGTGCGCCAAACTCAGGAAGCCCAATCGCGTGAGCGATGGGGATGCAGGGGCCCGGATCAGGAAGCCCAATCGCGTGAGCGATGGGGATGCAGGG
>JBBAVS010000060.1:19983-23668 GCA_040397585.1 Pirellulales bacterium
GGATGCAGGGGCCCGGATCAGGAAGCCCAATCGCGTGAGCGATGGGGATGCAGGGGCCCGGATCAGGAAGCCCAATCGCGTGAGCGATGGGGATGCAGGGCTTGCAGCACCGCCTTGGGCTGCCGATACCCTTCGCGATCACTCGTCGTCGTCGTCGGCCGCGTCCTTGGCCGCGGTCTTGCCGCGGTTGTCGAGGCTCCATGGCCCGGTGCCGTTGGCCATCAGGAAGAGCATCGTTCCCATGAGTGCGAGGTTCTTCATGAACGCGATCACCTCGCCCTGCTGGGCGGCCGGAGGCGTGTCCGGGGGGAGCTTCCAGAAGTCGTGGAAGTAGTAGGTGGCGGCGGCGAGGAAGCAGAGCAGGAGGAAGGCGCCGAAGCGGCCTTTGTAGCCGAGCACGATCGAGAGGCTGCCGAGGATCAGGAAGGCGATCGCCCCGCCGAGCAGGATCGTGGGCGACGGCACGCCCTCGGCGGCCATCTTCTCGACCGTGCCGCTGAAGTTCATGATCTTCCCGGCGACGGCGCTCAGCAGGAAGATCGCCGCGATCATCAGTCGGGCGAGCAGGGAGAACAGTCCGCGGAGCGCATTCATGGCATCTCTTTCCGAGGTCGGGGCGACGGCACGGGAGGTCCGGGCCAGAAACTAGCACGAGTCGCGAGGTTCCGAGAAGGGGAATCCGGAGCCCGATTCAGGCGACCCAGGCCGGGCGGCGGCGATCGGAGGCACGAAAAAAGCCGCGCTGGCGGATGCCAGCGCGGCCTTCGTTCGTTGTCGTCAACCAACCAATCAACCAACCAAACCGACGTTCCGTCGACGGATGGGTCGTTCAACCATCAGCAGAGGTTCGTCGTTGAATCGTGTGCGGCGGCCGCACGGCGGCGGCTCGCCCGCCGGTTCTGTTCCACCGCGAGTCCACCGGCGATGCCCACGCAGGCCAGCATGAGCGTCGAGGGCTCCGGCACCGGGGGAATGGCCAGCGTCGCGGAGTCGGAGATCGCCCCAGTGCCGACAGGCGACTGCGTGAAAGCGATCCTGAAGCTGGCAGGAGCGGGATTCGGCGACAGGGGCGTGGAGAAGAACGAGCCGGAGGTGTAGTTGCCAAAGGCGATGAACGTGCGGAACCCTGGCCCGCTGACATCCTCGGTGATCGAGGACGAGGCGAAGGACCCGAAGTTGGGTGTGGAGAACGAGAGGCTCGTCCCGCTCGTGATGTTGAAGGAGACCGGGCCGAAGTTCGTCATCGACGGATAGCCCGCGAAGAATCCGACGTTGGCGGATGTCGAGAACATGCCGCCGACATTGAAGACGGTGGCCGTGTCGATGTTGCCTGTGTCGACCGTGGGCGTGCCGAGATCGACGAAGCTCTGCGAACCCACCGAGGCTCCGTTGACGAACACGACGGAGGGCAGTTCGCTCTGCGTGATCTCATCGGCGCGGGCTGCGTGGGTGGCAAGACTGACGGCCGCGATGACGGCCACCGCGCCGAAGGCGCGGGTAAGGAATGAAAGCAACATGGGTGTGGATCCTTTCAGGAAAACTGCGACCGGACGGGCACGAACGACCGATACCCGCCGACCTGTGGTTGGGAATGGTTGAAGAACGACTGCGAACGAACGAGCGAACAGACCTGGGGCCGTGTGGGCCCGCGGCCGAGACGACATGTCCTGGAGACGCCCGGTGGGAGTGGTCGGTGCAGGGGCAAACTGCCCTGTATCGGGCCACGATCCGGTGATCTGGAGGACCGGAGATCCCCGCGTTTCGGCCTCACCAAGGCGGTGATCACCACCTCGGTGACTGTCTCACCAAAACGGTGAGCAGGGCCGCTTCTCCGAGGTGCGGAATCCAGGCCGCAGGCCGCAAGCGGCCGACTGCCAGGAAGTGAACGCACGGTGGAAACGACTGCGGAAAACACGGGAAACTCGCAACAACGTGGAAAGAAACTCTGGAAATGGCACCCGATCACCCTTTTCCCCCGGCGGCCTGTGTTCAGGGTCTGCAGGGGGTGCGAACGATCGGAAAACGGCATGACTTCAAAGGATTGCCGCTGCGCCGGGCCCGAAAGCCCAGTGTGGCAACCTCCTTGAAATGGCCCGGAAACCGCAGTTACTTGCGGACCGGACGCACTTCCTCGGAAGTGATGCCGACGGCGATGACCATCACGGAGGCACCTCCTGGAACAAAATGGGGTTCGGACAGCGTCGATCCCCGAACCACCACGGCACGGCGACCAACACGAAGATAAAAAGCACGTCCCGTGCCAAATCCTTCGCCGCGGCTGATTTGTTTACGAGAAGGCTTTTTTCATGGGGTTTTCGCGGCGTATGGCGCGTTGCGGGGCCTGAACGCGGCCTCACCACATCGATGAGGTGTCATCATGGGGCAGCGCGGGTCTGATCGAGCCACGCCGGGCGATCGGCGGCTGGCTCAGTCGGCCCCGGCAGGCGGCGGCTCAGTCGGCTGCTGTGGCGACTCGGTCGCGGCCGGCTCGTTTGGCGGCATAGAGGGCCCGATCGGCCCGGGCGATGAGGTCGTCGGGGCCCACGTCGGCCATCGGCTGTGCCGTGGCGGCCCCGATCGAGACCGTGACGCAGCCAGCCGTCGCCGCGGCATGGGGCAGGGCGAGCTCGCGAATCGTCGCGAGGGTCCGCCCTGCGACATCAGCCGCTGCAGCAGCATCGGCGTCGGGCAGGAGCGCCAGAAACTCCTCGCCTCCCCAGCGGCACACGAGGCCGCCGGGAACGTCGCAGGTGGTTGTCAAGGCCTTGGCGACCGTCCTCAGGCAGGCGTCACCGGCTGGATGGCCTGCGGCGTCGTTGAGCGCTTTGAAGTGGTCGATGTCGATCATGAGGACCGAGACCGGCGTGCGGTCGCGGCGCCATTCGCTCCAGGCCGCCGCGATCACCTCGTCGAGCCGGCGGCGGTTGGGCAGGCCGGTGAGTGGGTCGGTGAAGGCGAGTTCCCGCCACGACGGAGAGGGCGTGGGATCGTGGCCGGAGCCGCCGGGTGCGGAGGGAGCGGTCATCGGATCGTTCCGGCGGCCGGATCGTCGCGGGGGCGGGAAGCCACATGGGTCGCGTGCCTTGCCGAGGGACGCGAGTATAAACGGGTTCGTGTTCGGCCGCGGATGGTGCGGCGGGACATGGCTGCCGGCACGCCTGTCGGCAGCCGCATCGTCGATCGAGTCGAGGTGAGGCATGACCGTGATCCGTCCCGGCCGCTACCGCCACTACAAGGGCCACGAATACACGGTGCTCGGCGTGGCCCGGCACAGCGAGACGCTCGAGGAACTCATCGTCTATCGCCAGGAATACGGCGACCATGGCCTCTGGGTCCGGCCGGCGGCGATGTTCCTGGAGACGGTCGAGCTCGAGGGCAAGAAGGTGCCGCGGTTTCGGCTGATCGAGGACGTTTAAGTCGGGGTCGAACGATCAGGCGACCTTCTTCGGGCGAGGGGACTGCCCATGCCCGTCGCCAGTGTCCGCAGGTTGTTTAAGTGGCCGCAGGTTTTCAACCTGCGGAATCTCGGGCCTCGTGCGCCGCCCCGCTCGGGACTGCCCATGCCCGTCGCCGGACGCTCGCTACGGGCATCCTGCCCTTCACTCGCTCGATGCTTTCTCCGCTCCGCCATCCTGGCTGCGCGGAGAAAGCAACGCCGGCTCCCGGGCACGGGCAGCCCCGAGCT